>CAZEHQ010000057.1:0-19846 GCA_964512165.1 uncultured Gemmatimonadaceae bacterium | reverse complement strand
GGAGGAGAGCGTCCTCGTCACCCGCGTCCTCGCCGAGATGGACCGCGTCATCGTCGGCCAGCGGCAGATGGTGGAGCGCATCTTCATCGGCTTCCTGTGCGGCGGACACATCCTCCTCGAAGGCGTGCCCGGCCTCGCAAAAACCCTCACCGTGAGCAGCCTGGCGCGGATCATCCGGGGCCGCTTCAACCGCATCCAGTTCACCCCCGATCTGCTCCCGGCGGACCTCACGGGCACCCTGATCTACCAGCAGCACTCGGGCGGGTTCGTGGCCCGCAAGGGGCCCGTCTTCGCGAACCTCATCCTCGCCGACGAGATCAACCGCGCCCCGGCCAAGGTGCAGAGCGCCCTCCTCGAAGCGATGCAGGAGCGCCAGGTCACCATCGGAGACGAGAGCTATGCCCTCGACGACCCCTTCCTGGTCATGGCCACCCAGAACCCGATCGAGCAGGAGGGCACCTATCCCCTGCCCGAGGCGCAGATCGACCGCTTCATGCTGAAGGTCCGGGTCGACTACCCGGCGCGCGAAGAGGAACGCCAGATCCTGGAGCGCATGATGGAGGACCGCGAGATCCCCATCGAGGCGGTGGCCGGCCTCGACGATATCCTGCGGCTGCGCGAATCGGTCCGCCTGGTCTACATGGACGACAAGATCAAGGACTACATCGTCGATCTCGTGCAGACCACACGTGAACCGGCCGCCGCCGGCCTCGAGGAGCTGTCGCCGCTCATCGAGTACGGCGCCTCCCCGCGGGCGACCCTGTTCCTTGCCCGTGCGGCCCGGGCTCACGCCTTCATCCGGCGCCGCGGCTACGTGACCCCCGAGGACGTGAAGGCCGTGGGCCCCGAGGTGCTCCGCCACCGGGTGGCCACCAGCTACGAGGCCGAGGCCGAGCAGATCGACTCCGACCGCATCGTCCAGCAACTCTTCGATCACGTCGAGGTCCCCTGAGCCAATGGTTCCCCGGGAGATCCTCGACAAGGTGCACCGCATCGAGATCCAGGCCGGCCGCCTGGTGACCGACCTCTTCGCGGGGGAGTATCACTCCGTCTTCAAGGGGCACGGGATGCAGTTCGCCGAGGTGCGCGAGTACCAGCCGGGGGACGACGTGCGCGCCATCGACTGGAACGTCACCGCCCGGGCCGGCGGCAAGCCCTTCGTCAAGGTCTTCGACGAGGAACGCGAGCTCACCGTCCTCCTCGTGGTCGACGCCAGCGCCTCCGGCGCCTTCGGCTCCGGCCCCCGCATGAAGGGCGAGGTCTCGGTGGAGATCTCCGCCCTGCTGGCGTTCTCGGCGATCCGCAACAACGACCGCGCCGGCCTGCTGATCTTCACCGACGACGTGGAGGTCTTCGTGCCCCCCAAGAAGGGCCGCCGCCACGTGCTGCGGGTCATTCGCGAGCTGCTCTACCACCGCCCCCGCGGCCGGGGCACCTCGATCACCACGGCCCTGGAAACCCTCGACCGGGTCATCGCCCGGCACGCGGTGGTCTTCGTCATCTCCGACTTCCTCGACACCGGCTACGAGCGCGCCATGCAGCGCGCCGCCCGCCGCCACGACGTGATCGCCGTGACCGTGGAGGACCCCCGGGAGCTGGAGTTTCCCGACGTCGGCTTCGTCACCCTCCAGGACGCGGAGACCGGCGAGGAGCTGATCCTCGACAGCGGCCACGCCGAGGCGCGCGAGACCTTCGCCGACCTGCGCCGCGAGGCCGCCCAACAGCGGAGCCACGCCTTTCGCAGACTCGGCGTCGACGAGATCCGCATCGACGCCACCCGCGACCACGTGGAACCGCTGGCCCGATTCTTCAAGAGCCGCATGAGCCGCAACTGACAGGAGAGTCATTTCCGTGATCGAAGTCCGCGAGTTGTCCAAACACTACGGAGAGGTGACGGCCATCGAGGACGTCACCTTCCGCGCCGAGACCGGGCAGATCCTGGGCTTTCTCGGCCCCAACGGGGCGGGCAAGACGACGACCATGCGCATCGTCACCTGCTATCTTCCCCCCTCTTCCGGGACGGCCGCCATCGACGGCTTCGACGTCCTCGAGGAGTCGATGGAGGTTCGGCGGCGGATCGGCTACCTGCCCGAGTTGCCGCCCCTCTACACCGACATGACCGTGGATGCCTACCTCGGCTTCGTGGCCCGCATCAAGGGGGTGCCCTCGGCGGTGCTCTCCTCCCGCATCGACGAGACGATGGAGAAGACCGGCGTCGCCCACGTGCGGCGCAGCCTGATCGGCCACCTCTCCAAGGGCTACCGCCAGCGCGTCGGCCTGGCGCAGGCCCTGGTTCACAACCCCAGCGTGCTCATCCTCGACGAGCCCACGGTGGGTCTGGACCCGAAGCAGATCATCGAGATCCGCGAGATGATCAAGTCCCTGCGGGGCGAGCACACCATCGTCCTCTCCACCCACATCCTTCCGGAGGTGTCGATGACCTGCGAGAAGGTGGTCATCATCGACAAGGGCCGCATCGTCGGCGAGGGATCCCCGGAGAGCCTGACGGAACAGTTGAAGGAGGGCGAGCTGCTGCGCGCCCGCGTCGCCGGACCCCGGGAGAACGTCCTCGGCCTGATGCAGGCCATTCCGGGGGTGCTCGAGGTCAAGGAGGAGAGCGGCGACGAGTCCGCCCCCGGCGAGGGCGTGTACGTGGTGACCGCCGCCCCTGGCCAGGATCTCCGCGATCCCCTGGCCAAGGCGGTCGTCGACAGCGGCTACGGCCTGCGCGAGCTGCGCAGCCTCGACATGACCCTGGAAGACATCTTCCTGCGTCTCACCTCCGAAGCCGAAGGAGTCCAGTGATGCGCAACTTCCTCGCCATCTACACCAAGGAGCTGCGCTCCTACTTCGTCTCGCCCGTGGCCTTCGTGATCGCCGGCGTCTTCCTCTTCCTGTCGGGGTACCTGTTCCGCAACATCCTCATGCAGTTCAACTTCTGGTGCCTCCAGTTCAGCCAGCGCCAGCAGTTCATGCAGGGGGCCATGCCGAGCCTGAACCTCAACGAGATGGTGGTCACCCAGTTCTTCGCGGTCATGGACTTCATCTGGCTCCTCGTGGTGCCCATGCTGACCATGCGGCTCTTCGCGGAGGAGAAGAAGAGCGGCACCATCGAGCTGCTCATGACCTCCCCCGTCTCCACGGTGCAGGTCCTCCTCGGCAAGTTCTTCGCCGCCCTCACCCTCTACACGATCATCGTCGCCCTGACCCTGGTCTTCTGCCTCATCCTCGAGGTCTACGGCGATCCGGACTGGGGGCCGATCTGGTCGGCCTACCTCGGCTACCTGCTCCTCGGGGGCACCTTCGTCGGCGTCGGGGTCCTGGCCTCGTCCCTGACGGAGAACCAGATCGTCGCCGTGCTGCTCTCCTTCGGCGCGCTGCTGCTCCTGTGGCTGATCGACTGGTCGGCGAGCTTCGCCGGGCCCACGGCGGCCAAGCTGCTCTCCTACCTGTCGATCATCCAGCACCTGCAGGACTTCCAGCGCGGCGTCATCGACACGGCGGACGTCCTGTTCTATCTGAGCTTCATCTTCTTCTGCCTGTTCCTCACCACGCGGGTTCTCGAGTCGAGGCGCTGGCGGCGATGAAGCCCTATTCGACCTTCGCCAGCCTCGCCGGCGCGGCCCTGCTCGCCGCCGCCGGTCTGGCCATGCTCCTCGAGCCCGAGGCGGTCTGGCTGCCGGCGGCCAACGCCGGCGTCGGGGCGCTGCTGGTCGCCGTGTCGGCAGTGCTCAACCCCGATCTCTTCCGCCAGTACGGGCGCTGGCTCAACGCCTTCTGGGGAGGCCTCCTGGTGCTGGCCATCCTCGGTATGGTGAACTTTCTCGCCGACCGCTATCCCCAGCGTCTCGACCTGACCGAGGGCCGGTTGCACAGCCTGGCGCCGCTGACCATCGAGACCCTGGAGGCCCTGGACAAGGAGGTGGAGGCCCTCGCCTTCATGGAGGAGGGGGAGGACGAGGAGCTGCGCGGCCTGCTGGAGCAGTATGCCGTGCACGGCGGAGGCCGGTTCGACTTCGAGTTCGTCGATCCCGACCGCGATCCCGCGAGGACCCAGGAGTACGGCGTGCGCGCGTACAACACGCTGGTCCTGGCCGCCGGCGCCGAGCGCCAGAGCCTCACGGAGTTGACGGAGAAGGAGATCACCAACACCATGCTCAAGGTCCTCCGGGACCGGCGGGAGCAGGTCTGCTTCACCGTGGGCCACGGCGAGCGCGGCGTCGGCAACCTCGAGTCCGACCTGGGACTGCTGGCCGAGCGCCTTCGGGAGATCGACTACGTGGTTCGCGACTCCCTGTTCCTGGCGCGTGAGGCCCGCGTGCCCGAGGACTGCCGCGTGCTCATCGTGGCCGGACCGCGGTCGCCCTTCTTCCGCCACGAGGTCGAGGCCGTGGGCAGCTACCTGGAGCGCGGCGGCTCTCTCCTGGTGCTGGCCGAGGCGCTGGAGGAGACCGGCCTCGACGAGCTGATGGGGCAGTGGGGGGTGGTGACGGGTGACGACTTCGTCATCGATACCAGCGGCATCGGGTCGATCTTCGGACTGGATTTCACCATTCCCGTGGTCACCACCTACGACGACCGGCACCCCATCGCCCGGCGGCACCGGGGCGGCGTCATGACCTTCTACGAGCTCGCCCGCTCCGTCGAGCTCGACTCGGCCGCCGTGGCCGCCAAGCGGGCGACGGCCGCGGTCCTGGCACGGACCAGTTCGGCGAGCTGGGCGGAGACGGACCTGGCCGTTCTGGGCGAGGGGTCCGGGGGGGACCGCACCGTACGCCTCGACGAGGCCGACCGGCGCGGACCCGTCGGCCTCGGGGTGGCGGTGGCCGACACCGCCGCCGGGGGCCGGCTCGTGGTCTTCGGCGACGCCGACTTCGCGAGCAACCGCTACTTCGACAGCCAGGGCAACGGCGACCTCGCCCTGAACGCGGTCAGCTGGCTCGCCGAGGACGAGGCCCTGATCTCGATCCGGCCGCGGGACCCGGGCTTCAACCCCATCGCCCTCACCGAGGCGCAGTCGGACTGGATCTTCTGGATCACGCTGATCATCTATCCGGCGGCCATCGCCGCCGCCGGCTTCGTCGTCGTCTCCCGGTCCGGCCGCTGGAGCCTGCGCGACCTGGCCGCCGCCGGTCTCGGCGTGGCCCTGTCCCTCGGCGTTCTCGGCCTGCTGAACTACCTCGGCGACCGCTATCACTGGCGCCTCGACCTGACCGAGGACGCCTTGTTCACCCTGGCCCCCGAGAGCCTGGAACTGCTGCGCGAGGCCGACGAGGCGGGCAAGTACATCCAGGTCCGCACCTTCATGTCCGACATGGAAGGCGGCCGCTTCCAGGGGATCGCCAAGGAGTACGGATACCGTTCCCGCCGCTTCGACTTCGAGACCGTCGACCCCCAGAAGGACGCCCTCCTGGTGCGTCAGTACGGCATCCGCGAGCGGGGCACCTCCATCGTCGAGGTCACGGGCGCCGGCCAGGTGGTGACCGAGCGCTTCGCCGAGCAGAGCGAGGAGGCCCTGAGCAACGCCATCCGCCGGGCCCTGGCCGCCGACGAGCGCGCCATCGGTTTTGTCGGCGGTCACGGAGAGGGCCGCCTCACCGACGTCGACGGGGAGGGCTACAGCATCCTCAACGGGCGGCTCAAGGAGATGAACCTGCGGGTTCGCGACCCCCTCCGGCCCGGCGCCGACGACCTCTCGCAGGTGCAGGCCCTGGCCGTCCTGGGGCCGCAGAGTCCGTTGAGCGCCGCCGAGGTCGAAGGCGTGCGCCGGTTCATGGAGCGGGGAGGCGACCTGCTGCTCCTCGTCGATCCCGGGCGCGACAGCGGCTTGGAAACCCTCCTGCGCGACGAGTACGACATCGATATCGGAGACGACTTCGTCGTCGACCTGAGCGGTCTCGGGCAGCTCCTCGGCACCGACGTCTCGGTGCCGGTGGTCCTGCGCTACGGCGATCACCCGATCACGGAGGGCGCCGTTGGCGGCCAGATGAGCTTCTTCCCCATGGCGCGGTCGGTGAGTCCCACCGCGGGCGGCTTCGAGGTGGAGGCCCTCGCCTTCACCCACCGCAACGCCTGGGGCGAGTCCGACCTGAGCGTGCTCACGGGCGACGAAGGCGGCGCCATCGACTTCGATCCGGAGAGCGACCGCCCCGGCCCCATGTCCCTGGCGGTGGCGTCCACGGCCGAGGCCGACTCGGCGGCGGCGGGCGACGGCACCCGGATCGTGGTCTTCGGAGATGCCGACTTCGCCCGCAACCAGCACATCGGCCAGCAGGCCAACGGCGAGCTGGTGGCCTCCGCGGTCCGCTGGCTCACCGAGGGCGAGGAGAGCCTGACGATCCCGCCGAGGCAACCGAGGTTCAACCCGATCAACCTGGTCGGCACGGCGGGCAGCGTCGTCCTCTGGGTCTCCGTCTTCGTCCTGCCCTTCGCCGTGGCTCTCTCCGGCTTCGTCATCATGCTGCGCCGGGGTTACGGGACCTATGTCAGCGGCTTCGTGACCTGGCTGGTCTACAACTTCCTGGCCCTGGGCACCTGGTACTACATCATCGGCGTCATCGGCCTCGGCGAGGCCAGCCTCTGGCGGGGGGAGGGCTACCTCGTCATGGGTCTGATCTGCTGGGGGCTGGGCTACGGCCTATACAAGCGCGAGCCCCGGGTCTGGCCGCCGGCCCTGGCGACCCTGGCGGCCAACGCGGGCCTGGCCTTCGTGGCCGTCCCCGAGCCGACGCTGCAACTGGTGCTGGCGGGGCTGAGCATCGCCAACGCCTGCATCCTCGTATGGATTCGCCGCGACTTCCAGCCGGCCGCCGCCGCGGCCTGAGCCACTTGCGCGAGAGGCACCGCACATGGGTCTGAAGACGAACCTCGTCATCAGTGGGATCTTCGTCGCCCTCCTGGGCTTCGTCTACTTCTACGAGATCAAGGGAGGCGAGCGGCGCCAGGTCGAGGCCGAGCGCTCCCGCCAGCTGCTCGACTTCAGCGACCACGAGGCCCGGCGTCTCACCATCGACCGGGGCGACACCGTAGCCGTCCTGGAGAAGGTGGAGGACTCCTGGCGCCTCACCCGTCCCGTCTCCACCGGCGCCGACCAGCAGGCCGTGGAGCGCTACCTGAGGAACCTGCGCGAGACCGAGACCGAGGGCGACCCCCTGCAGGACAGCGCCTCCGTGACCGGCGACGCCGGGCGTCTGGGCGACTACGGCCTGCACCGGCCGCGCCTGAAGGTGCACCTCGACCTCGCCGGGGAGCCGGCGCCCCTCGACACCCTGCGCTTCGGCGACGACACCCCCACCGAGCGCTTCACCTACCTGCAGCGTTCGGGGGGCAACCCGGAGGTCCTGAGGGTGCGCGCCTGGCGCTTCGACAACCTCGACAAGGGCCTCTTCGATCTGCGCGACCGGCGCCTGCTGGCCTTCGAGGAGGAGGAGGTCGGGAGCCTGCGGCTCGACCGGGCCGGCGGACGCGTGGAGTTCTCGCGGCAGGGCGGCGGCTGGCGTCTCGACCTGCCGGTGGCCCGGGAAGCCGACGCCGAGGGGGTGGACGGCATCCTGTCGCGCCTGGGGAACTCGGAGGCCACGCGCATCGCCTTCGAGCGGCCCACCGCCGACGAGCTGGCGGCGGCCGGTCTGCAGGAGGGCGAGGCCCTGGCGGAGGTCACCCTGTTCATCGGGGAGGACCGGGCCGAGAAGCGCCTCAGGATCGGGGCCGAGGCCGGAGAGGGAGAGCGGTTCGCCCGCGATTCCAGCCGGCCCCAGGTCTTCGCCGTCGATTCCACCGTTGTCAACAAGCTGCTCACGCCCCTGGCCGAGCTTCGGGAGAAGAAGCTCCTCGTCCTCTCGGAGGAGGAGGTCTCCAGGGTCGAGCTGCGCCGCCGGGGTGAGAGGGTCTTTGCCGCCACTCGGGACAGCGCCGGCACCTGGGACCTGGTCGACGCCGCCGGCCGCGAGCCCAAGGCCTGGCGGTTCACCAGCCTGGTGAACGACCTGATGGAGCTGGAGGCGGAGGACTTCGTCCAGGATGACGGCCCCGGCGGGAGTCTCGTCCTCGCCGCCTTCGGGCTCGACTCGCCGCAGTTGTCCGTCCGCGTCGATCTCACCGGAGGCCGCACCGTCGAGTTCCGGGTGGGCGCGACGACGCAGGACGGCGGCGCCTACGCGATGCGCGCCGATGTGGCCACCGTGGTCACCATCGACGGGGACTCCGTGGTGAACCTCGACCTGAGCCTGGACGACGTCTCCAGGCCCGTGGAGGAGGCCTCGGAAGCCGTGGAGCCGGCCGACGGGTAGGCGGTCCCGCCGGATGGCAGCGTTCCTGACCCTCGCCACCCTGATCGCAGCCGCCGTCGGCTCCATCGTCCACGCCGACGCGCCCCTCCTGACGGCGGAGGTCGACACGGCGAAGGCCCGCCTCGGAGATCCCGTGACCCTGCGCCTCCGGGTCGAGCGTCCGGCCTCGAGCCGCTCCGTCTTCCCGGAGCTTCCGCAAGGGCTGGATTCGTGGGTGGTCCGCTCGCGGTCGGAGCCGGCCACGAGCGCCGCCGCCGGCCTCCGCCAGGTGGACGAGCGCCGCTATGAGCTGGCCGCCTACGAGCTCGATGCGGGCGAGATCCCGTCCGTTGAGGTCCTGGTCGTCTCGGCGGCCTCGGACACGGCGCGGCTCTCATCGGCGCCGCTCCCCATCCAGATCGTGTCCGCCCGCGGCCCGGAGGAGGGGGACGCGTTGCGGGCGATCAAGCCGCCCATGACGATCCTCGGCGGCATTCCCCTGTGGCTCGCCGCCGCCCTGGCGGCGGTCCTGGCGGTTCTCGCAGCCTGGCTCGTGAGCCGCTTCGTGCTCCGGGCCGGCAGGGAATCGCCGCCGCCGCCGCCCGCGCCGCCGCCGGCGCCCGTGGACTACGAGAGGGAGTTCACCCTCATCGCCGAGTCGGGGCTGCTGCAGCGCGGCGCCGTGAAGCTCTACTACACGCGGCTCTCCGAGGTGATGCGCCGCTTCCTCGAGGACCGTCTCTCCGTCGACAGCCTCGACCGCACGACCGCGGAGATCGCCGCCGATCTGCGCCGGGCGCCGGAGCCGCCCGACGCCGGGATCCGGGAGGGGATCATCGGCTTCCTGGAGGCGGCGGACCTGGTCAAGTTCGCCAGGGCCGAGCCCCCTCTCCCGGAGGCGTCGGCGGCGCCGGCGGAGGGCCGGCGGCTGGTGGGCGGCGCCGGGCAGCAGCTGCGGGTCCGGGTGGAGACCCCCGCGGCGGTGCCGGCGGAAGCGTGAGCGATGGACGAGTTCCGCTTCGCCGATCCGGTCTTCCTGCTCCTGCTGCTGGTGCTGCCCCTGATGGGATGGCGCCAGCGGCGCCATGGTCAGCGGCTGCGGGGTTCGGTCCGCTATCCCCAGGTCAGCGACCTGCGCCGTCTGCCCGGCGGCCCCTGGGCGGCGCTCCGGCGGGTCCTGCCCGTGGTCCGGCTCCTGGGCGCGGCCTGTCTCGTCGCCGCCCTGGCCCGCCCCCAGAGCGGCGAGCGTGTCCAGGACGTATCGGCCGAGGGCGTGGACATCATGCTCATCCTCGACGTCTCCGGCAGCATGAGGGCCCGCGACCTGGGCCCCGCGAGCCGGCTGGCGGTGGCCAAGGAGGTGGTGGCCCGCTTCATCGCCGGCCGGGACACGGACCGCATCGGCATGGTCGTCTTCGCCGGGGAGAGCTTCACCCAGTGCCCGCTGACCCTCGACTACGACGTGCTGCTGCAGTTCCTGGATGAGATCCAGCTCGCCCACGAGAGCTGGGACGGCACCGCCATCGGCATGGCCCTGATCAACGCCGCCAACCGGCTGAGGGACGCCGGCGGGGAGGGGGAGCGGGGCCGCGTCGCCATCCTGCTCACCGACGGCGTCAACAACGCCGGCGAGATCAGCCCCCGGACCGCCGCCGAGGCCGCCGCCGCCGTGGGGGTGCGCGCCTACACCATCGGAATCGGCGCCGAGCCTGTGGGCATCATGGGCCGGGCCCGGGGCCTCGACTTCGACGAGCAGATCCTGCGCGCCATCGCCGCCACCACGGGAGGCAAGTACTACCACGCCACCAGCGGCGAGAAGCTGGCCGAGATCTACGCCGAGATCGGCCGCCTGGAGAAGACCGAGGTCACCAGCGAGGTTCACCTGCAGTACTCCGAGCTCTACGCCCTGTTCCTGTGGCCGGGGTTCCTCGCCCTGGCGGGGGACTTCCTGTTGTCCCGCACCCGCTTCCGCAGCCTGCCCTGATCCGATGCGCTTCGCCGCCGAGCACAACCAATGGCTGCTGCTGCTGGTGCCGCTGGCGGCCTGGTTCGCCGCCTGGGCCCACCTCCGCCGCCGCCGCGACCTGGAGCGCCTCGCCCATGCCGCCGTGGCGCCCCGCCTGATCCGCAGCGTGAGCCGCACCCGGCAGCATCTGAAGTCCGCCCTCGTCGTGGCCGGGATCGGCCTGCTGGCGCTGGCCCTCACCGGACCTCGGTTCGGGGTCCGCCTGGAGATGGCCCAGCGCCGCGGCGTCGACGTGGTCCTCCTCCTCGACCTGTCGCGCAGCATGCTCGCCGAGGACGTGCGCCCCAACCGGCTCGAGCGGTCGCGGCAGGCCATCGGCAAGCTGCTGGACGACCTTCAGGGCAACCGCGTCGCTCTCGTCGTCTTCGCCTCCACCGCCTATGTCCAGTGCCCGCTGACCCTCGACACCGCGGCCCTGCGCATGCTCCTCGGGGCGGTGGACGTGAACGCCATTCCCTCCCAGGGGACTTCCCTGGCCCGCGCCCTGGAGCTGGCGGAAGGGGTCTTCGACCCCGAGGACCGACAGCACAAGGTGGCCGTCCTCTTCAGCGACGGCGAAGCCCATTCCGGTTCGGCGGCCGACGCCGCCGCGCGGCTGGCCGACCAGGGGGCGCGCCTGTTCTGCATCGGCGTCGGCTCCCCCGAGGGGGGGCTCATCCCTCTGCGCGCGGAGGACGGGAGTCGTCTCGACTACCACAAGGACCGCGACGGCCACTACGTGAAGTCCCGACTCGACGAGGCGGCGCTGCGCGAGGTGGCCGCCGCGGGGGAGGGCGCCTACTGGCGCAGCAGCCTCACCGGCCGCGAGCTGAAGGCCGTCGTCGACCGCATCTCCGAGGTGCGGCAGAAGGAGCTCGGGTCCGAGCGCTTCACCCGCTACGAGGAGCGCTTCCAGATCCCCCTGGCCCTGGCCCTGGCCTGCTTCCTGGCCGAGGGCCTCCTCTCCGAGCGCGGGCGGGGCCGCCGGGAGTGGCGGGGGAGGTTCGCGTGAGGGCCCTGGTCCTGGCCGTGATCCCGCTCCTGGTCACCGGGGCGCAGGCGCGCACCATCGGCGATCGTGCCGTCTCCCGCAACGAGGCCGCCCGCGCCCTGTACGACGCCGGGCGCTACGAGGAGGCGCTGCAGGCCTACAAGGAGGCCCTGGTGGAGCGGCCGGAGTCGGCGCGGCTCCATCTCAACGTTGGCGACGCTCTCTTCCAGCTCGGCGACTTCGAGGGCGCCCTCGGGGAGTTCGAGAGGGTGAGCGCCGCCGACGATCCGGCGCTGGCGGCCCTCGGCCACTACAACAAGGGGAACGCCCACTTCCAGCTGCAGGACTACGCGGCGGCCGTGGAGGCCTACCAGCAGGCCCTTCAGCGGGCTCCCGGCGACGCCGACGCCAAGGCCAACCTGGAGCTGGCCCTGCAGCGGCTGCCGCCGCCGCCCCCGCCCCAGCCGCAGGAAGGCCAGGATCGGCAGCCGCCCCGGGACGAGGAGGAGCAGCCAAAGCCCCAGCCGCAGGATCCGCAGCAGCAGCCCCCCTCGGAGCAGCCGGAGGATGAGCCGCCGGAGCCCGATCCCGGTTCCCGGGAGGACCCGCCCTCCGAGGGTGAGGACCAGGAGCCGCCGCCGGAGGGGGAGAGCGGCATGGACCGCGAGGAGGCCGAGCGCCTCCTCGACGCCCTCCGCGACCGCGAGGAGGAGGCCCAGGAGCGGCGCTACCGCGCCCGCGGGCGGGACGAGGCCCGTGACTGGTAACCCCGCGTCCACCCGCCGCCTGGGGGGCTTCCTGGCAGCCCTGCTGCTCCTGGCGGCGGTACCCGGCCGGGCGGAGCTCGAGTTCACCCTGGCCGTGGACCGCGGAAGCGTCTCCGCGTCGCAGCCGATCCAGCTGACCCTGCGTCTCAGCGACGTGAGCCCGCTGAGGGACCTGGCGGCGCCCACCATCGACCTGCGGGAGTTCATCGCCCACGGACCCTCGGTGATGGACATGGAGTCCCACGACAAGAGCGGGGCCCGCTACACCCGGGAGCTTCGGTACACCCTCTACGCCCGGAACCCCGGCCGGTTCGTCATCGGTCCCGCGCGGCTGCGGGCGGAGGGCGAGGTCCTGACCACGGATCAGGTGGAGGTGGACGTCCGGGGCAAGGCCGCCGCGGGGCGGACCCGGAAGGCAGGCGAGGGGGCCGGAGAGCGGGGGCTGGAGGACGACATCTTCGTGCGCGCCGAGGCCGACCGCGACACCGCGTACGTGGGCGAGCAGGTGAACGTGCGGTTCGATCTCTGCTACCGCTACCGCCTGCGCGGCCCCAGGCTCTCGGAGGTTCCGGAGTACACCGGGTTCTGGGTCAAGGAGCTCTTCGCCGCCTCGCGGCTGGACCCCCATCGCGAGGTGATCGACAGCCTGCCCTTCCAGGTTGCGCCTCTGCGCCACGTGGCCCTGTTCCCCACCGCTTCGGGGCATCAGGTCATCGAGACCATGGGGCTCACCTGCTCGCTGCTGGAGGACCCTGTCTTCGGCCGCGGCCGCACCCTGATGTTCCGCAGCGAGCCGCTCTCCATCTTCGTGCGCCCCCTTCCGGACCGGGGACGACCCCGGGGCTTCGCCGGCGCCGTGGGCGAGTTCGACATCTCCGCCGAGGCCAGTCCCCGGGAGTTGCGCGCCGGTGATCCGGTCACCCTGAGGGTGTCGATCACGGGCACCGGCAACGTGCAGAGCATACCCGTGCCCGTCCTGGACCCTGCCGGCTTCGAGGTCTACGAGCCCAAGGTGAAGGTGGAGGAGGGGCGCTCGGCCGACGGCCGGTACATGGCGGCGCGGAACCTGGAGTACATCCTGATCCCCGAAGGGGGAGGCCGCCTGGAGATCCCGGCCCTGTCGGTGACCTACTTCGATCCCGCCGCCCACAGCTACCGCACCGCTTCCACCGCCCCCATCGAGATCCGCAGCCGCGGCGGCGGCGCCGGGGCCGAGGCCGGCGGGAGGTACGACCTGACGCGGCGGGAGATCGAGCGCCTCGGGAGCGACATCCGCCACATCAAGCCCGACGTGGACCACCTGGGCGCTGCCCCCGCCCTCTACCGCAGCCCCTGGTACTGGCTCGCCCACATCCTCCTGCCCCTAGGGTACGTGGCCCTCGTGGCCGGGCACCGCCACCGCCGCAGGCTGGAGAAGGACACCGGCTACGCGCGTCGGCGCCGGTCCGGGGGAGCGCTGTCGGGCCGCCTTCGAGAAGCCCGGCGGCGAGCGGTCGAAGGGGGTGGTTTCCACGCCGCTCTGCAGGAGGCGGTGGTGACCTTCATCGCCGACCAGGCGGACCTGCCGGCGCCCGGCCTGACCCCCGACCGCTGCCGCCGGGAGCTGGAGGACCGGGGCCTCGGGCCCGACCTCGTCGACCGGGTGGCGGTCGTGCTGGAGCGCTGCGAGTTCGGCCGCTACTCCCCCGCCGACAGCGACAGGGCGGCTCGGGAGGAGCTGCTGGCCGAGGCCGAGGAGGTCGCCGCGCGGATGCGCAAGGCCTTGCCATGAGGGGGCCGTTGCTCGTGGCCGCGCTGTGGCTGGCTCTCGCGCCGGGAGGGGCTTCCGCCCAGTCCGCCGCGCTGGGCCTGTACTCCGAGGGCAACGACCTCTACCGGCGGGGCGAGTTCGCCGCCGCCCGGACCCGCTACCTGGCCGCGGCCGGGACCGGGGTCCGCGACGCCCGCCTGTTCTACAACCTCGGGAACGCCTGCTTCAAGGACGGCCGGCTCGGAGAGGCGGTCGTCTGGTACGAGCGCGCCCGGAGGCTGGCCCCCCGGGACGAGGACGTGCTGGCCAACCTGCGTTTCCTGCGCCGAGTCAAGCGCGACCGCGAAGAGGAGGGGGATGGCGGCCTCCTCTACCGGCTCTACCTGTGGCCGACTCCGACCGAGCTCTTCGCGGTCCTCTCCCTGAGTCTGGCCGGGCTGTGCGCCGCCGCCGGCTGGCGCCTCGTGCGCGGCCCCGGGGCCGCGGCGGCGGTGGCCCTCGGCCTATGCCTCGGCGGCATCCTGGGGTCCGGAGCCTTCGCCGGCACGCGCCTCTACCAGGAGGTCACCCTCTCCGAGGCCGTGGTCACCGCCGCCGACGGTCAGGCGCGCAGCGGCCCCGACCCGGGGCAGACACCCGTCTTCGTAGTCCACGAGGGCACAAAGGTGACCGTGGAGCGCCGCGAGGGGGAGTGGGTCCTGGTCCGCCTGGCCAACGGTCTCGGCGGCTGGCTGCCCGGTGAGGTCGTGACCGTGATCTGAGGGTTTCCGGGAGTTGTCGGACCCGGACCTCGTCCGTATACTGGAAACAGATCCCTCCCCCACAGCTCCCCGTCCAGCAATCGTCGCTCGCGCACCCCTGCGGCGACCCCTGCGATCGGCCCGTCCGTGAGATACCTGTTCACCGGCGGCGGTACCGGCGGCCACGTCTACCCGGCGCTGGCGGTGGCCGACGAGATCCGGCGACGCCAACCCGAGGCGCGGTTCCTGTACGTGGGCGTCCGCGGCCGGCTGGAGGAGCGCGTCGTGCCCGGCCGGGGCTACCCGCTCAAGCGGTTGCCGTCGAGGCCCTTCCCGAGGACCCGGCGTGTCCTGCCCCTGCTCCGGTTCGGCCTGACCCTGGCCGCCGGTGTCGCCGGCGGCATCCTGGTTCTGCTGCGCTTCCGCCCCGACGTGGTCTTCGCCACCGGCGGCTTCGCGAGCGCCCCGATCCTCTTCGCCAGCGGTCTCCTGCGCAGGGTCGGACTCAGCCGGGCGCGGATCTTCGCCTACGAGCCGAATGCCCATCCCGGGTTGCTGAACCAGGCCGTGGGCCGCATCGCCGACCGCATCGGCCTCGTCTTCGAGCAGGCGGCGCGCTGGTTCGACATGAAGCGGGTGGCCGTGGTCGGGTTCCCGGTGCGCCGCGAGCTGACATGCCTCGACCGGGAGGGAGCGCGGGCGGCCTGGAACATCGAAGGCGACCGGATGGTCCTCTTCGTCTTCGGAGGGTCCCAGGGGTCGAGGACGATCAACCGGGCCGTTGTCGAGGCCCTGCCGCTGCTGGCCCCGCGGGCGGAGGAGCTGATCGTCCTCCACGGCACGGGAGCCCACGTCTCGGAGGGCTACGACCCCGTGGCCGAGACTTCGCGGGCCCTGGAAGAGAGCGGCCTCCGGGACTACGACCACTGGTACCGCCGGTTCGACTACATCGAGGAGATCGAGACCGCCTACGCCGCCGCCGACCTCGTGGTCTGCCGGGGCGGAATGAGCACCCTCACCGAGGTCGGCGTCTGCGGCCTCCCGGCGCTGATCCTGCCCCTGTCGACGGCGGCGGAGGACCACCAGGCGATCAACGCCATGGCCCTTCAGGCGGCCGGGGCCGCCCGCGTCCTCTTCGAGGAGGCCAGCTGGCGCCCCCGGGAGGAACGCGTCGAGATGGGGGTCGGCGGGTCCCGGCTCGCCGCCGCGGTCCTCGAGCTCCTGGACCGGCCCGAGGAGCGTCGGCAGATGGCCGCCGCCGCCTCGGCGCCGCGCCGGGACAGTCTGGAGGCGATCCTCGGCGAGATCGAAGGCCTGAGACAGGGACGGCGTCCACCGGTCCTGAGGCTGGAGGCCCCCGTGGCCGGGCCCCCCGGGGTGCCGGCCGACCCCAACCGCCTCCTGCACCACGAGCGCCGGCGCCTCGAGGAGGCGGGCGGCGTGCAGGCCCTGCGCCCGATGGAACTCGCCTACCTGCGCTATCAGGCGGACCGGCACCTGGCCTCGGAGGGCTGGTACGAGATCCCCTGCGGGCGCCGCAACGTGGGGGTCAAGCTGGTGGGCCTGCTGGCCTACGAGGAGCGCCTGCCTCTCGTCCTCTCCCTGATCGAAGACCGCTCGCCCACCAGCCGGCTGCAGCGCATCATCGGCGGCGACTACCGGCATCCCGGCATCCTCAGGCGCAACGCCATCGACTTCCCCCTCTCCATGATCGGCCTGCGGCGGGCCGGACCCCAGGCCCGGTCCGCGGTCCTGGAAGCCCTCGCCCGGGACCCCTACTTCGAGGTGAGAGTCGCCGCCGCCCGCCTCCTCGGCGAGCAGGCGGACCCGGGGGACGAGGAGGTGGAGGCGGCTCTCGTCCGTTCCCTCGACGACCGTGCGAGCTCCGTCGTCGCCGCCTCCCTGCAGGCCCTGGGGCGTGTCGGCTGCCGCCCCGAGCGTCTGGCGGACCTGCGCAGGTTCTACGTGCACCCGGACTGGCACTGCCGCCAGGAGACGGTCCACGCCCTGGAAGGTCTGCTGGAACGGCAGGTGGTGCGCGCCGGGGACGTGGCCGCCGACGTGGAGCAGATCCTCTCGACCTCACCGAGCTTCGAGCCCGCCTTCCCCCTGAAGGACAGCCTGGACTCCCTGTCCCGCCGGGTCCGCGAAGGCCTGGAGGAGGATCCGGACCGCGGCAGCGGGGGCCTGGAGCGCATGGACCCCGCGGCTTCCTGAATCCCCCGTGCTCTACTACCTCGGAACCTACCTGAACGAGAGCGTGGAGGCCCTGTCCTTCCTGCGCCTCCTCGACTCGATCAGCTTCCGCGCCATCGGCGGGGCCATCACCGCCCTGCTGCTCACCATCTTCTTCGGGGACCGGGTCATCCTCGCCCTCTACCGCGGCGGCCGCCGGGACACGCGCCGCAGTTTCGACTTCCCCCCGGCCACTGCCCGCGCCACCAAGACCTACGGCGGTACCCTGCTGGTGGCCGCCGTCCTCGGCGGCTGCCTGCTGTGGTGCCGCCTGCACGAGACCTTCGTCCTCATGGCCCTGGCGGCGGTGATCTGGTTCGGGGCGCTGGGGTACCTCGACGACCATCTGAAGGTCCGCCACGGCACCAGCGACCGCGGGCTCTCGGAATCGGCCAAGCTCGTCCTCCAGGCCCTCTTCGGCCTGGCCTTCGGCCTGGCCTTCGTCATCGAGCCCCTGTCGCCCATGCCCGGGGGGCTGGCCACCAAGCTCTACCTGCCCTTCGTCAAGACCCCGGTCATCGACCTCGGCATCGGCTACGTCCCCTTCATCGCCTTCACCGTCGTGGCCATCGCCAACTCCGTGAACATCGCCGACGGCATCGACGGGCTCGCCGTGGTGCCCGCGGCCTTCGCCGTCGCCGTGTACGGGGTCTTCGCCTACGTGGCCAGTCACGCCGAGATCTCCGACTTCCTCATCTTCCCCTTCACCCCGGGAGCCGGAGAGGTGACGATCATCTGCTGCACCGTCTTCGGCGCCTGTCTCGGCTTTCTGTGGTTCAACTCCTACCCGGCCAACGTCATCATGGGAGACACCGGCTCAATGGCCCTGGGCGGGCTCCTGGGGACCGTCGTCGTCCTGGTGAAGCAGGAGTTCCTCTTCCTCATCGTCGGCGGCGTCTTCGTCGGCGAGGCCCTCTCGGTGGTGATCCAGGAGAAGATCGGCATCCGCTGGCTGGGCCGGCGGTTCTTCCGGAGCGCACCCGTGCACCACCACTTCCAGGCCTGCGGGCTGGCCGACACCAAGATCGTCATCCGCTTCTGGATCATCGCCGGAATCCTAGCCCTCGTGGGGCTGGCGACCCTGAAGATCCGCTGAGGCGGCGGGAGGGGGGCTCAGCGGGGCGGGAGGTGAATGCCGTAGATCAGCAGCAGCAGGATCGCGGCCCCGGTGGCGAGGGCGACGCCGAGGGGCAGGCCGCGCTCACCCCCGCCCTGCTCGCGGGTGAAGCGGCGGTACTCGTCGGACAGCACCAGGTAGAGGGAGGTGAGGGAGATGACGACGGCCACGAGGAGGAAGACATAGTCCAGCGAGGGCGGGTCGAGGGCGCGGCGCAGGCCGACGGCGTAGGGCAGGAGGTTGACCAGCAGCCCGTGTCTCCGCGCCGCCAGGCCGTACAGGAGGATCCCGAGGCTCACGGAGCTGATGGCCATCGGCGGCAGGGCGGCGAGGAGGGGGACCTCCTTCCCGAAGACGAGGATCGGCACGCCGACCAGCAGATGCAGCCAGGTGACGATGTAGGCGTAGAGGAAGGAGGGGCGCTCGAGGGCGGCCGCCCCGATCAGGAAATGGGAGAACGACGGGCGTTCGGGCACCTTGTCAGGAACGCGCTGGCGGTGGGGAAGTCCGGGGGGAGGGAGGCATCAAGTCTACCGGGTTGGCTCCCGGGTCGTCAACCGGCTGCCGGACACGCGCCCCGGGTCCGGCAGCCGAAGCCGAGCGGATGATCGACGACTGCGGACACCATGACCGCCGGTGAGAGACCCCCCGCTTCCGCCGGCCCCGTGGAGGCGGGCGAGGTCGCTCCGGCGCTGCCGCTCCTCGACGGCGAACCGGCGCGCCTCGCCATCGAGGAGGTGCCCGGCATCGGCCGCCTGCGCGCCCGGGCCCTGCGCAAGGCGGGTCTGGCCACCGCCGCCGATCTCCTCACCCGGCTGCCCCGCCGGTTCATCGACCGCAGCCGGATCGTCGCCATCGCCGAGGCCCCGGTCGGCGAGGAAGTCACCCTCGTCGGCACCGTCCGGACCGCTTCCCGGCCGCCGCTCCCCGTCCGCCGCGGCCGGCGCTCGCCCCCGCACAGCGTGGAGGTCGAGGACGGCAGCGGCAGACTGCGGTGCGTGTGGTTCCAGGGGGCCCGCTACCACACCTTCGAGGCCGGGGACGTGATCGCTCTCAGCGGCCGCATCGAGATCTACCGCGGCCGGCGCCAGGTGAGCCACCCCGAGTACGAACACCTCTCCGACGCCGAGACCGTCCGGGCCGGGCTGCACACGGGGACCGTCGTCCCCCTCTACGGCTCCAGCGCGGAGATGAAGGAGCGCGGCCTGGGCAGCCGCGGTTTCCGGCGTCTCATGCGCGATGCCCTGACGCGCTCGCTGCCCTCCGTGGGCACGCAGCTGCCCGGGGGAGGCGAGGCGCGGCAGGGACTGATGGGTCTCGGCCAGGCCCTGCAGGACGCCCACTTCCCCGCCGACCTCGGGGCGGCGGAGCGGGCCCGGCGCCGGCTCGCCTTCGAGGAGCTGTTCCTGCTCCAGCGCGAGCTCGAGCGCCGGCGCCGGCAGCTGGCCGGACGCCCGGGCCGTGCCATCCCCGCCAGCCGGGAGCTGGTCCCCCGGCTCCTCGCCTCCATCCCCTTCGAGCCGACGGCTGCGCAACGGCGGGTGATCGACGAGATCGGCGCCGACATGGCACGGCCCCGCCCCATGCGCCGGCTCCTGCACGGCGACGTGGGTTCGGGCAAGACCCTGGTCGCCCTGTGCGCCGCCCTGGCCGCCGTGGAGAGCGGCTGCCAGACGGCCCTCATGGCTCCCACCGAGATCCTCGCCGAGCAGCACTTCCACACCCTGCGCCGCCTCGCCGCGCCCGCCGGCGTCGAGGGGATCGTCCTCCTGAAGGGCGGCCAGCGGGCGGTGGTGCGCCGCGAGCTCCTGACGGGGATCGCCAGCGGCGCCGTCCGCATCGCCGTCGGCACCCACGCCCTGATCGAGGAGGGGGTCTCCTTCGCCCGGCTGGGGCTGGCCGTGGTCGACGAGCAGCATCGCTTCGGCGTCGCCCAGCGCACCCGCCTGTCGGCCAAGGGCGAGGGGATCGACC
>CAZEHQ010000056.1:16015-19902 GCA_964512165.1 uncultured Gemmatimonadaceae bacterium | reverse complement strand
TCCGGCCCCCGGACTCGGCGGCGTCCTTGATCATCACCCGGCGGTGGCGGCGGGCGAACCCCCGCAGCCCCGGGTTGTCCGAGCCATCGAGCCCGTTCTCGATCCAGTTCCTGGCGGCGCCCTCGGAGGGCGCGCGCCGGGTGTCGGCGGCGAGCCAGTCGATCTCGTGGGGCACGTCGACGCCGGCGGCCTCGTCGAAGATGTCGGGGTACTTGGCCTTGTCGTAGGTGGTCCAGGTGTGGAACAGGGATTGCACCGAGTAGGGCAGGCCGCAGTCCTCCAGGCGCCCCTCGTGGTACCGGGGGTCCCCGTGGAAGGGGTAGACGACGGCCGCCGTCAGGGGGCGCGTGAAGCGCACGGCGAGGCGGACCCCCTTTGGCGTGCCCTCGCCCTCGGCCCGCTCGCGAGCCGACTCCGCGTCGAGACCGCGGTGGCGGACCAGGGCGGCGGCGTACTCCTCCCGGGAGACGTGGAGGTGGCCGGAACGGATCTGCACGACGGGCCGGCCGGCCTCCGGATCGTCCACGAGGTCGACGCCGCGGCTGATGATCAGGTTGGCCCCGGGCCGTCCGGCGGCGGTCAGCTCCCGGGACAGGGTCGGCCCCTCGACCAGGGCCCGCGAGTAGTGGGTGCGGCCCACGGGCAGGGCGATCAGGTGGTTGACCCGCCGGTCGGCGTCGATCAGGCCGGGATCGAACTCGGAGAACACGGGGGGGATGGGGAAGCCGTCGTTGCGCATGAAGGCGAGCTCGCGCAGCTGTCCGTAGGCCCGCCAGCGCCGCTCCGGCCCGGAGGCGGCGGTGACGCCGATGGGGTCGCCTGCGGCATCGCCCTCGTGGCGGCCCAGAAGCAGGTCCTGGTCCTCCGAGGTCCGGCCGGCCAGTTCGGTGTGATGGGCCACGACGCGGCGCAGATGGCGCCCCAGCCACCGGTGGTGCTCGACGGCCAGCTCGTAGAGGGCGTCGCCCGAGTACGAGGCGAAGCCGACGCCCCGGGAGTAGACCCAGGGCCGGTACTCGTGGAAGTGGTCGTCTATGGTCTCGGCGAAAAAGTCGGCCAGGGCGCGCCAGAGTCCCTCGGGGTCGGCGGGAGCCCCTTCCCGCGTGTAGGGCAGGGTCGTCTCCACCGCCAGGAGGATGTAGAACAGCTCGGCTCCGGCGGCCACCTGGCGCAGGCCGTGACCGGCGGCGCCGGCCCCCTCGCGCTCGACCACGGCCTGCGCCAGGCGTCCGAAGTCGCCCACGTCCTCGTAGCCGCCGGCGATCCGGCGCCAGTCCTCCGGGTCGATCTCCTGACCGAGGAACAACTGCGACAGGTTGTCGAGGAAGCGCTGGGCGTCGTCCGCCTGGCCCTCGTCGTACTGCTCGCTCACGAGGGCCGAGAGGGCGGTGCGGGCGTGGGCGATGAAGGCGCCGAAGGCGGCGTCGGTGATGGTCCCGCGGCCGTCGCCCAGGACCTCGAAGGCGGCGGCCCGGGCCTCTTCGAAGGAAGCGGGCCGGCCGTCGACGGACTCGGCGCCGCGGTGGCGCTCGTGGAGGGCCCGGGCGCGGAGGATGCGGGCCCGCAACTGGCTGCGGGCCTCCAGGGCGGCCACGGGGCGGTCCTCGGCCGCCTTGTTCGAGCTCTCCAGGCCCTTCTCCTCGCGGAACTCCTCCAGGTCCGGGGGCCGGGCCGGGTGCAGGAGCAGGCTCTCCAGCTCCCGGGAGTCCGGGTCCCCCGCGCCGAGACCCAGGCCGCGCCGCCAGTCGTCGATCTCCTCCGGAGGGGCCCCGTCGAGGAGGAAGACGCCGCCGAGGACGAGGAAGTCGGCGAAGCCGAGCTCCTCCAGGGGCAGACCCCCGGCGAGGCGGGCGAGGGAGCGGGCCACCAGCTCGTCGCGCCGGCGCAGGCGTTGGAAGCGGCGCAGCTTGTCGACCTCGGCCAGCTGCAGCTCCGCCTCCTGTCCGAGGCGCACCTCGGCCAGGATCTGCCCGTACTCGGCGTCGGCGGCGCCGGCGTCGGCGGCGCGCAGGGCCTCCGCCAGACGCCGGGCGCGGCGCCGCTGCCGGCGCATCTCCTGGCGCCAGCCCTCGACCGTGCGGTTCCCCAGGCCGATGCCGGCGTAGACCGGCTCGCGGCCGCAGCGCTCTCCGGCGGCGAACCAGAGCATCACGTCGAGACGGTTCAGAGCGCGCCGCCTGGCCCCGGAGGCGCCGTCGACGATGACCAGGGCGCTGTCGGGGCGGCCCTCCAGCATCAGGCGGCAGACCGCCGCCGGATCCTCGAGGAGCCGCAGCAGGGCCGCGTGCGGAATGCCGGTGTCGAGGACGTCGGCGCCCTGCAAGGCGCGTTCGTAGGAGCGTTCCGGACCGAGGATCTGCAGGGCCAGGGCGTGCAGCCGTCCGGAGAGCCGCCGCGACAGGTCGGCGCGGAGGCCGGCGTCGATGTCGGCCGCCGCGGCCCAGCGCTCCAGGTGCGGTCCGTAGGTGGCCAGGCTGGCCTCGATCTCGGCGCCGCTGAACCCGGCGGCGGTCAGCTCCTGATGGGCGCCCTCGGCGATCGCCTCCAGGCTCGTGTCGCTGGTGTAGCCGAGGAGGTCCTGGGTCGAGAGGCCGGTGGGGGAGACGACGCGGATCTCGGCCGGCCGGGGCGGCTCGGGGAAGAGCTCGCGCAGGGTTCCCGGCGTCGACGGATCGCCGGGGTCGAGGCCGACGGCGGCGGCGGCCTGACCCGTGCGCCCGCGGCGGTCGACCGCGTCGAAGCCATCGGACAGCAGGCCCGCCAGGGTCTGGCCCTCCGCGTCGAGGGCGTGGAGCAGGTGGTCCGCCGTGCCGCACAGGATCTCGAACTTGCGCATGCCGGCGGCGAACCGACCGTCCTGCGTGTCGGGCTTGTACTCCGCCGTGAGCACCACCACCGGGGAGGCCGCCGCGGCGGGGTGGCGGCGGACGGCCTCGGCCAGGGCGCGCCGGGTGAGCCAGACCTTGAAGAAGGGCATGAAGCGGTTCACGTGCTCGGCGCCGGCCACCATCTTGTGCACGCCCCAGCGCGCCACCCGCGCCGTGGCGGCGCGTTCGGCGTCGTGCGGTTCCGGCTCTCCCAGCCCCTCCAGGACCTCGGCCAGGCGGGTGATCTGGAAGACGGGAACGGTCCCCCCCTCTCCCTCGCGGACAGCGAACAACCCGCCGAGGCCGTCGACGCCGCCCAGGGCGCCGGCGGCCCAGGCCTCCCACTCGAAGCGCGTGGCGAACTCGTCGCGGCGGCCGAGGAGCTCCGACGCGGCGCCGGCGACACCGTCGTGGTGCTCGGCGGGAATGCCGAGCTGGCGCAGCTTCTCGGCGCGGCCGAGGGTGAGGACGAACTCGAGGAAGAGGCCGTCCTTGGGCACGCAGTAGCCGCCGTAGCCCTCGCCCGCCGGATGGATGACGCGGTCGCCCCGGCGGCTCATCTGGTCGCCCATCTCCTCGATGTCGCCGTGGCCGCTGGCCGAGACCATCAGCGACAGGGCGTTGGAGAAGGCGAAGTGGGAGGCCATGCTGGCGTTCTCGCCGGTCTTCAGGATCTCGGGCTCGGCCAGACTGTCGTAGCTGCGCACCGACTTGTTGATCAGCCCGTAGATCTCCCGGCCGGCGCGCGCCGCGGCGCGGTCGGCGCCGCCGACCCACTGGGACCAGGTCTCCACCGACTCCCGCTCCCGGTGCCCGAGATCGACGCGGCTCGGCGTGTAGAGCAGGTGGTAGCGCTTGTCGCCCCCGGAGGCGGCGCAGCGGTAGGCCGGGTCGAGGGTCAGGTGGGCGAGACCGTGGCGCAGGAGCACCTGCTTGCGGGCCGTCGTCTTGGCCAGCCGCTGGAACCGGCGCAGGTAGGTGCGCCGCCGGTCGTCGCCGTCGACGCCCGCCAGCCGGGAC
>CAZEHQ010000056.1:6129-16005 GCA_964512165.1 uncultured Gemmatimonadaceae bacterium | reverse complement strand
CTGACCAACCCCAATCCCGTGGGATTATTTGACAAGAACTTTCTGGAGATTACCAAAATAGTACCTGATGCAGGCGGACTGTGCTATTATGACGGAGCCAACCTGAACGCGGTTATGGGCATTGTGCGGCCGGGTGACATGGGATTTGACGTGGTCCATCTGAACCTGCACAAGACATTCTCCACACCTCACGGCGGCGGCGGGCCAGGAAGCGGGTGAAGCTCTCCAGGTCCTGGCGGTAGTCCTCGTCGCCCTCCACCACCCGCACGAGGGCGTCCGGCCGGGAGAGGGCGGGCTCGGCGGACCTCAGGGCATCGACCTGCTCCTCGAGCTGCTGGCCGTTGCGCGCCGCCACCCGCTCCAGGGCCTGGCCGACCAGGTCCCCGTCCGCCGACTCGCAGAGCCTCCCGACCTCGGCCGGGTCGGCCACGTCGCCGGGCTCCCGCTCTCCGCCGCGTTCCTCGGCCAGCTCGATGAGGGCGCCGAGGACGGCGACCTCCTCCTGGACCGAGCGGTTGCGGCCGACGACCCGCGACACGGCGGCGCCCTCGTCGAGATCCTCCTCGGCGGCGGCTTCCTCCACCTCGACCCAGATGCCCAGCTCGCGGACCACCCGCTCGCCCAGGGCGCTCAGCCGCCGGCGGTAGAAGGCCCGCCGCTCGTCGACCTCGGCCTCCAGCCCGCGGGCGGCGGCGACGTTGCGCAGGGCCATCGACTCCTCGAGCCAGGTGCGGATGTAGCCGTCGGTCATGCCCGCCGACTGGGTGGTGAGCACGTGCAGCACCGGCAGAGGCCGGCGGGGCTCGAGGGCCCTGCTGCGGAAGGAGCGGGCTCGAAACTCGCCGACCTCGGCCTCCGGATCGACCAGGGCGGACCACGGCTGTTCACGGGCCCGGGCCAGGGTCCGGGCGAGACTCGAGCCGGGCTCGGCGCACCCGGCCGACAGCAGGCCGCACAAGGCCTGGAAGGGCTCCTCCTCCTCGGCCTCGATGCGGCGCCGCAGATCGCCGGCGTTCTCGGCGGCCAGGCGGGACACGAGGGCGGCGGCGCAGGCGATGTCTCCGGCAGGATCGCCGGAGGCGGCGCGGGCCCAGTCGAGGGCGGCGGCCTCGTCGCCCTCCTCCCCGGCCTCCCGGCACAGGAGCCAACGGGCCGCGGAGACGCACTCCGAGTCGGCCACGTCGCGCAGGTTCGCGGCCCAGTGGTCGGCCATCTCCTCGCGGAAGGACTCCTCCATGCCGTCGATGTCGATCACCGTGCGCGTCGACTCGACGCCATCGTCGTCGACCAGAACCTCCTCCTTGATGAACAGGGGGATCGCCTCGATCCAGTGGTCGGCGACCTCCAGCCAGCGGTAGTCGGGGCTCGAGTAGAGGCGGTCGCCGGCCAGGCGCGCCAGCTTCGTCAGGTTGTCGGCCTTGCCCAGGTAGGGCTCCTCGAACTCGTTGATCTTCACCAGCAGGTGGGAGCCGGTGGGGGAGGGGCGCTGGCTGATGACGACGTAGGCGGCGTTGGCGGCGGGGGAGCGCAGCAGCTCCGCGCGCACGCGCTCCACGAGTCCGAGGCGCCGGCGGACGAGGCCGCTCACCGAATCGACGTCGAGGGCCGCCTGCCGGGGGCCGGCCAGCTCGTCGCCGTGGTCCTCCACGAGGGCCCGGGCGCGGCGCAGTCCCTGCATCAGGTCGTCGCGCTGGGCGTCGAGGGCGGCCTCCTCGTAGCGCTCGCAGGCGCCCTCCATCTGGATCAGGGAGACCGGCTGCCCCCCCTCCAGCAGCAGGCGCAGCTCCAGCGCCGGAGACTGCAGCGCCGCGGCCCCTTCGGCGGCGGCCCAGGCCTCCTCGGCCAGAGGCTTCCAGGCCGGCGTCGGGGTGAGGCGCACGGCGTCGGCGAAGAGCGCGCCCTGGTTGTGGAAGGCGCGGCTCATGCGGCCGAAGACCAGCTCCTGTCCGGCGGCCCGGATCTGGCGGGAGAGGCGGCGGATGTTGTCCGCCTCCAGGTCGCGGTCGTAGCCGCGCAGCACCCCGTAGAGGAGCAGGCGCTTGTCATCCACGTCGGCGTCGCTGTCGAGGATCTCGCCCGCCGCCCGGCGGTCGTAGGGCAGGTCGAGACGGTCCTGGCCGAGGAGCCAGGTGATCCAGCGGTCGCGGCCGATGGTCTCTTCGCGGCTCCCCCGGCGGAGGAAGGAGGAGAACAGGTTGCCGGCGTCGAGCTCTCCGGGGCCCTCGAGCAGGGCCAGGAGCACGGCCTGGTCCGGCCGCCCCAGGCGGCCGTAGAGGTCGACGACCCAGTGCAGGGCCTGGCGCAGGGAGGCGCCGCGGACGACGTCGAGCTGGCCGAAGAGTCCGAGGGCGAGGAGGAGCTCGAAGCCGCGCAGGCGCTCGGGCACCTCGGCGCTCAGATCGTCCTTGGCCTCCAGTCCGAGGCCGAGGGCGGCCATGGCGTCGGCCGCCAGCCACAGGCGCCGGCCGTCGAAGTCGAGGAGGCGCTCGTGGCCGCGGCACAGGGCCAGCGGCCACTCGGTGCCGGCCAGACCCGAGGCCAGCTCGGTCAGATGGGTGTCGCCCTCGAAGCGCCGGGAGACCAGGCGCGCGGCGCGTTCGCACAGCCGGGCCGCCAGCGCCGCCTCGGGACCGGCGTCGTCGGGAACGGTGACGGAGGTGTCGGCAAAGGGGCGGGAGCCGAAGGCCAGGGAACCATCGACCAGGATCTCCCCGGGGCCCCGCCGGGCCCGGCAAGTCCCCGTGGGCCCGTGGTGATCGACCAGCCGTAGGGGAAGGCCCTGGGGATTCAGTCGTGGGGGCACGGTAGCGGGCGAGGTCTCATCCCCGGTCTGCTGGAGGCCGGTTGCGGCCTTGGGGCCGGAGGTCCGGAGGTTGTCGACGGGCGTCACCTTGGTGCGCTCGACCGCCGGGGCATGGAGCGGGTGAAGGTACCCCCGGTCGAAATGGAGGGCAACATCGCCCGTGACCGCTCCGGAGGCGGCGCACGGCCTCCGGAGGCGGTCACGGATCCGGTCCTACTCCTCGGCGAACAACTCGTCGAGGTCGTACACGTCCTCGCCGATGGTCACGGTACCTCCGTACGTCCGAGGGTCCGTGGAAATGTCGATGGTCACGTCCACCTTGACGGGCACCGGACCTTCCTGGCCCTCCAGCCCGCTGGCCTGCAGGTCGCCCTTCAGGGTCACGGGTTGGACGAGAAGGTCGAGGACCAGCTCGCCGTCGAGGACCAGCCGGCCGTCGGCCGAGAACGAATCCAGGGTCATGGTGCTGCCGGCCACGGCGAGGGTTCCCTGCTCGCCCTCGATCGTGCCGCCCCCGGTGAGCATCAGCTCCAGGGCCTTGGCCACCACCGGCTCGAGGCTGGTGAAGAGCGCCTGCGCCTGCGCCCGGGCGGCCTCCTCGGCATCCGGCGGGGCGGGTTCCGGCTCGGTCGGGGCCTCGTCGTCGCCGCAGGCCAGGAAGAGCAGGGCCAGGGGCATGAGCAGGGTCGGTGTCCAGGTATGGCGGCGGCCTGCTGTCCGAAGTCTCATCGGTTCATCCTTGTGTGAGTTGCGGTGTGTTGCGGGAGCCTGTCAGCTCCGCGGCGAGGGATCGCCCTCGTCTACCTGCGCCCGGCGCGGGGTCTCCGGGCCGTGGCCAGCAGGGAGTGCACGTTCGAGAGCAGGATCTCGTTCTTGAAGGGCTTTTCCAGCGCCCGGTCGGCGCCGGCGATACTGGCCAGGGTCGTGGCCAGTTCCGGGTTCTGGTGCATGCCGCCGCCGGACATGGCGATGATGCCGATGGTGGGGTGGCTCTTGCGCAGCCTCTTGATCATCTGGACCCCGGTCATGCCCGGCATGTTCACGTCGGTGAGGAGGATATCGGGACTCTCGGCGGCGACGGTCTCCAGGGCGTCTTCGCAGCGTTCGGCCTCGAAGACCTCGTGGCCGGCGCTCCGCAGCATCGCGGCCAGGGCGTTGAGCACCCCCTCGTCGTGCTCGGCGATCAGCACCTTGGCCATGGCTCAGTCCTCCCCTTCCGATCTGGGGATCAGGATCTCGAAGGACGCTCCCTCGCCGGGGGAGGACTGCACCGAGATCCTGCCGTTCCATCCCCGGACCAGACTGTCCACCACCGCCAGGCCCAGCCCTGTGCCCTTCCCGGCCTCCTTGGTGGTGTAGAAGGGCTCGAAGGCCTTCGCCGTCACCTCGGGGGCCATGCCGGGGCCGTCGTCGTCCACGGTGACGCGCAGATAGGGGCCGGCCGCCAGACTCCGGGAGCCCGCGCCCCGGGCGTCGAGGGTGACGGCGTCGAGGCCGATGATGACGGAGCCCTCGCGCATCGCCTCGGCCGCGTTCTTGAGCAGATTGACCATGGCCTGCCGGAACTCGGTGGGGTTGACGCGGATGGTGCCGGCCTCCTCGGCGATGCGGACCTCCACCTGGATGCGGCCCCGGTAGGTCTCCTGGGCCTGGGCGGCGATCTCCGCCAGCTCCCGAGCCGGGGTCAGCTCCTCGGTCTCCTGGGTGCCGCCGGCCGGAAAGGCGAGGGTGCCGCGGACGATCTCGGTGCCGTGCTCGGCGGCCTTGAGGATGTTCCGGGTGCGGATGCGGCTCTCCTCCTGCGATTCGCTCGGGTCGATGTTCATCTCGGCCAGGGTGATGATCGGCTGCAGCACATTGTTGAACTCGTGGGCGAGCCCCCCGGTGAGGGCTCCCATGGCGGCCATCCGGCTGGCCCCGCCGAGCTGGTCCTCCAGGGAGCGGCCCTTCTCCCGCGCCTGGCGCAGGCGGGCCTCGGTGCGCTTCAGCTCGCGCGCAAGCCGCGACGCCTCGCGCCAGCGCTGCGCCGCGAACCAGACGATCACCAGGACCAGGGCGGGCACGGCGGCCAGCGCCTCGCCGAAGGCCATCTTCTGGTAGTAGCGCCCCATGCCCAGGAGGGCCTCGACCAGCTCGATCCTGGCGAAGGCGAAGCCCAGGAGGGCCGTGGCGAAGGCGCCGATGATGAGGTCCCTGGTAGCTTTCATGCGCAGATCCCCATGGGTGAAGGGGGCCGACCCCGGCGGATGATTCCGTGTGTAAGAAAGGGAAGCGGGCCTCCGGGCGCACCGGAGCCGCCGGGAGCCGGGGCGATTTGCCGGGCCTCCGGAGGGCGAGCGATATTCGCCGGGCCTGCCAGGAGACCATTGTGAGCGATCTCGACATCGCCCGCGCGGCGACCCCCGAGCCGGCCGCCGGCATCGCCTCGAAGCTGGGGCTGTCGGAGGGCGACATCGACCTGCACGGCCGCCACAAGGCCAAGATCCACCTCGATGCCGTGGACCGCCGGCGCCCCGGCGGGCAGGGGAAGTACGTCGTCGTCACCGCCATGACCCCCACCCGCTACGGCGAGGGCAAGACGACGACCACCCTCGGCCTCAGTCAGGCCCTCAACGCCCTCGGCCACACCTCGATCGCCACGATCCGCCAGCCCTCCATGGGGCCCACCTTCGGCATCAAGGGGGGAGCCGCCGGCGGCGGCCGCGCGCAGGTCATCCCCATGGACGAGATGAACCTGCACCTGACCGGCGACATCCACGCCGTCACCGCGGCCCACAACCTGCTCTCGGCGGCGGTCGACTCGCGCCTCTACCACGAGGAGCGGCTGAGCGACAGGCGCCTGCGCCGGCGGGGGCTGAAGCGGCTCGACATCGACCCGGAGGGGGTCGTGTGGAAGCGAGTCGTCGACCTCGGGGACCGCGCCCTGCGCGAGATCGTCGTCGGCGAGGGCGGCGAGGGCGTGCGCCGGCGCAGCGGCTTCGACATCACCGCCGCCTCCGAAGTGATGGCGATCCTGGCGCTGGCCAGGGACCTGGGGGACCTGCGCGCCCGGCTGGGGCGGGTGGTCGCCGCCTTCGACCGCGCCGGTCGGCCGGTGACCGCCGAGGACCTGGGCGCGGCCGGGGCGATGGCGGTCCTGCTCAGGGACGCCATGATGCCCAACCTGATGCAGACTCTGGAGAACACGCCGGTCCTGGTCCACGCCGGGCCCTTCGCCAACATCGCCCACGGCAACAGCTCCATCGTCGCCGACGAGATCGCCCTCGGCCTGATGGGGGAGGGGTACCTCGTCACCGAGAGCGGCTTCGGCGCCGACTGCGGCTTCGAGAAGCTCTGCCACGTCAAGTGCCGCTACTCCGGTCTGCGGCCGGACTGCGCCGTCGTCGTGGCCACGGTGCGGGCCCTCAAGTCCCACGGCGGCGCTCCCGAGAAGCGGCCCTCCGCCGCCTCCGAGGAGATGGCGTGGCTGGAGAAGGGGCTGCACAACCTGGCCGCCAACATCCGCATCGTGGGGGAGTTCGGGGTGCCGGCGGTGGTCGCCCTCAACCGCTTCTCCGGGGACACCGACGCCGAGGTCGACCGGGTCCTCGAGGCCGCCCCCGGCCTGGGGGCCGCGGCGGCCGCCGTCTGCGACGTCTGGGCCCGCGGCGGGGCCGGAGGCGCGGAGCTGGCGCAAGCCGTGGTCGACACCTGCCGGTCGGGCTCGAGCTTCGACTTCCTCTACGGGGAGGAGACGCCCCTGCGCGACAAGATCGAGATCGTGGCGGCGCGCATCTACGGCGCCTCGGGGGTCGATCTGTCTCCGGAGGCGGAGGCTACCATCGAGCGCTACGAGGATCTCGGCTTCGGGTCCCTGCCGGTGAACATGGCCAAGACCCACCTGTCGCTGTCGCACGACCCGGAACTGCGGGGCGTGCCCTCCGGGTTCGTGCTGCCGGTGCGGGATGTCGTGCTCTCGGCGGGCGCCGGCTTCCTGGTGCCCCTTTGCGGCGAGATCCGCCGCATGCCGGGGCTGCCGTCGAAGCCGGCCTTCATGAACCTCGACCTCGACGCCGACGGCGAGGTGGTGGGTCTGGCCTGAGCGCCGCCGGGCGGCTCAGTCCGCCTGGAACTCCTCGACCAGCTCCAGAACGCGGCCGTCCGGTCCGCGCCCCGGGTGCACGATCAGGCGGAACCGCATGACCGCCTCGCTGCCGCCGGGGATCGTCCAGCTGCCGTCGGCGCTCTCGTCCTTCAGGAAGTCGTGCAGTCCGAAGGGGTTGGCCGTGAACAGGCCGTACCCGCGCACGTGCCAGTGGGTGGGGTGCCAGGGGTTGGAGCGGTGGTCGACGACGGTGTGGCCCCACTGCGAGCCGTCGGCCAGCGGCCCCGAGTAGTCGACCCAGGCGGCGCGCTTCCCCCACGTCGTCTCCTCGCCCTGGCCGCTGTCGAAGACGTCTCCCTCGGAGTTCTCGATGCGCCCCCGGTCCTTGGCGTCCATCGAGGTGGGCACGCGGATCGAGAACAGCCCCCCCTCCTTGGTGTCGCCGAAGGTGACGTCGCCGTGGCGGGCGCGCAGGATGCTGCGCTGGTCGAGGATGCGCAGCGGACCCTCGGCGGCGATGCGGAAGCCGCGCTCCTCCTCCAGCAGCCGCTGGCCGCCCGGCCCGAACCAGTCGACGACGCCGTCGATGGCAGCAACGCCCCCGGCGGCGCTCACCCGCGGCTCCCCCCGCTGCAGCATGGAGCCGTGGCCCAGGCCGCGAATGCCCTCGTCCCAGAGGTTGTGGCCGTTCACCAGGCCGTGGGCGGTGTAGATGCTGCGGTGGTGGTAGTGGTCCTGGTTCTCGCCCTCCACGTCGGCGAAGGGGTAGGCCCGCGTCAGGGCCTGGCCCGTGGGCGTGAGCACGGGGTAGAAGCACGGCCGGCAGATGAAGTGGCCGTACACGTACTCGACGAAGAGCTCTCCGTCCACGTTCACCGCGACCCGGCCCTCGTCCGCCTTCACCTCGACGTCGATCATCCTGCTCCCGTCCTGGTTATGCGGCCGCGGCGTTGCCGCAGCAGCGCTTGTACTTGCGTCCGCTCCCGCACGGGCACGGATCGTTGCGTTTGGGCGGTGCGGGAGCCGCCCGCGCCGAGTCCCGCTGACGTACCCACTCCATGATGCCCGCCGCCGGCTGTCCGCGGCGCACCAGGTCGGCCATGACCCGCATGTACGGGTCGACGTGGCCGAAGTAGATCTTGTAGCCGCGGCACAGGTAGTTGAGGCCCTCCTCGCCGTGGGGGGTGCGCTCGAAGCGCTGCTTGGGGCAGCCGCCGTTGCAGGCGAAGCGGTAGTCGCACTCCAGGCAGTAGCGCGGCAGGCGGTCGGCCTTGTCCTGTCCGAAGCGCCGCTGCTCCGGGCTGGCGACCATGTCGCGGATCGTGTGCTCGCGCACGTTGCCGAGGTTGTACTCGGGGTAGACGAAGTGGTCGCAGGAGTAGAGGTCGCCGTTGTGCTCGATGACGAGGGCGTTGCCGCAGGTCTCGGCGAAGATGCACAGGGAGGCGTCCTGTCCCAGCCAGCTGCCGAGGGAGACGTCGAAGATCTGCACGAAGAAGCGGCCCACGTCGCGGCGCACCCACTCGTCGAAGACGGCGCACAGGAAGCGGCCGTACTGGGCCGGCCCCACCGACCAGCGGGTGACCGCCGCCCGGCCCTCGAACTCGGGCGCCACCAGCTCCAGGCCGGTCTCGTCCGGGTCGCCGGTGAGGCGCTCGACGATGGGGATGAACTGCATGAACCCGGAGCCGATCTCCTTGAGGAAGCGGTAGACCTCGAGGGGGTGATCGGCGTTGTGGTTCTGCAGGACCGTGAGGGTGTTGAACTCGGCGCCGTGCTTCTTGAGCACCTCCAGGCCGGCGATGACGCGGTCGAAGGTCGGCTTCTGCCCCTTGTCGACGCGGTAGCGGTCGTGGAACTCCCGCGGCCCGTCGATGGACAGTCCCACGAGGAACTTCTCGCGGGCCAGGAACTCGCCCCACTCGTCGTCGAGGAGGATGCCGTTGGTCTGGAAGGCGTTGGTCACCTCCTTGCCGCCGGCGTAGCGCTTCTGCAGCTCCACGGCGCGGCGGAAGAAGTCGACCCCCAGCAGGGTCGGCTCGCCGCCCTGCCAGGCGAAGTTCACGGCCGGCACGTCCTGGGCCTCGATGTACTGCTTCACGTAGAGCTCCATCACCTCGTCGCTCATGCGCCAGTTGCGCCCGGCGTCGGGGTAGAGCTTCTCTTTTTCCAGGTAAAAGCAGTACGAGCAGTCGATGTTGCAGACCGAGCCCGAGGGCTTGGCCATGACGTGGCAGGCCGATGGAGCGGTGAGGGTTGGTGATTGCGTCATCGGGAAGGCTGGTCGAGTGGGCGAGAGGGCGGCGGTAGGATAGCCCTTGCCCGCCGGAGGATCAACGCCCGAGCGGGGCTCGGCGGCAGCCTTCGAGGAGGAGGAGGAATGCGATACGCATCGGTTCTGTGGCTGCTGTGGCTCGCCCCGCCCCTGGCGGCCGACCCCCTCGTCGTGGTCGAGGAAGGACGCGGCCGGGCGCGTGTCGGCGTGCACCCCGAGGCGGGAGAGTGGGAACGGCGCGCGGCCGAGGACCTCGTGCGCTACATCGAGGAGATGAGCGGGGCGCGGCTGCCCCTCGTCGAGGACCCCGCCCGACTTCGGCAGGCCCTGTCCGAACCCGCCCCCCTGCTGCTGGTGGGCCGGGCCGCCCTCGAGGCCGATCCCTCCCTGGGACCCCGCCTGGCGGCGCTCCGGAAGCCCGACCCCGTCCTGCGCAGCGACGCCATCGTGGCGCAACGCCGGGGGGACCGGGTCTACCTGGCCGGCAGCAACGACGAGTCCCACTACTACGCCGCGGTGGAACTGCTGCGGCACTGGGGCTGCCGCTGGTACCTGCCCACCGATTTCGGCGCCAGCATCCCCCGGCAGGCGACGCTCGCCGTCGACAGCCTCGAGGTAGCCTGGGCGCCGCCCTTCGAGGTGCGGCGCTACTGGCTCTCCTGGATCGGCGACAACAGCGGCCGGGAGGCGTTCATGCGCCGCAACCGGATGAAC
>CAZEHQ010000056.1:0-6119 GCA_964512165.1 uncultured Gemmatimonadaceae bacterium | reverse complement strand
CCTGTCGGTGCCCGCCGGCCACGCCCTCGGCCACTACGTGGACGACCTGCCGGGCGCCGGCGACTCGGCCCAGTCGATCTGCCTCTCCGACCCGGCCACCATCCGCCACGTGGCCGATCAGGTCATGGAGCGCTTCGCCGAGGGCGCCGCGGCCGTCTCCCTGGGCATGGACGACGGGCTCTACGACCTCGCCTGCGCCTCCGACGCGGAGCTGGCCGCCGGCCTGTGGGACAAGAACTTCATGTCCCCGGCCCTCACCGATCCCTTCATGGCCCTCTACAACGGCGTCGCCGAGCTGACCCACGCCCGCTTCCCGGGCCGGCGCATCGGCTTCCTCGCCTACTCCAACATCACCCTGCCGCCCCAGCGCCGCATCGCCGCCGCCGAGCCCCTGGTGGCCTACCTGGCGCCGATCGACGTCTGCCCCATCCACGGCATGGACGATCCCCGCTGTCCGCCCCGCCAGGAGTACCGCCACGTCATGTACCGCTGGGCGGAGACGATGCAGGGCCGCCTCATCATCTACGACTACGACCAGGGCATGCTGGTCTGGCGCGACATCCCCAATCCCTCGGTGCAGTCCGTCCGCCAGGACGTGCGCCACTACCGCGACGCCGGCATCCTCGGGGTCGACACCGAGAGCCGGGGGGCGCTGGCCACCACCTTCCTCAACCTCTACCTGCGGGGCCTGCTCTACTGGGACCCCGACGCCGACGTGGAGGCCGAGCTGGAGGAGTTCCACGCCGGGTTCTGGGGACCGGCGGGGGCCCCCATGCGCGCCTACTGGGAGGCGATCCAGCAGGCCTGGGAACGCACCCTCTCCCACGAGCACGAGTTCTGGCTCGCCCCCATGGTGTACACGCCGGAGCTGGTGAGCCGCCTGGCTCCGCACGTGGCCGCGGCCGGCGCACTGGTGGGCGACCGGCCCCCGGAGGATCTCTTCGTGCGCCGGGTGCGCTTCGTCGAGGCCGGGTACGGCGTCCTGCAGTCCTACGTGGAGATGGTCGACCGGGCCGCCACGGGAGCCGACTACGGCGCCGCCGTGCGCGCCGGCGAGCGCGGGCTGGCTTGGCGCGACTCCCTGACCCGCATGAGCCCCACCTTCACCACCACCCGCCTGGAGAAGGGCGACGCCTGGTGGCCGGGGGAGGTGCAGCAGTACCGGGAGCTGCGCGCCCTCACCGACGGTCCCGCCGGCCGACTGGTGCAGAAGCTCCCCCTCACCTGGAGCTTCCGCACCGATCCCCACGACGCCGGCCTGCACCAGGGCTGGGGCCGGCCGGAGCTGGACCTGACGGCCTGGCGGCCGCTGCGCACCAATCTCTACATGGAGGCCCAGGGGGTGGCAGGCCCCGGCGGAGGCGAGTACAACGGCTTCGTCTGGTACCGCACCGAGGTCGAGGTGAGCGCCGCCGACGCGGAGCGCGATCTCCGCGTCCGCTTTCCCGGCCTCTTCGGCAAGGCCTGGCTCTACGTCGACGGCTACCTGGCCGCCTACAGGGACTGGCGCCCCATGTACTGGCACAACGACTACCGCTTCGACTGGGACGTGGATCTCGCGGGCCGGATCGAGGCCGGCACCCGCACCCTGGCCCTGCGGGTGCACAACGAGCATCACATGGGCGGCCTCTGGCGGCGGCCCTTCCTCTACGCCGCCGAACCCGGCGCTCCGCCGCCGCCTTAGCGCCGCAGACGCCCGCTCAACGGGTTTCGGACTCGCCCGCCAGCCGCTCCCAGCGCGCCGTGAGGTCGGCGACGCGGCGCTCCAGGCGGGAGCGCTCGTCGCGCAGCTGGCGCACCTCTTCGGACGGGGTGCGGTCGAAGAACCCTGGCTCGCAGAAGGCGGCGTCGATCTCTCCGAGGCGGGACTCGGCGGTCTCGACGCGCTCCAGCAGCCCCGCCAGCTCTTCCTCCCGGCGCTCGGCCTGCCGCTGGTCCCGCCCCTCGCCCCCCGCCTTGCGAGAGCGCCGCCGGCCGTTGCCGCCGGGACCGGGTTCCGCCTTGCGCCGGCGCTCGGCGCGCGCCTTGAGGACCACCCGGTCGGCGTCGAGATGGTCGTCGCCGCAGTAGCTCACGTACTCCTCGTAGGTGCCGTGGAAGTCGCGGATCTCGTCTTCACGGATCTCGACGATCCGGGTGGCCAGCCGGCTGACGAGCCAGCGGTCGTGGGAGACGAGGACGATCGTGCCCGCGAACGACTGCAGCCCGTCGACGAGGGCGTGGATCGACTCCAGGTCGAGGTGGTTCGTGGGCTCGTCGAGGACGAGGACGTTGGGCTGCTCCATGGCCAGGCGGCAGAACACGAGGCGCGTCGCCTCGCCGCCGGAGAGGTCGCGCAGCCGCTTCTCCACGTCGTCGCCGGAGAACAGCACCAGTCCCAGGTGGCCGCGCACGAAGCTGATCGACTGATCGGGACAGGTCTCCCAGGCCCAGGCCTCGGCGGTGATCTCCGGCTGGAAGCGCTCGCGGTGGTCCTGGGCGAAGTACCCGGGGTGGGTCTCGTAGCCCCACTCCACGGTGCCGGCGTCGGGGGCCAGCTCACCCATGACGATCTTGAGCAGCGTCGACTTGCCGATGCCGTTGGCCCCCATGATCGCCAGCCGGTCGCCGCGCTGCACGGAGAGGTCGACGCCGTGGAGCACCTCGTTGTCGCCGAAGGCCTTCTGCACCCCCTTCACGCTGAGCACCTGGCGGCCGCTGTCGCGCCGCTGGGCGAGCTTGAAGGTGGGGTAGCGGCGCGAGCTGACGGGCAGCTCCTCCATGCCCCCGGCGATCTTCTCGATCGTCCGCAGCTTGCTCACCGCCTGGCGCGCCTTCGTCGCCTTGGCGCGGAAGCGGTCGACGAACTGCTGGTGGTGGGCGATCTCCCGCTCGCGCTTGGCGATCTCCTTCTCCCGCCGCTCGCGCTCGCCCACCTTGGCCTTCAGGAAGGCGGTGTAGTCCCCGGTGTAGAGCTGCACCGTCTCGTAGTCGACGTCGAGGATGCGGGTGGCCACGTTGTCGAGGAACCGGTGGTCGTGGGAGATCACCACCAGCATGCCGGGGTAGTCGCGCAGCCAAGTCTCCAGCCAGCGGATGGCCAGGATGTCCAGGTGGTTGGTCGGCTCGTCCAGGAGCAGGGCGTCGGGGTCGCCGGCCAGCACCTGGGCCAGCAGCACCCGCAGCCTGAAGCCGCCCGAGAGCGTCGACAGGGGATCGTGGTGCACCCGCGCCGGCAGGCCGAGGCCCTCGAGGATGGTCGCCGCCCGGGCCTCGGCGGTGTACCCGTCGAGGCGCTCGGTCTGGGCCTCGAGATGGGCGAAGCGGTCGGCGTCGAAGCTCTCCCCGGCCCTGGCCAGCAGGGCCTCCTTCTCGGTCAGGACCTGCCACAACTCGCGGTGGCCCATGAGGGTTACGTTGAGGATGGAGTGCTCCTCGTAGAGGAACTGGTCCTGGCGCAGCACGCCGACACGGGCCCGCTTCGGCAGGCTCACCTCGCCGGCGCTCGGCTCCAGCTCTCCACCGAGGATGTTGAGCAGCGTCGTCTTGCCGGAGCCGTTGGCGCCCACCAGGCCGTAGCGCTCCCCGGCGTTGAGCATGAGGGAGACATCGGCGAAGAGGGTGCGGTCGCCGTAGACCTTGGCGAGGTTCGAGACCGAGAGCATGGGAGGGAAACTAAGGGATGGGCCGAATGGTGGAACCCCCGAGCGGAAAGGGCCGTGGGTCTGAAGCGGACAGAGGAGCAGACTCAACCGGCCGCGGGCTGTTGGCGGCCGGCTCGAGTTCCGGGGCTCAGGCTGCGCCCTGCGTTGCGGTTGTGGCCGGGGAGCAGCTGAACGCCCCGGGGCCTCAGCCCCGAGGCGCGGCGTTGCGGTTGTGGACGGCGAACAGCTCGGCGCCCTGCAGCTCGATCTCCAGGGTGATCCAGCGGCCGTGGAGGCCGGCCACCGAGTCCCGGTCCCGCCAGCGCAGAGGGTGGGCGAGGTGGTCCCCGCGGATCGGCTCCATGTCGTCCGGGCCGTACCCGGCCAGGGGGGCGCCGCCCTCGTCGAGGAGGCCCACGCGGCAGGAGCCGCCCCCGCCGGCGTCGACGTTCACCAGCAGGTCGGGATGGTCGATGCGCAGGGGCCGCGTGCGGATGATCCCGCCCCCGCCCTCGGCGCGCATCCCGGCGAACCCGTCCTGCCGCAGCGTCGCCAGGCAGAGGCCGGGGGGTTTCTCCACCCCGGGCGGCATCTCGCGCTTCGGCGCGGGCGAGTGGTACTGGGCGCCGGAGGTGTAGTAGAAGTGGAGCCGCCCCTCGCGCAGCACCGGCGCCGAGGGGAAGATCGCCATGCGGCCGCTGTCCCACGCCGTGCCCTCGCCCCGGGGAATGATGCACCGCGCCTCGGGGGGCCGCAGCCACTCCTCGCCATCGCGGGAGCAGGCCAGGTCCAGGTCCATGGCCCAGTCGTCGAGGGCGTGGAGGATCTGCGCGAAGCCGAGGTACATGTCGTCGTACACGAAGCCGTTGTTCATGTAGACCTGGTCCCGGGGCCGGTCGTGCCCGTCGATGGGCAGGATCGGCACGTGGGGCGACCACGAGGCGAAGTCGGGGCTCCAGCAGGTGTGGCGCAGCCGCACCCAGGTGCCGGGCTCGCCGCCGCGCACCTTGCCGCTGGCCCAGCGGTTGTCCCAGTAGAGGCGCTTGCCGAAGAGGCGGTAGCCGCCGCGCAGGGTGTCCAGCATCCAGGTGTAGGTGTCGCCGAAGCCGTCGGCGTGGGTGTGGACGAGGCGCTCCCGCGCCGGCCAGTGGATGCCGTCGGGGGAAGCGCTGGTGTAGAGGCCCGTCGGGTACGGCGTGTCCTTCGACTCGTAGAGCCGCTTCCCCGTCTCCGGGTCATGGTCCCGGTTGTAGCGCCACAGGGCCATCTTGTAGCGCGCCGACGGGTCCGGGTCGAGGGGGTCGCGGGCGATGCAGGGCCCGCTCAGCTCGTGGGGTCCGGGGTAGACGCCGGAGTACGGGTAGTTGACGACGCAGATGTTGTTGTCGCGGCTGCCGCGGAACTCGAACAGCCCCAGGGGCGGCGTCTCCCAGTGGACGCCGTCGCCGGAGCGGGCCTGGCAGATGAAGCGGGCGTCGTTGGCGCCTTCCGGATCGAGGGGCCGCGTGGAGTACCAGAGGACGAACTCGCCCGTGGCCGGGTCGATCTCGAAGCCGCCGTGGTTGGCCAGCGTCGAGCCCCAGGGATCGGTGAAGACCTTCACCGGGTTGTCCGGGTGCTTGCTCAGCCGGTGGAACCGACGGCGGACCCCGCGGCAGGAGTGGATGTGGTGATCGTCGATGAAGAGCATATCAGAAGCTCGAGCGCCGAAGCCCTTCGGGCTCGGCCCGGTCAGCGCACCAGAACCAACTTGCGAGTCGATACGCCTTCGGTCGTAGCCAGTCGGTACAGGTAGACGCCGCTTGCCAACGGTTGGCCTGCGTCATCCAACCCGTCCCAGGCGATCCGGTGGTACCCCGCCTCCTGTACGCCTTGGGCCAGAACCCTCACCCGTTGTCCGGTTACCGTGAGGACTTCCAGGCGGGCCGGGCCGGGTTCCCGGAGGACGAAGGCAAGAACCGTCTCGCTGTTGAAGGGATTGGGTGTGTTCTGGTGCAACTGGGCGTCAACGGGCAGCTCGATCCAATCTCGCGCAAGAGCCAGCAGCTTTGCCCGCTCCGACGGTGTGAAGGCCTCGACAAAGAGAAAGAAGTCCGAGAGGTCAACCAGGCCGCTGCCATCGAGATCATAGGTCGGGTCGCTGCTGCCAATAGCATCGGCAAAAAGGAAGAAGTCCGAGAAACCGACTTTTCCATCGCCATCGAAATCCGCCCTGAGCGGCGCGAGTGTGCTTGTTGACCCTTCGCTTCCGCTGTTGTCCTCGTCGCCTTCGTCGTTCTCGTCGCCTTCATCGTCCTCGTCGCCTTCATCGTCCTCGTCGCCTTCATCGTCCTCGTCGCCCTCGTCGCCCTCGTCCCCCTCGTCGCCGTCGTCGGCGTCGGTCTCGTCTCCTTCATCGCCTTCGTCGTCCTCGTCGCCCTCATCTCCCTCGTCGCCCTCATCGCCGTCGTCCTCGTCCCCCTCGTCCCCCTCGTCCCCCTCGTCCCCCTCGTCCCC
>CAZEHQ010000055.1:15975-20140 GCA_964512165.1 uncultured Gemmatimonadaceae bacterium | reverse complement strand
CGCCCCCGGCCTCGAGCCTCAGAGGCTGACACCGGGGCGCACCCTCTTCGACTACGCCGACGACCTGCGGCTGCGGGTCCCCACCTCGTGCCTGCGCAACGGCTACTGCCACGAGTGCGTGGTCGAGGTCCACGGGGGCATGGAGGCCCTGCGCCCCCGCTCCCCGGCGGAACAGTTCCTCCGCGATCCCTACCGCCTCGCCTGTCAGTCCCTGGTCGTCGAGGACGTCGACGTCGACTTCGAGCCCCTCCGGCGGTCGCCGCAGATCCTCTCCGACACCCGCCCCCGGCGGATCGAGCCCGACCCCATCGTCCGCCGCCGCGGCGACGAGGTCCTCTACGACGGCGAGCCCGTCGACCGCTACCGGGGGCACCTCTACGGCCTGGCCATCGACCTCGGGACGACGACGGTCGCCATGGATCTGGTCGACCTGGAGACCGGCGACTCGGTCTGCGTCACCTCCTTCGAGAACCCCCAGCGTTTCGGCGGCTCCGACGTGATGCACCGCATCACCTACGACGGCGGACCCCACCACGGCGAGCTGCAGAAGGCGGTGGCCACCGCCCTCAACCACCACATCGCCGACATGTGCCGCCGCCTCGGCTTCGTCCGCCAGGAGATCTACGAGATCACCCTCGCCGGCAACCCGACCATGCGCGACCTGCTCTTCCGGCTGGACGTGCAGCCCATCGGCACCCGCCCCTACAAGTCGACGGTGGAGCGCGCCTTCCTCGACGGCGAACGGTCCACCACCGCCTGGGTGGAGAAGTCGCGGCGCCTGGGCATCCGCGCCAACATCCACACCCGCGTCTACGGGCTGCCGCTGATCGCCAGCCACGTGGGCGCCGACACCGCCGCCGCTCTCGTGGCATGCGACCTGCTGAGCGCCGAGGGCGGCGAGGTGAGCCTCCTCGTCGACGTGGGCACCAACACCGAGGTGGTCATCGCCGGACAGGGGCGGATGGTGGCCGCCTCCTCGCCGGCGGGGCCGGCCTTCGAAGGCGGCCTCGTGGGCTGCGGCATGCCCGGCTACGAGGGCGCCATCGAGTCGGTGCGCATCGACGACGACGGCGGCTTCGTCTGCTCCACCATCGGCGGCGGCGAGCCCCTGGGCCTCTGCGGCTCGGGCCTGGTGGACCTCCTCGCCGAGCTGAGGCGCACCGGCCGCATGTCGGAGAAGGGCGTCCTCGGCGGCGGCCGGCGGCGCAACCCGCGGCTGCCAGTGGCCCCCGAGCACGGCGTCACCTTCTCCGCCGAGGACGCCAGCCACCTGGCCCAGGCGAAGGCGGCCAACTACTGCGGCCAGTATCTTCTGCTGCGCGAGTTCGGCATCGATCCGGCCGACGTGTCGCGGCTCTACCTGGCCGGGGGTTTCGCCAACTACATCGACGCCGCCAACGCGGTGGCCATCGGCTTCCTGGCGCCGGTGCCGGCGGAGCGCATCGTCAAGGTCGGCAACGCCGCCCTCCAAGGGGCCCGCGAGGTGCTGCTCAGCCGCGGCCGGCGCCGGCAGCTGGAGGCGGCGGTGGCCGGCATCGAGCACGTGGAGCTGGAGACGGTGCCCGAGTTCTTCGACGCCTTCGTCGACGGCTGCATGTTCCGCCCCATGCCCTCGCGCCTCCTGAACCGTTAGGAATACCCTTGCGGAGCTTCTCCGAGAGACTGAACGACCCCGAGCCCGTCCTCTTCGACGGCGGATTCGGCACCCAGCTCTTCGCCCGCGGGGTGGAGCTGCCCAACAGCGCCCTGGCCAACGCCCAGCACCCCGAGGCCGTCGTCGACGTCCACCGGGCCTACATCGCCGCCGGCTCGGAGATGATCGAGACGAACACCTTCGTCGCCTCCGCCCTGCACCTGGAGATGGCCGATGCCGGCGGCCTCACCGCCGGCGAGCTGGCCCGGCTCGCAGCCGCCCACGCCCGGCGGGCCGTGGAGGAGAGCGGAGGCCCGGTCTACGTGGCCGGCTGCCTGGGGCCCTCCCCCGGGGCGATCGAGGCCGACGCGGGAGACACCGACTTCGGCATCGCCGACGACAAGGTCCGCGCCGCCCACCAGGAGGTCGCCGAGGGCCTGGCTGCCGCCGGCGTCGACCTGTTCCTGGTGGAGACCATGTTCTCCGCCCGCGAGGCGGCCATCGCCGTCGACGTGGCCCGCCGCTTCGACCGGCCCGTCGCTGTCACCCTGACCTACAAGTTCACCCGGGACCGCAGGACGAAGCAGGTCGTCTACCGCACCGACTGGGGCCACTCCCCCGCCGACGCCGTCGACATCCTCGGCTCCGGTGAGCACTCCGGCGGCGACGACCTGCTGCCCTTCATCGACCTCTTCGGCCTCAACTGCGGCGCCGAGTCCACCCGCGAGGAGCACTCCGGCATGGCCTACGCCATCGAGGGCACGCGCCAGACCGCCGAGGCCCTCGGCGCCCGCGGCCTGCAGAACACCCGCCTGGCCGCCTACCCGAACGCGGGCCTGCCGAAGCTGGACCGCCAGACCCGTCAGACATACTACCTGCAGGGACCGGAGATGATGGCCGCGAGCCTCGGCGAGCTGCAGCAGGCGGGCGCCTGGCTCATCGGCGGCTGCTGCGGCACCACGCCCGACCACATCCGCGCCTTCCGCGACGGCCTCGCCGCCGGCGCCGGCGGCGCTGACGATGGCTGAGTACCAGGTCCTCTACTGGCGGGACATCCCCGCCCAGGTCCGCGTCTTCGGCGGCCGGCGGCCTCTTTCCCGGCCGCTGCCCGACCGCTTCCAGCAGGCCATCGACCGCGTCGCCATGCGCGACGGTCTCGCCGGCACCGACGACTACCTGGCCCAGTGGCAGTGGACGGAGAAGCGCACCGGCGACGGCGAGCCGGAGGAGCTGCTCCACCGCCTCATCGAGGAACTGGCGGCCGAGTACGACGCCGCCAACCCCGGCTGAAGCCGTGGCCTCCACCTGTCCCAAGCGCTACGAGACGATCGTCGTCGGCGGCGGCCACGCCGGCACCGAGGCGGCCCTGGCGGCGGCGCGCATGGGCGCCGAGACGCTGCTGGTGACGATGAACCTCGACACCATCGGCCAGATGTCGTGCAACCCGGCCATCGGCGGCATCGGCAAGGGCCACATGGTCAAGGAGATCGACGCCCTCGGCGGCCAGATGGGCGTCAACACCGACCTCGCCGGCATCCAGTTCCGGCGCCTGAACACCCGCCGGGGCCCCGCGGTGCGCGCCACCCGGGCCCAGTGCGACAAGAAGGCCTACCAGCTCGAGCTGAAGTACGCCTGCGAGGGCCAGCCTTGCCTCGACGTGCGCCAGGGCCTGATGGAGAGCCTGGTGGTGGAGGACGGCGCCGTGCGCGGCATCGGCGTCAAGGGCGGGATCGTCTACTCCGGGCGCACCGTCATCCTGACGACGGGGACCTTCCTGCGCGGCAAGATCCACGTGGGCGACTTCCAGTACGCCGCCGGCCGCGCCGGCGAAGGCTCCGCCGACCGCGCCGCCGAGGGGCTCGCGGGTCTGGGGTTCCGGATCGGCCGCCTGAAGACGGGGACGCCGCCGCGCGTCAACGGCCGCACCATCGACTTCTCGGCCCTGGAGCCGCAGCCGGGGGACGAGCCGCCGCCCACCTTCTCCTGCCGCAGCGGGGGGCCCGTCCTGCGCCAGATCCCCTGCTGGATCACCTATACCCACGCCGGAACCCACGAGCTGATCCGCGACAACCTGGAGCGCTCGGCCATGTACTCGGGCCGCATCGAGGGAGTGGGGCCGCGCTACTGCCCCTCCATCGAGGACAAGGTGGTGCGCTTCGCCGACCGCGACCGGCACCAGATCTTCGTCGAGCCCGAGGGCCTGCGCACCCACGAGCACTACATCAACGGCCTCTCCATGAGCCTGCCCGAGGAGGTGCAGCTGCCCGTCCTGCGCTCCCTGCCCGGCCTGGAGCGGGCCGAGATGATGCGCCCCGCCTACGCCGTCGAGTACGACTACGCGGAGCCCACCCAGCTCTACCCCACCCTCGAGACCAAGCGTGCGGCGGGGCTGTTCTTCGCCGGGCAGATCAACGGCACCACCGGCTACGAGGAGGCGGGCGCCCAGGGGCTGATGGCGGGGATCAACGCCGTCCTCAAGGCCCGCGGCGAGGATGGGTTCGTCCTCGATCGTTCGCAGGCATACATCGGCGA
>CAZEHQ010000055.1:0-15965 GCA_964512165.1 uncultured Gemmatimonadaceae bacterium | reverse complement strand
TCGACGACCTGGTGACCAAGGGGACGACGGAGCCCTACCGCATCTTCACGTCGCGGGCCGAGTACCGGCTGCTGCTGCGCGAGGACAACGCCGACGAACGCCTCATGGAGCACGGCCGCCGCTTCGGCATCGTCGACGACGGGACCTGGCGGAAGTACGAGATCAAACGCGACAGCATCGCCGCCGAGATGGAGCGCCTGGAGTCGCAGCGCCTGCCCCTGGGGGAGGGCCTCGACGAGTTGCTGCGCCAGCGGCAGACGGCGCCGGTGCGCGAGCCTCCCCTGCTGCGCGACCTGCTGCGGCGGCCGGAGCTGCGCTACGCCGACATCGCCGCCCTGTCGCCGCCGGGGCGGGCGCTGACTCCCGAGGCCGGGGAGTGCGTGGAGGCGCGGGTCAAGTACGCGGGTTACGTCGACCGTCAGGCCGAGGAGGTGGACCGCCTGCGGCGCCTGGAGTCGCTGCGCATCCCCGAGGACTTCGACTACGACGAGGAGGCGCGCCAGCTCTCCTCGGAGGCGCGCCAGAAGCTGGGGCGCGTGCGGCCCCGCTCGCTGGGGCAGGCGTCGCGCATCTCGGGCGTCTCCCCCGCCGATGTGTCGTCGCTGATGGTGCTCCTCAAGGCGCGGCGGGGGCGGCGGGCGGCGGCGGCTCCGGCTTCTTCACCTTCCGAACCCGCGAGTCCTCGGTCAGCAGCCAGCGGTTGATGACGCCGTCGCCGTGCAGGTCGGCGGCCTCCTCGACCCAGGCCTCGTAGCCGTGCTCCGCCGCCACGATCACCGGAGGCCGGAAGCCGTCCACCGTCCGGGGCGCGAGGCCGAGGCTCTCGGGCACGGCGGCGTAGGCCAGCCCCTTGCGGGCGCGGACCCGCTGCCGCCAGTAGATCTCCCGCAGCAGGCGGATCGCGGCGTCCTCCGGCGGCAGCTCGAAGTCGCCGCCCGCGGCCCCGGGACCGACCTCCTCGCCGGCGAAGCGCACGTAGCCCCACTGCTCCGGGAAGTGCATGTTGATCAGGCCCTGGGGCGACCACACCCAGTTGTCCTCGCGCTCGCCCGGGACCTTCACGTATCCCTGCCCGTCCTCGGCGGCCACGACCCGCCACTGCACCCGGGAGAAGTTGATCCGCCAGATGTGGCCGTCCTCGGGGGGCACGGCGGTGCGGCTGGGACGGCGCAGCCCCTCCCAGGGGAAAGCGATCTCCACCGACCAGCCCTCGTCCTCGTCGCCGGGGTCGTTGATCGTGCCGTAGACCCGGACCCCCGTGCGCAGGCCGGGAATGTCCCAGGCGTGGACGGGGGGCCCGCCGTCGCGGTAGGGCCGCACCAGCAGCAGGTCCCACTCGGTGGCGAAGGCGTTGACCTCGTACTCGTAGTAGTTGTGGGTGTCCCAGTCGGGGTCGATGAAGACCTCGAAGTCGTTGTCGTGGAAGATGACGGCGTCGCGCTCGGTGAGGGTGGCCCAGACCTCGGGCTCCTCCAGGAAGGCGGCCACGTAGAAGTGCTCGTCGTCCCACAGCATCCTGGCCCGGGTCTGCAGCCGCGGCGCCGGCTTGAGGTCGCCCTCGATGTCGACGAAGAGCTCCGTCCACGGAGCGTGCTGCCAGGAGGGCTCGTCGAGGGAGCCGTCGACGACGACCTCCCCGGCGGCGCGGAAGGCGGTGTAGCGCCGCGGCTCGATGCCTGCCAGGTGCTCCGGGTCCCACGGCGCCGCAAGGGCCGCCGCGGCCACGGCGGGAGCGATCAGCAATGCGCGAAAACCACCCATGGCCACCTCGTCTATCTCCAGTCTGCGCCGTCACTTGGCCCCGATCCTCCCTTGCGGGGACCGGGCGCCGCCCCCTATACTACGCGTTTTCGCCTACCCCCCTCAACGAAGGCGCCCCAGGCGTCTTACGCCACCCCAGGGCAGACCGCGTGCAGTTGATCCTCCTCGGGGCTCCCGGCTCCGGCAAGGGCACCCAGGCCCGCCGGCTGGAGGAAGCCTACGGGGTCGTCCATATCTCCACCGGCGACATGCTGCGCGACGCCGTGGCCGAGGGCACCGAGCTCGGCGGCCGGATCGAGGACCGCCTGCGGCGCGGGCACCTGGTCCCCGACGCCCACGTCCTGGCCCTGGTGGAGGAACGTCTCGGCCGGGGCGACCTGGACCGGGGTTTCGTCATCGACGGCTATCCCCGCACGCGGCAGCAGGTCGACGACTTCGACAGCCTCATGCAGACCCTAGGCCGCAGCCTCGACGCCGCCCTCAACATCTCCGTCCCCGACGAGATCGTCGTCGAGCGCCTCTCCAGCCGCCGCATCGACCCGGAGACCGGCCGCGTCTACAACCTCGCCCTCGAGGCCCGGCCGCCGGCCGAGATCGCCGGCCGCCTGGCCCGCCGCAACGACGACCGCCCCGAAATCATCCGCCAGCGCCTCGCCACCTACCACGCCGAGACCCGGCCCGTCATCGATCTCCCTCTACAAGAGCGGCCTGGCCAAGTACGCCGGCCAGGACTTCGCGGGCGCCCGGGACGACTTCGAGCAGGCCCTCCGGCTCGACCCCGAGTTCGCCGACGTCCACCACTCCCTGGCCCACGTCCTCGAGAAGCTGGGAGACCTGGACGGCGCCCTGGCCAGCGCCCTGCGGGCCGTGGAGCTGTCCCCGGACGAGGTCCTGGCCCACACGTCGCTCTCCATCGTCTACATGCGCAAGGGCATGATCCCCGAGGCCGAGGCCGAGAAGGCCCTGGCCGACGAGTTGCAGCGCCGCCAGGACGGGGCCTGAGCCTCCCGTTTCACGCCCCATGGCCACGGCCGCCGGCCCGCCCGCCCCCGCCGCCGCACCCCCTCAAGAGCCCGCCTTCCACATCGGTCCGTACCCGCTGCGCCCCCTGCGGCCGGGGATGCCGGTGCTGGCCCTGGCGCCCTTGGCCGGCGTCGGCAACTGGGTCTTCCGGCTGATCTGCGCCCGTCTCGGGGCGCGCCTGGTGGGCGTGGAGTTCATCAACTGCCGCATCGTCCACCAGTCCGGCATCCGCGTGCAGCGCCTCCTCGACTTCTCCGACGCCGACGTGTACCGGCGCACCGGGATCAGCCTGCTGGCGGCGCAGATCTACGGCAACGACATCGGCCTCATGGCCGAGGGCGCGCGCGAGTTGGAGCGGCGCGGCGCCCAGGTGGTGGACATCAACTTCGGCTGCTCGGTGCCGCAGATCGTGCGCAAGGGCAGCTGCGCCGCCTTCCTGCGCGACCTGCCCCGGTTCTACGAGGCGGTGGCGGCCACGGTGGAGGCGGTGAGGGTGCCGGTCATGGTCAAGACCCGCATCGGCTGGGACGACGACAACATCAACGTCGTCGAGATCGTCGGCCAGGCCCAGGCCGCCGGGGCCCGGGCCATCGCCATCCACGCGCGGACGGTGATGCAGAAGTACGACGGCCAGGCCCGCTGGGAGTGGCTGGGGCGCGCCTGCGAGGCGGCCGAGGTGCCGGTCTTCGGCAACGGCGACGTGCGCAGCTACGAGGACGCCCAGGCCATGGTCGAGCGCACCGGCTGCGACGCGGTCATGATCGGCCGGGCGGCGATGGCCAACCCGTGGATCTTCTCGGCCCGGCGCGGCGCCAACCTGGCGGAGCGCATCGAGCTGGCCGCCGACCAGGTGCGCTGGATGGCGCAGTACAAGGGCGAGCACGTGGGCGTCAAGGAGACTCGCAAGCACCTCGCCCTCTATTTCCGCGACCTGCACCGGGACTCCCCCGAGCGCCTGCGCCTGCTGACCACCGAGTCCCTCGGCGAGCTGCTGGACTTCCTGGAAGGCTGGCGCCAGTCCCTCGACGGGGACCCGGAGCGGGACCTCGCCCTCAGCGCCTCCGAGGCGAACCGCCTGGCCTGGAGCGGCACCGGATGAGGCCGGAGGCAGCCACACCCCCACCGAACCAAGGAGAGAGCAGACCATGACCGACAAGCTGGCCCGCGGGATCCTGCCCGCCCTGTGCACCGCCTTCGACGACGACGGCGCCCACCCCGACGACGTCCGGCAGCGGGTCCTGCTGCGCGCCCTCCTCGACGCCGGCTCGCGGGGCTTCTTCGTCTGCGGCGGCACCGGAGAGGGCCGCGCCATGTCCGTGCCGGAGCGCATGCGGGTGGCCGAGGTGACCGCCGCCGAGGTCGGCGGCCAGGTGCCCCTGATCCTGCAGGTCGGCGCCTGTCCCACGGCGGAGGCCGTCGAGCTGGCCCGCCATGCGGCCGGAGTTCCCGGGATCGACGCCGTCGCCTCGGTGGCGCCCGTGGACCGCCCGAACGACCTGGCCGCCGCCGAGGAGCACTACGCCGCCATCGGCGCCGCCACCGACCTGCCCTTCTACGTCTACTGGCTGGCCCGCGAAGCCGACCAGGCGGCCACGGCGGACCGCTTCCTGGAGGCCATGGAGCGGGTGCCCCGTTTCGCCGGGATCAAGTTCACCGACTACAACCTCTTCCTCTTCGGCCAGCTCATCGAGCTGACCGGGGGGCGCATCAACGCCATCAGCGGCCCCGACGAGATGTGCCTGCCCGCCATGTGCATGGGCGCCGACGCGGCGATCGGCACGACCTACAACATCATGCCGCGGATCTTCCTGGAGATGCGCCGCGCCTTCGACGCCGGGGATCTCGACACCGCCCGCCACTGCCAGCGCAACGCCAACCGGGTCATCCGCATCCTCATGGGAGCCGGGGTCATGGCGGCGGTGAAGGCGATCCTCGGATGGCGGGGCACGTCGGCCGGCCCGCCCCGGGTGATGGAACCCCTCGACGCGGAGGGAGAGGGGCAACTGCGGCGGGAGCTGGAGGGGCTGGACTTCGAGGTGGCTTGAGGGGCTTCGGGGAGTCGGTGCCTGGAGCCCGGGCTACCGGCGGCGCTCGCGAGCCGGCCGTCGTCGCCGCGGGGGGCCGCCGTCTCCCAGCTCTCCCCGGCGCCAGGCGGCGATGTAGGCGGCGCAGTGCTCGTCCCGGCCCAGCAGCACGTCCTCGGCCAGCCGGTAGGGGGGCGAGCCGCGGTCGAGGGCGAAGACCTTGTCGGGGCGGCTGGTCACCGGATCGATGATGCCGCTGTCGGCCCCGGCTTCGACCGCCAGGACCATGAAGACATCGTTGATCCACTTGCGGCTCGGGATGCCGAAGGAGACGTTGCTCATCCCCCCGGTGATGTGGATCTCGGGCCCGTACTTCTCGCGCAGACCGGCAATCGCGTCGAAGCTGTGCCGTCCGAAGCGGCCGTCCACCGAAATCGGGAAAATCAGGGGGTCGATGTAGACGTCGCCGGCGGCGATCCCCTTCTCGAAGGCGGCGTCGACCATGCGCGAGGCATTGGCGATGCGCTCTTCGGCGCTCTCCGGCATCCCGGACGCACCGGCGGCGGTGACGATGACCTGGGCGTCGTGCTCGACGGCCAGATCCAGGGCATCGAGGCGTTCGAGAGAGGCCGAGTTGAGCATGGGCCGCCCCTTCGACCCGTCCCACGCCTGCAGGCCGACGGCGATGGTCTCGGCATTGGAGGAGTCGACGGAGACCGGGATGTCGGTCAGGCCCTGCACCGTCGCCACGAGCCAGGCCATGGCCTCCTTCTGGTCCTCGAGCTTCAGCGAGATCTCATCGACGTTGAGATCGAGGAAATCGGCGCCCGCCTGTTCCTGACGCTGGACCATCCGTCTCAGGTAATGCATGCCCTCGGCGGCGGACTCCCGGTCGCCGCCCATCGCCGCCTGCACGGCGATCTTGACGTGCTTGACGCGGCCTTCCTCGAAGTCCTGGGTGCCCTCCACCGCTTCCGGAATGACCAGTTGGCGCCCCTCGCCGTCGACCGAGCGGTAGCGCACCGCTTCCCCGCCGTCAGCGGTCGTCGTGACGAGCTTGCCGCGGCGCATCACCACCCGCGTGGTGTGGATGTTCTCGCCGATGATGACGAAATCGAGATCGGGGTTCTTCAGCTTCATGGCAGGTTTTCTGTCCCAGCCTGTCGAATCTAAGCTGCAAACCACATGCGCGCCTGCCGATGGCTGGCCCTGGAGGCCTGCAGCGCGTGCTGGAGGAGCAGGTGACCGGAGCGCCGAGCGCAGGCGCCATGGGCGGCGCCAACCTGCTTCACCCCACCCGGTAGCGCTCCACCACCTCCAGGTCCAGCCTCACCCCCAGTCCGGGCCCCTCGGGCACCGTGAAGTGGCCCTCCGCCAGCTCCAGGCTGCCGCCGAGGATGTCGGCCTCGCGCACGAAGGGCAGCTCGTCGCAGGGCAGGGTGGCGTTGCGGATGGTCGCCTGCACGTGTACCGAGTAGGCGGCCAGCACCCCGAGGCAGACGCCGCCCATCTGCACCCAAACGGGAACGTTGCCGGCGGCGGCCACGGCGGCGGCGGCCCTCACCTCCCGGGCCCGGCCGCCGAGGGTGAGGTAGTCGACGCACTCGGCCTTGAGAGCCGCCAGCACGTCGGCGCCGCGGCAGGGGCGGCGGCCCTGGGGCACGCCGATGTGCATGGCCACGGGGATGTGGGTCTTCTGCCGCAGCAATCTGTAGGAGTCGAGGTTCTCCTTGGGTATGGGGTCCTCGAAGTTGGCCACCGTTCCGAAGGGCTCCAGCTCCGCCGCGAGACGGGCTGCCGTGTGCAGGTGGCCGAAGCTGGTGTTGGGATCGACGCCGACGGTGTACTCGGGGCCCGCCGCCTCCTTCATGAGGCGCACGGTCTCGACGATGTTGTGGGTCCTCGCCTTGAGCTTGTGGTTGGTGAAGCCGAGACGGCGGCCGGCCTCGGCCTCGGCGGCGGTCTCGGCGGCCGGCATGGCCGAGGACCAGTAGGAGACCGGCACCCGGTCCCGCACCCGGGGGCCGAAGAACCGCCACACCGGCCAACCGAGGGCCTGGCCCTGGAGGTCGAGGAAGGCGCACTCGAAGAGGTCCTCCTGGGCGAAGGGGTCCACGGCCAGGGGGTCCTGCCCAACGTAGTCGGCGGCCTGCGCCTCCAGGCGGATCCGGGCCTCCTGCGACAGGGTGTAGACCGCGGACTCGCCGATCCCCTCCAGGCCCTCGTCGGTGCGCACCCGGCAGAGGGTGATGTCGTAGATCTTCGGGTCGAGGCGGGCGATGGCCGCGATGGGCGGGATCTCCACGTGGTACAGGTCGACGCCGGTCACTCTCATCTGCTTGCCCTCCTTGTCGGCCAAGTTACCGCCTCTCCTTGCGCGCCGCGAGACGCCGGGCTTGAATCAGCCTCCCTCGCCGGCCCGCCGACGGCGCCGGCCGAATCCCGGGAGGCCCGCCCATGTCCCTGCGCGTCGGCGTCGTCGGCTGCGGCGCCTTCTCCCCCGGCTTCATCATTCTCTTCAAGGCCCATCCCCTGGTGGAGTCGGTGGTCCTCTGCGACCTCGACGCCGACAAGCTCGCCGCCGCCGCCGAGCGCCACGGCATCGCCGACACCCGCTCCAGCCTCGAGGAGCTGTGCGCCGACGCCAGCGTCGACGCCGTGGCCCTCTTCACCCAGAACTGGCTCCACGGCCCCCAGGCGGCGGCCGCCCTGCGCGCCGGCAAGCACGTGTACAGCGCCGTGCCCACGGGGATCACCGCCGAGGAGGTGACCGATCTCGTCGAGGCCGCCAGCGGCACGGACCGCCTCTACATGCTCGGCGAGACCAGCTACTACTACCCGGGGGTGATCTACTGCCGCGGGCGCTTCCGGGCCGGCGACTTCGGGCGCCCGGTCTACGCCGAGGCCGAGTACCTCCACGACTTCAGCCACGGCCTCTACGCGGTGATGGAGTCGCGCGGCGGCCGTGACTGGAAGCGCTTCGCCGGCGGCCCCCCCATGCAGTACCCCACCCACTCCACGAGCCAGATCCTCTCGGTCACCGGGGCGCGCATGACCCACGTCTCCGGCCACGGATTCGTCGACGACCACGAGGACGGCCTGTTCCGCGCCGGCTCGAACCAGTGGGACAACGAGTTCAGCAACGAGACCGCCTTCTACCGCCTCTCCGACGGCAGCGCCTGCCGCATCGCCGAGATGCGCCGCGTCGGCCACCCGGGGGGCGTGCGCATGTCCCTCTACGGCACCGCCGGCAGCTACGAGCAGCACGTCTCCGGGGTCCGCTGGCTCACCGCCAGGCGCGCCGAGACCGAGCCCCTCGAAGAGCTGCTCACCGGCACGGGGGTCCCCGGGCCGCGGGACGGAGACGGCCTCTTCGAGGCGGTGGCGCCGGTGCATCCGGTGCATCGCCTGCCGCGGCAGTTCCTGGGCCTGCCCAACGGACACCGCGGCTCCCACCAGTTCCTGGTGGACGACTTCGTGCGCGCCGCCGTGGACGGGGTGCTGCCGCCCAACAACGCCTGGGCGGCGGCGCGCTACATGCTGCCCGGCCTGGTGGCCCACGACTCCGCCCGCCGCGGCGGCGAGCTGCTGGAGATCCCGGATCTCGGCGATCCCCCTTCGACGCCGGTGGAGTACGACGAGCCGGCCGCCGGGGGCGCCTGATGGACCCCACCGTCAACCGCACCCGCTCCGCCCCCGGCCGGCTGGAGCTGAGCGTCGGCCCCGGCGGCGACCTGGAGGGCCGCGACGACAAGGTGCTGCAGGCCGGCGCCGACTACCTGGCGCGCCTCGGCGGCGGGGTCCTGCGCGTCCTGCCCGCCACCTACCGCATGAGCAACGCCCTCTACCTGCATCCGGGGCTGACCCTGCGCGGCGCCGGCGAGGCCACGGTGCTGCGCAAGACGGCGAGCGGCTGCACGCCGCTGGTCCGGGACTCCGACTGGTACGAGAACCGGGTCACGGTGGAGGATCCCTCCCCCTTCCGCCCGGGGTGCGGCATCATGCTGCGGTCGTACGCCGACGGGGGCGGCCTGCGCGAGGTGGTGCGCGACACCGTGGTCGACGTGGACGGGTCCGAGCTGACCCTCTCGCGGCGGCTGCTGAAGAACTTCTGGCTCGAGCACCGGGCCACGGCGGCCACCCTCTTCCCCATCGTCACCGCCGAGGAGGGCGTCTGCGACGTGACCGTGGAGGACCTGGTCCTCGACGGCAACCTCGACGAGAACGAGGAGATCAACGGCAACTACGCGGGGGCCGTCTTCATCCAGCAGTGCCACCGCTGGAGCTTCCGCCGCGTCACCGCCCGCGGCTATCACGGCGACGGCTTCAGCTTCCAGGTCTGCGACGACGTGAGCTTCGAGGACTGCCGCTCCCTGGACAACGCCAGCCTCGGCTTCCACCCGGGCTCGGGATCGCAGCGCCCCCTCTTCCGCCGCTGCGAGGCCCGCGGCAACGCCCAGGGGATCTTCTTCTGCTGGGGGGTAACCGACGGCCGGGTCGAGGACTGCGCCTGCGGCGACAACCGCGACTACGGCGTCAGCATCGGCCACCGCGACACCGACAACCGGCTGACGAACACCCTCTTCGAGGGCAACCACCGCGTCGGCCTGCTCTTCCGCGAGGCCGCCTCCGGGTACCGCGGCGGCCACCGCAACGTGGTGGAGGGCTGCCGGTTCGTCGACAACGGCTTCGCCGAGGAGGGCGTCGCCGTCGACGTGCGCGGCGACACCCGCGACACGGAGATCCGGGACTGCCGCTTCGAGGCGGGGGCCGCGGGACGGCAGCGCGTCGGCATCCGCATCGGCGGCGAGGCCCGGGGAACGCGCCTCGCCGGCAACGAATTCGAGGGGCTGGTGGAGGACGTGGCCGGAGGCGGAGCGGAGACCGGTCCCGGCGGCTGACCCTTTGGAGCGCTTCCTCCTCGTCGACTTCGGCACGACGAGCACCAAGTCCGCCCTCCTGCAGCTCGACGGCGGACGCTTCGAGCACCTGCGCCGGCACCCGGCCCTCCCCGCCCTCCCCGGGCCCGCGGGCCGTCACGAGGTCCCGCTGGCCGCGATCCGCGAGCGCTTCCACGATCTCTGCGCAGACGCCTGGGCCGCCTCGGGAAGCGGCTTCGAGGGCATCGTCCTGTGCAGCGAGATGCACGGCTTCGGCCTGCTGGACCCGCGGAGCCGCGAGCCCCTCACCCAGTACATCTCCTGGCTCGACGGGCGCTCCCTGGAGAGGGTGGACGGGCTCAGCTCCTTCGAGCTGGTGGCCGCCCACCTCGGGGACGGTTTCCGTCGCCTCACCGGCATGCGGCCCCGGCCCGGGTTTCCGCTGATCAACCTCGTCCACTGCGGGCGCACCATGGACCTGCCGCCGGAGGTGGAGATGGTCTCCCTGCCCGGCTGGCTCTGCCGCGCCGAGGCGGGCGGTCCGCCGCCGGAGCACCCCACCATCCTCGCGGGGATGGCCCTCTACGACGTGGCCCGCAAGGGCATCGCGCCGGAGCTGCTGGCGGCCGCCCGCGAGCTGGGCGGCGTGTCGCCGATGCCGGGGGAGCCCGCCGCCGAGGAGACCGTCGCCGGATACTGGACCGGCCCCCGAGGACCCGTGCCGGTCTACGCCGGCGTCGGCGACCACCAGTGCTCGGTCCTCGGAGCCGGCGTGGTCGAGGAGACCACCGCCTCCGTCAACCTCGGAACCGGCAGCCAGGTCGCCGTCCCGCGGGCCCCGCGGGACCAGGCCTTCGAGCACCGGCCATACTTCGACGGGCTGGACCTGACCGCGGTCACCCACATCCCGGCCGGGCGCGCCCTCGGCGAGTTCGTCGGCTTCCTGCAGCACGTCTCGGAGCGCGGACCGGCGGGCGCCGGCGGCGCAACGCGGCCCGACTGGTGGGAGGAGCTGGCCGCCCTCGGCCCCGCGGAGGTGGAGGCCGCAACACTGCGGGTGGATCTGGCCGTCTTCGAGGGGGCTCGCGGGTTCCGGTCGGGAGGCGGGATCGCCGGACTGCAGGAGGGCGGCCTGACCCCGGGGAACTACCTCGCCTCGGTGCTGCGCGCCTTCGTGACCCAGTACGCCGAGGTCCTCGACGAGCTGGACCCCGGGCGACGCCTGGAGGGCGTCGCCCTCGGGGGCGGCATCGCCCGCAACCTGCCGCACCTGGCCGAGCTGCTGGCCCGCGCCTCGGGGCGCGAGGTGCGGGGGGCCTGCGCCCTGGACGAGTCCCTCCTCGGCCTGCGCGCCCTCGCCCTGCGCTGCGCCGGACGGGCCCCGACGGCGGCGGCGGCGTGGAGGCTGTACGGACGAGGGTGCGAGATCCTCGATGGGTGAGTCGAGCAGGACCCGGCGAGACGAGAGAGGGAGCCCATGCCTCTGATCGAGGTGGAGGTCGTCGCCGACGACGAGCTGAGCCCGACCCTGGCCCCGCGGCTGGCCGAGGCGGCCGGCGGAGCGCTGGACGCACCCGTGGGCCGGACGTGGGTGCGCCTGCGCCGATTGACGACGGCTGCCTACGCCGAGAGCGGCGGGGGGCCGCCCCCCGGCCTGCGGCCGGTGTTCGTCCAGGTCCTGCAGGCCCGGCTGCCCGACGGGGCGATCCTGGCTCGACAGGCGGCTTCCCTGAGCGCGGCGATCGCCGAGGTCTGCGGCCGCCACGCCGACCACGTGCACGTGGTGTTCTGCCCCGCGGGGGAGGGCCGCATCGCCTTCGGCGGCCGGCTCGTGCGAGGGGATGGAGAGTGATGCCCGCTGGCGGCCCCCCCGCGGGTCCGGAGCCATGGAGGGGGCAGGGCTGCAAGGCCCGGGGCCGCTAGGCCTCCGCTGAGCGCGCGAAGAGCCAGGCGCCGAGGGCGACGTAGGCGAGACCGACGGCGCAGGTCACGGCCAGGGAGGCGAGCATCTCGGCGTACCCGAAGCCCATGCCCGTGAGCGGGTCCCACCTGACGATCTCGACGATCCCCCCGGAGTGGGGCAGCACCAGGCCCTTGACCTCGGCGTGCAGCCAGAGCCCGAGGAGACCGGCGGCGGCCGTGGCCAGCCCCTTGAAGCGCGGCGCCAGGAGGCGGACCACGCCCGCCGGGCAGGCGATGCCGGAGACCAGCACCAGAAGGCCGAAGTAGAGGGCCGCCGCCGTCGCCCAGGCGCCGGCGGGGTCGATGGCGGGCATGGGATGCATGGCGGGGGCGAGGCGCACGTAGACGATGTGCAGGGCGAGGCCGCTCACCACGAAGAGGGCGGCCCCCAGGCTGAGGTGGGCGGCCACCTTGGCCAGCAGCGGCCAGGCGCGCCCCACCGGCAGCGACAGCAGCAGGTAGTGGGTGCCCATGCGCCACTCGCGGGTCAGCGACTTGACGAGGAGGGCCGGCAGCATCAGGGCGCTGACGCCGGTGAGCAGCAGCAGCCCCATCGCCGCCAGCGCCGTCGAGGCCGAGGGCCCCGCGGCGACCGCGTAGAGTCCGATCCCGGCGGCCGTGGCCAGGGCGAAGGCAGCCGCCAACCGCAGCTCCTTCAGTTCCTTCACATACAGCGCGGCCAGGGGGCTCACGCCACGATCTCCTCGAAGATGTCCGACAGGGTACCGCCGCGGTCCTGGCGCAGCTCGGCGGCGGCGCCGGCCAGGGCGACCTCGCCGCCGCGCAGGTAGACCACGTCCTCCACCAGCTCCTCCACCTCGTCCACGAGGTGGGTGGAGATCAGCACCGTCTGCCCCTGGGCGCGCAGCTCTTCCGTGAGGCTGCGCAGGATGAGCCGCCGCGAGGGCGGGTCGATGCCGTTGAAAGGCTCGTCCATGACCACCAGCCGGCTCCGCCGCGAGACGGCGGCGACGATCTTCAGCCGCGCCCTCTGCCCGTGGGACAGGCCGCCCACCCGGGCGCCGCGGTCGAGCTTCATGGTCGCCAGCAGTTCCCGCTCCCGGGCCGGGTTCCAGTCCTCGTGGAAGGCGCGCAGGTAGTCGAGCTGCTCGCCGACCCGCATCCACTCGTAACAGGCGTCGATCTCGGGCAGGTAGGCGGTATCCCGGCGCGTACCCAGACCCACCTCTTCCCCGAAGACGAGCACCCGCCCGCGGCCGGGACGGGTGATCCCGGCGACGATGCGCAGCAGGGTGCTCTTGCCGCTGCCGTTCTCCCCCAGCAGGCCGGTGACGCAACCGTCCCGGAAGCGCAGGCTGACGCCGCGCAGGGCGTCGGTGCCGCCATAGCGCTTCCACACGTCCTGGACCTCGATCATCCTTACCCTCCTCGCTCCGGAGAGGAACGCCGCCGGACCCGGAGGTTGTCAAGGCCCGGCCCCCTGCGCTTAGGTGAAGCAATCCACACATACCCGAACCGGAGGACGAACCGATGAAGATCACGGACATCGAGGCCATCCCCATCGCCATGCCCCTGGCCGCCCGCTACGGCGACGCCGCCGGCCGGGTGCGCATGGGCGGCATCGACGACCACGTTGTCGTCAAGATCCACACCGACAACGGCCTGACCGGGTACGGCGACTACGAGGACGTGCCCCGCATCGACGAGTCGGTGATCCAGTCCCTCATCGGGCGCAGCCCTTTCGACTACATCAACAACGATCTCAACCTCGCCCTCGGCATGGCCCTCTACGACGTGATGGGCAAGTACCTGGAGGTGCCGGCGTACAAGCTGATGGGACAGAAACTGCGCGACGCCGTGCCCTGCGCCGCCTGGACGCGGCCCTGTTCCCCCGAGGTCTTCGCCGCCGAGGTCCGCCGCTCCGCCGAGCAGGGGTACCGCGTCTTCAAGATGCACTCCAACGCCCGCTACGACGTGTTCGAGCAGACCCGGGCCGCCGCCGACGCGGTGCCGGCGGGTTTCAAGCTGCACTGGGACTTCAACCACAACCGCAGCCCGGGGGTGGTGCTGCCCATCCTCGCCGAGATGGAACGGGACCACTCCCACATCGTCGGCTTCGTCGAGGATCCCCTCCCCTGGCAGGACGTCGACGGCTGGGCGAGACTGCGCGCCAAGTCGAAGATCCCCCTGATCATGCACGTGCCCCAGCTCGGCGGCATCCAGGAGGTCATGGCCGGGGCCGCCGACATCTACATGACCGGCGGCGCCATCGGCCGCACCCTGCGGGCGGGCTTCGCCTACGGCCAGGCCAACGTGCAGGCCCTGATCCAGCAGTCCGGAGGGGCGCTGATGAAGGCCCTCACCCTGCACCAGGCCGCGGTGCTGCCCACGGCCACGGCCCACGTCATCACCCTGGACGACCAGTACGAGCGCGACATCGCCACACCGGTGGCCGTGGACGAGGGCTTCTCCCGCGTCCCCGAGGCGCCCGGCCTCGGCCTGGAGGTGGACGACGACGCCATCGCCGAGTTCGCCCGCGGCGAGCGGTTGGGCCGGGTGGAGTACATCGGCGTCCTGAGCCTGCCCGGCGGCAAACGGATGTACACGAAGGGATCGCCGGGCGTGCAGCAGCTCACCGGCTTCGAGGAGGGCGCCCTGCCCGGCATCGGCTTCGAGTACTGGGAGGACGACGGCAGCGAGGAATACCGCAAGGCCCGCGCCCGTCTCGACGCCGAGGGGCCCTACATGGTCTGAGGAGGGGGCAGGTCCGTCAGCGGTGGCGGGTCAGGCAGTCCGCCGCCCGAGAGCGACCGTCAGCGGCGGCGGGTCAGCCAGGCCTTCACCCGCGGGTGGTCGAGGACCTCCGGCCGCAGCACGTCCTCCGGCTCGCGGCCGTGGATGACGTCGGCGACCTGCTCGAAGGTCCGGGTGTCCAGCCGGCGCACCGACTCGACGGTGATACCGCCGTTGTGGTTGGTGCAGATGATGCGCGGGTGGTCCTTGTGCACGGCGCGGGTGTCGTTCACGGGATCGTCGACGACATAGTAGGTCAGACACCCCTCCTCCACGGCGCGCAGAGCGTCGTCATCGCAGACGAGGTTGCCCCGCGACGGGTTGATCAGCGACGCGTGGGAGCGCATCGCCTTCAGCTGCTCGTAGTGAACGATCGTTTCGTCCCCGGAGACGTGGAGGCTGACGGTGTCGCTCTCCTCGAAGAGGCGCATGGGATCGTCCACGGCCTCGGCGCCGTGGCGGGCGGCGACCTCGTCGATGTCGGGGCGCACGTCGTGGACCAGCAGGCGGCCCGAGTCGCCAAGCAGGGGCCGGGCGCGCAGGGCCACTTGCTGGCCGATGCGGCCGAACCCGTAGAGACCGAGGGTGGAGCCCCGGGCCTCGTACGTGGGGATGATGGTGAAGTCGCCGGCGTGGGACATGCGGTTGAGGGTGTACGTCCGCTTCAGCGTCGCCATCCACTGGGCGATGGTGTACTCGGCGACGGTGTCCATGTGCACGGGGGTGATCGTCACCGGAACGCCAAGCTCGGTGGCCACGTCGATCTGGACCTTGTCGTAGCCGACCCCCCAGCGGGCGATGAGGCGCAGGTCGGTGCCGCGCTCGTAGAACTCGCGGTGCACGAGGTTGGAGTTGGCGATGACGGCGGCGACGCCGCCAGCCATGTCGCCGGTGAGCTCGGAGTCGTATTCGACGAGGTCGGCGATCTCCGCCAGCTTCGCCAGGCCGGCGCGCCGGTGATCGGAGGCGAAGGCCTCGTTGCGGAAGATCGTCGCCAGCAGAACCCTCGGTTTCATGCTTTCTCCTTTCGGCCCGAGAGTATAGGGAGCCATCGCACGGGCGGCTTGTGAGTCCTGGTCGGCCTTCGCACCTTTGCCAGACCATGAACCCCTACACTCTCCTACTGCGCCCGCTCCTCTTCCGCTTCGACGCCGAGAGCGCCCACGAGGCGGCCCTCGCCTCGGCCTCCGCCGCCGGCGCCAGCGCCCCCGGACGGGCCGTCCTGCGATCGATCTACGGCTTCGAGGACGAAAGACTGACCACCGAGGTCGCCGGCCTGCGGTTCCCGAACCCCCTGGGCCTGGCGGCCGGCTTCGACAAGAACGGCCGCGCCGTGCAGGCCCTCTGCTGCCTGGGGCTGGGGCACCTGGAGATCGGCTCGGTCTCCGCCCGTCCGTCGCGGGGCAACCCCCGGCCGCGCCTCTTCCGGCTGCCCGCCGACGAGGCGATCGTCGTCAACTATGGAGTCCCCAACGACGGCGCCGACACCATCGCCCGCCGGGTCTCCGCACGGCCCCTTCCCGTGCCCCTGGGGGTGAACCTCGTGGAGACGAACACCGGA
>CAZEHQ010000054.1:0-20686 GCA_964512165.1 uncultured Gemmatimonadaceae bacterium | reverse complement strand
CCTCGATGACGAACCAGGGATCCCCACCCAGATGGTAGGGGCGATCCAGGTCCCGCGGCAGGCCGGCCACGAGCCAGGAGGGATCAAGCCCCCCGGCCCGCAGCAGAAAGGCGGCCATCGCCGTCGTCGTGGTCTTCCCGTGGGTGCCCGTGACGACGATCGGCCGGCGGCCGGCCAGGAACAGGTCGCGCAGGATCTCGGGTAGACTGGTGTATGGAAGTCCGGCGTCGAGGACGGCCTCCAGTTCGGGATTGCCCCGGGAGACGGCGTTGCCCACGACGACCAGGTCGGGCGCGGGATCGATGTTCCCCGGGTCGAATCCCTCGAAGAGGTTGATGCCCTCGGCCTGGAGGAAGTCGCTCAGGGGCGGGTAGACGTTGCGGTCCGATCCGGTGACGCGAAGGCCGCGGCTCTTCAGCATTCCGGCCAAGGAGCCCATGGCCGTGCCGCAGGCCGCGATCAGGTGGACGTGGGCGTCGGGGGCGAGTGGGATCACGTCATCCGGGGGCAGGTGAGGATCTGAGAGAGTATAGTGACGGGAGCCCGACGGGGTCTGATCCCATGGGAGCCCCGCACTCTCTCCCGCCTTATCTTGGGGCCAGGCACGGAGCCCCGGGAGATCCCGAGGCCGCGAGGCCGGCTCGAAGAGGAGTGGCGATGTCTGCGGATGGCCCCATCGATCTGACCATCGTGGTTCCCCTGTACAACGAGGAGGAGAGCCTCGAGCCTCTGTGCGAGCAGATCGAGGCCGCCCTCTCCGGCCAGGGCCTCACCTTCGAGGTGGTCTTCGTCGACGACGGCAGCACCGACGGCTCCTTCGACGTGCTGGCGCGGCTCTCCGGAAGCTACGGGTGGCTGCGGGCGGTCCGCTTCCGCCGCAACTACCGCAAGGCCGCGGCTCTGGCCCTCGGCTTCAAGGAAGCCAGGGGCCGGCTGGTGGCGACCCTGGACGCGGACCTGCAGGACGATCCGGCGGAGATCCCCAACCTGCTGGCCGCCCTCGAGGCGGAGGGCGGCCGGGACCTGGTGTCGGGATGGAAGAGGAAACGCCGCGATCCCCTCACCAAGACCCTGCCGTCAAAGCTCTTCAACCGGATCACCTCGGCCGTCTCCGGCATCCGCCTGCACGACTTCAACTGCGGCCTGAAGGTGTACCGGCGCGAGGTGTTGGAGGAGGCCCTGCCCTACTTGTACGGGGAGCTCTACCGGTTCCTGCCGGCCATCGCTCACTGGGCAGGGTACCGCGTCGCCGAGCTGCCGGTGACCCACCATCCCCGCCGCTTCGGGCGTTCCAAGTTCGGCACCCGGCGCCTTCTGAACGGCCTCCTCGACCTGTTGTCCATCACCTTCGTGGTCCGCTTCATGTCGACGCCCATGCATATCTTCGGCTCCCTCGGGCTGCTGTGCACGATCGCGGGCGGGGCCATCGGCACGTACATCACCACCCTGTGGTGGCAGACCGGCACGATCCAGAACCGCCACCCCCTGTTGATGCTCGCCATTCTGCTGATCATCGTGGGACTCCAGTTGTTCTCCACCGGCCTCCTGGGAGACATGCTGGCAAGCCTCCATCAGCGGGGCGGCCGGACGCCGCCGGTTCGGGACCGCATCGGACCTGCCGCCTCCCCTCGGGAGGATCCCTCCAACGGATGATCGCGATAGCGGGTTTGCGGGGTACGGGGGTATATTGGACCAATGAGCCTTCCCGACTCCGCCCTGCGCCAGATCCTCCTCGATCTGCTGTTCCTGGTCCTCGCCGGGACCCTGGCTTTCTGGTTCCGGTCCTGGTTGAGGGAACAGAAGCGCGAGCTGGACCGGCGATTGGCTCTCCTGGAGGGCCAGCAGCGGAGCCTGCATAGTCTGGGCCAACGCCTGTCCGAGCTCTGCCGGACTCTCGAACAACCATCGCCCACCGCCGGGCCCGCCCCGCCCCGGGTCCCCGGATCGACGCCCCCCCCGAAGGCCGCCGGCCCCGTCCCGGCTCCGAGGCCGGCCGAGACGGGGCCTCGCCTCGCGGGTGCCTCGGGGGAGGGGCGGACCGCCAGGGCTTCGGGGGCCGCGCAGCGCCGGCCGGAGGGATTCCCGGACCCCGGCGGGGAGGTCTACCGCAGGGCCCGCGAGATGCTCGAGCAGGGCCTGCCAGCGGCAGAGATCTCGCGCCGCGTCGGTCTGAGAATGTCGGAGGTGAACGCCCTGAAGCGGATGCGGGAGGCCGGGCGGCGGTAGCACCCGGAGGGCGGTTCAGTCCTTCCGCAACAACCCGCAGAGCTCTTGCAGCAGCCGGTCGATTTCCGAGTCGGTGCCGACGGAGATGCGCAGGCAGTCGCTGAGCCTCGGGTCGCCGCCGAAGTAGCGGACCAGGATGCGGCGCCGCCTCAGTTCCGAGGCGATCCGCCCCGCGTCGGCGCCGGAGGGCATCCGGGCGAGGACGAAGTTGGCCTCCGACTCCCAGACGTGACAGCCGTGCCCGCGGAGGGCCCCGGTCAGGCGCGACCGGGTGGCGGCGACCCGGCGGGCGTTCCTCCGCATCCAGTCGACATCGTCGAGGGCGGCCTCCGCGGCGACCTGGCTCAGCGTGTTGATGTTGTAGTGCTCCTTCACCTTGCCCATCCCGCGGATCACCTCGGGGGAGGCGACGCAGAAGCCGATGCGGAGTCCGGCGAGGGAGAAGGACTTGGACAGGGTGCGGGCGACGATCACGTTGGCGTGGCGGCCCACGAGATCGAGGGCGCCCTCGCGGGCGAAGTCGACGTAGGCCTCGTCGATGAGGAGGATTCCGGACTGCCCGGCAGCCAGGGACTCGAGATCTTCGCGGGCCACCACCGTCCCCGAGGGAGAGTTCGGGTTGGGCACCAGGGTCAGCCGGGCGTCGGCAGCGGCGAGAGACGCCGGCAGGGCGAAGTCATCGTCGAACTCGGTGGCCACCCGGCGGGCGTCCTGCAGCTCCACGAGCTTGTCGTAGTAGGGGTAGGTCGGCGTGGCAAAGGCGACCCCGTCGCCGGCGCCGGCAAAGCAGCGTACGGCGACGTTGAGCAGCTCGTCGGAGCCGTTGCCGACCAGGAAGTGTTCCTCGTGGCGGCCGAAGAGGGCCGCCAGGCGCCGGCGAACCCCGGTGGCGGCGGCGTCGGGGTAGCGGCGCAGGCGGCCGTCGACGGCGGCGCGCAGCCTCGCCAGGACCAGCGGCGACGGCGGGTAGGGGTTCTCGTTGGTGTTGAGCTTGAGGTACTCGCCGTCGGCGGGCTGCTCGCCGGGGAGGTAACCGGACATGCCGGCGATGTGGGGGAGGAAGGTCATGGGCCGGGGCGGAGCGGGGCCGGGGGGCAAGGTACCCGGGCCTCGCGCACGGCGTCAACGGCCTCCCCGTCCGCGGAAGCGGCGGCGGTCACCGGGGCTCGTCGGAACTCCAGCCCTCGTCGCCGGGTCCGTCCGGCCCCTCCACGGCGACTTCGTCGACGCGCCGCACCTCGGTGACGCCTTCCACGCCGCGCAGCTTCATCACCATCTTCTGCAGCTGCCGGGAGTCGTGCACCTCGATCCGGAACGTCTCCTCCACGACGTGAGCCAGGGTCCGGGTCTCGCAGCTGACGATGTTGGCCCCCGTGTCGGAGATGATTCGGGTCACGTCGGAAAGGAAGTACTTGCGGTCATGCCCGCGCACGAGGAGTTGCACCGTGAAGGCCTGTTCCTCCTCGAGGTCCCAGGCCACCGGCGTGAGGCGCTCCGGGTCCTCGGCGAGGTCGGCGAAGTTGGGGCAGTCCGTGCGATGCACCGACAGCCCCCGGCCCCGGGTGATGAGGCCGATGATCGGGTCCCCGGGGATCGGAGTGCAGCACTTCCCGAAGTGGATCATCATGTCGTTCATGCCCTGGATGCGGATGCCCCGCCGGTCGCGGATCAGCGGCCTCACCCGCCGCTTCGGCGGATTCGGCACGAGGCGGTTGACGGCGCGGCTCACCGACAGGTCGCCGGAGCCGATGGCCGCGTAGAGGTGCTCGGTGTCGGCCAGCTTCAGCTCCGCCGCCAGTTCCTCCAGGGCCTCGCTGCCGGCGCGGTGGCGGTAGCGCTTCAGCTCGTGCTCGAGGATCTCCTGGCCGAGGCGCACGCTCTGCGAGAACCGCTCCTCCTTCACCCAGCGGCGGATCGCCTGGCGGGCCTTGGCGGTCTTGACCATCTCGAGCCAGGACGGATTCGGCTTCTGGTGGGGCGAGGTGATGATCTGCACCGTGGCGCCGCTGGTCAGGGGCGTGCTCAGAGGTACGATCTGGCCGTCGACCTTGGCGGTGAGGCAGTGGAGGCCGATGTCGGTGTGGATGGCGAAGGCGAAGTCGACGGGGGTCGCCTCCTTCGGCAGCTGGTGGAGATCCCCCTTGGGGGTGAAGACGAAGATCTCGTCCTGGAAGAGCTCGATCTTCAGGTTTTCCATGAACTCCACGGGGTCGGTGGCGTCCCGCTGCCAGTCGAGGACCTGGCGCAGCCAGTTCATCTGCTGGTCGAGGTCGCTGCTCTCCCCGGCCCCGCCTCCCTTGTAGCGCCAGTGGGCGGCGATGCCGATCTCCGCCGTGTGGTGCATCTCCCAGGTGCGGATCTGGACTTCCACCGACATGCCCTGAGGGCCGATGACGGTGGTGTGCAGCGACTGGTACATGTTGGTCTTCGGCGTGGCGATGTAGTCCTTGAAGCGGTCGGGGATCGGGCGGTAGAGAGTGTGCACCAAGCCGAGGGTATGGTAGCACTCGCGCACGGTGCCGACGATGATGCGCACCGCCGTGAGGTCGTAGATCTCCTCGAAGGGCTTCACCCGGCTGCGCATCTTGTTGTAGATGCTGTAGAAGTTCTTCGGACGCCCGGTGATCTCGGCCTCGATGCCGCTGCGGGCCAGCTCCTCGGCCAGGGGCGTCTTGAAGCCGTCGATCAGGCGCTCCCGCTCCTCGCGCCGCATGGCCACCTTCTCGCGGATCTCGCGGTAGAACGCGGGCTCGAGATGCTTGAGGCTGCGGTCCTCCAGCTCCCAGCGGATCCGGGCCAGGCCCAGCCGGTGGGCCAGGGGCGCATAGACCTCGAGGGTTTCGTGGGAGATGCGCTGGCGCTGGTGGTCGTCGAGGGCGTCCAGGGTGCGCATGTTGTGCAGCCGGTCGGCGAACTTGACCAGGATGACCCGGATGTCCTCGACCATGGAAAGCAGCATCTTGCGGAAGGTCTCGGCCTGGCGGGCCTCGCGGCTCTCGAGCTGGAAGCGCTCGATCTTGGTGACCCCGTCGATGAGGGCCGAGATCTTGGACCCGAACCGGGACTCGATCTGGTCCTGCGTGACCTCCGTATCCTCGACAACGTCGTGGAGCAGGCCGGCGGCGACGGTGGTCGTGTCGAGGCGCAACTGGGCGAGGATGCGGGCCACCTCGACGATGTGCTGGAGGAAGGGTTCCCCCGACTTGCGGATCTGGCCGGCGTGGGCCTGGTGGGCGAAGTGGTAGGCGCGCGCAACCAGGTCGAAGTCGGCGGACTCGTTGCACGAGGCGACCTCGATGAGCAGCATCTGAAGCTGCAGGTGGTCCCGCGAGTACTCGAGCAGGGCCTCGAGGTTGGTGGGGCCCGGGCGCTCCGGCAGGTCCTCCCCGTTGCGGGGGGGGGCTTCGTCGACGGCGGTCCGGGGGGTCGTCAAGAGGGGGCTCACAGGCCCGGTGAAGCCGTTGCGGGCTCGACGGGCAAGGGGGGTCCGGAGGCCTCGAAGCAGGCCTCGCGAAACGGCGGTTACTCCATAGCCGACAACGAGATACGTCCTTGCGCGGCGCTCTCGCCAGTGTAATCAGGCCCAGGGGGAGTGTCAAGCCGTACCGGCCCCTGCCGCCCAGCCCGGGCGACATCGTCCTGGCGGCGGCGGTTCTGCTGGCGGCGGCGGTCCTGCTCGTGGCCAGGCCCGGCGGCGGCACCCCCCGATCGGTGAGCGTGCAGGTGGGAGGCGAGGTCGTGCGCCTCCTGCCGCTGAGCGAAGCGGCGCGGATCGAGGTCCCCGGCCCCGCCGGGACGAGCGAGGTGGTGGTCGACGGCGGCCGTGTACGGGTGGCCGCCGCCCCCTGCGCCCGGCGGATCTGCGTGCGCCGCGGCTGGCTGCGGGCGGTGGGCGACGTGGCGGTCTGTGTCCCCAACCATCTGGTGGTCCGGGTCGAAGGCGAGGGCGGCCCCGCCTTCGACGGGGTCAGCCGCTGATGCTGTCGCCCGGCAAGCGCGTCGCCTTCCTCGGCCTGATGTCGGCGGCCGCGCTGATCCTCTTCGTCTTCGAAACGGCGGTGCCGCGCCCCCTGCCGTGGATGAAGATCGGACTCGGCAACGCCGCCGTCCTGGCAACGCTGCTCCTCTTCGGCGCCGGTCCGGCGGCGGCGGTGGGCGCCGTGAAGCTCCTCGTGGGCGGTCTGCTGAGCGGCGGTCTGGCCGGCCCGGCGTCGGTCATCGGGGGCAGCGCCGCCCTCACGAGCTTGGCCGCGATGGTCGGCCTGCGGCGATCCGTGCCCGGCCTGTTGAGCCCCGTGGGGCTGAGCATCGCGGGCGCCGTCGTCCACCAGGTGACGCAGCTCCTGGTGGCCGAGATCTACCTCTCCCAGGCGGGTCTGCTGCGGCTGCTGCCCCTCTTCCTGGTGGGCGGCGTCCTCTCCGGGGCGATGACGGGGCTGATCACCTACTACGCGGTGAGGGCCCTGGCCAGGGCGGGCTACGGGGGAGGCCCCGCCCTCCCGCGGTGATTGCGGGGCCCATGGCGTTTGCCGATCATTACCCGGTCATGACCGATATCCGCCCGTTTCTCCGTCTGCGCGCGGGGTCCCTCGGCCTGCTTGCCGTCCTCGCGGCGGCCCCGGCGGCGGCCGAAGTCGACTTCGAGGCCCTGCGCGGTCTGGCGCCGGAGGACCGTCTGCGCCAGACCGTGGGATTCTTCTCGGGCCTCGGTTCGCGCGTGGCCGGCTATCCCGGCGCCGAGCAGGCGGCCCTGCACGTGCACCGCCAGTTCCGGCAGATCGGTCTGCACGACATCACCTTCCACAAGTACGACGTCTCCGTGCCCGTCGACCAGGGAGGGCGGCTGAGGATCGCGGGAGGGCCGTCCGTGGAGCTCCACGGACTGTGGCCCAACCTGGTGCGCACCTCGACCCTGCCCGACGGCGGCATTCACGGACCCCTGATCTACGGCGGCCGGGGGGAGTTCGAGGAGCTCGACGGCCAGGACGTGGCGGGAGCCATCGTCGTCCTCGACTTCAACTCCGGCGACAACTGGCTCAACGGCGCATACCTCGGCGCCGCCGCCGTCGTCTTCATCGAGCCCGACTCGACCGTCTACCTCGAAGGCGAGAAGAAGTTCCTCACCATGCCCCTCGACCTGCCGCGGTTCTGGGTGAGCGGTGCGGACGGCGGACTGCTGCGGGAGGCGATCGAGGGGGCGGGTACGCCGCCCTCGGCCCACCTCGAGTACCGCATGGACTGGGAGCGGCGCCCGGCCTGGAACGTCATGGGCTTCATCCCCGGTTACGACCCCCTGCTCCAGGACGACGTGATCGTCCTGGAGTCGTACTACGACGCCATGTCGGTGGTGCCCTCCCTGGCACCCGGCGCCGAGCAGGCGGCGGGGATCACGGCCCTCCTCGAGCTGGCCCGGTACTTCCGCGAGCATCCCCCGGCGCGCTCGGTCCTGTTCCTCGCCACCTCCGCGCACCACCTAGCCCTGCGCGGCATCGACGACTTCATCCAGCGCTACCTGCGCGACGAGAACCCCTTCATCGACCGCATGGTCCTGCGCCGGGTCATCGAAGCGTCCCTGGCCCGCGGGCTGATCGGCGAGGGGGAGGACGGGGTCACCTACCGTCTCGGCGAGGAGACCTTCAGCGGCAAGGAGGCGCTGGTGCGCTCCGTGGCCGAGACCGACACCCTGCTGGTACGCGCCGTGGCCAGGGCCTCCATGGCGGACGGGGAAGACCTGATCGTCCGCGACGGCGACGACTGGCGGCTCCGCTACCGGAAGGGGGGGGAGCTTCGCCAGACCTCCTTCGACACCTCCGACGAGCTGCTGAGGAAGCTCGGCGACGACGAGGACCTGCGCCTGGGCTTCTACCGGGAGTGGGTCGACCCGAAGGTCGATTCCCTCGACGTGAACCTGTTCATCAGCCTCGACCTGTCGACGCAGACCGACGAGCTCGGCATCTGGAACAGCAACTCGAGCTTCTACTACAAGCGCTACTTCGCGCCCTTCGGCAAGAACTTCATGGGTTACTCGCGGAAGGTGAGCCGCGAGCTCGGCTACAGCTTCCGTGACGTCCTGGTGAACGGCATCAGTCCCGAGGGGGGAAAGAGCTGGGAGACCTTCGTCCCCGGCGAGATCTCCGTGAACAGCGAGCTGGTGCTGACCACGGGCACCCCGGCCCTGGCCTTCGTCACCGTGAACGACGCCCGGTTCCTCGTCGACACTCCCCTCGACCGCGCCCGGCACATCCGCTACGACAACCTCTCGCGGCAGATCCGGGCCCTGGCGGGGATGTTCCACATGGCCTTCGAGGACCCGGAGCTGTTCCCCGACTTCAAGATGCGCCTCAAGGACACGATGCGGTCCCTGAAGGCCCGGACCATGGTCTTCCCGAGGCGCAGCATCGTGCCCGACCTGCCGCGCACCGGCGCCGTCGGCGTCGTGCGCAACGGCAAGAAGAAGTCCTACAAGGGCGTGCGCGGGGAGTACTTCGAGGTCGTCGACGGCGACGGCGCCTTCTTCGTCAACCGCATCCGCGTCGAGCAGGTCCAGGTGGAAGGCTACCGCATGGACCCGGCCACCGGACGGGTCAGCTACGCGCCCGACCGCGGCATCCAGGGCGACCAGGCCTACCCGATGCTGATCAAGATGGACTGGCGCGACAAGGAGTGGATGGTCGTCCTCTTCCCGTGCCAGGCCTTCAACTTCTTCGACATCGTCGACCCCCGCTACCTCACCAAGCTCTCCGAGGTCACCGTCTTCGACGAGACCAACGCCTCCCCCGTGGAGTACGGATACACCATCGGGGAGGGCCCCTCGGCCAAGGACGAGCCGGTGGGCGTGCTCTTCGCCCGGCCGGGGGCCCTGGTGAAGATGGGCTTCGGCGCCGGCATCCTCGGCTTCCGCTCCCTGCTGCTGAACTCCGAGAACCCCGACGACAAGGAAGAGGCCCTGGGCGCCGGCTTCGCCATGGAGCCGGGATCCTCCTTCGCGCGAACCTCCTACCAGTCGGCCAGGGACATGTGGACCCTCGACGAGGCCCGCATGCGCGAGCTGCGGAGCTTCGCCATCGAGAACCAGCGCCTGAACGACCTGCACGAGCGCGCCCGGGGAGAGCTGGAGCGGGCGGCGGCGGCGCTGGAGCGCAAGGAGTGGAGCGAGTTCGTGCGCCACACGCGCTCCGCCATCGGCCTCGAATCGCGCGCCTATCCCGACGTCAAGTCGACCCAGAACGACGTCATCCAGGGCATCATCTTCTTCATGGCCCTGGTCCTGCCCTGCGCCTACTTCGCCGAGCGCCTGCTGATCACCGCCGCCACGATCCAGCGTCAGATCATGGGGTTCGCCGGCATCTTCCTCGTCATCTGGATCGTCCTCTCCTTCGTCCACCCGGCCTTCGAGCTGTCCAACCCCTTCGTCATCCTCCTGGCCTTCGTCATCCTCGTCCTCGCGGTTCTCGTCATGTGGATCATCTCGGGCCGGTTCAACGAGCAGATGAAGAAGCTGCGCACCGAGGTGGCGGTCATACACGACACCGACGTGAGCCGCTCCAGCGCCTCCCTCACCGCCTTCCTCCTGGGCATCAGCAACATGAAGCGCCGCAAGCTGCGCACGGCGCTGACCTTCGTCACCCTGCTGCTGCTCACCTTCACGGTCCTGTCCTTCACGTCCATCCAGACGGCCCTGCGCTACAACCAGATCGAGCGCGACAACGAGGGGCTCTACGAGGGCCTGCTGATCCGCAGCAAGGCGTGGACGCCGCTGGAGGAGTCGGTCCTGGAGTACGCCCACAGCAACTTCGGCGGCCGGGCCGCCATCGCACCGCGGAGCTGGTACGACAACCAGAAGAAGGCGCACATCAAGATCAAGTACGGCGAGGACGCCCATAACGCCCTCGGCGTCCTCGGCCTGACCCCGTCCGAGACCGACGTGACCGGCCTCGACCAGGCGCTGCTGGCGGGGCGCTGGTTCCGCAAGGGCGAGGAGAGGGTCTGCATCCTGCCGAACGACATGCTCGGGGCCGACAAGCTCGGCATCGACATGGGCGAAGTCGACGCCGGCGGCGTCACGGTGCGCGTCTTCGGCGAGCGGTTCACCGTCATCGGCATCATCAACTCCACGCGCATGAAGGAGCTGAAGGATCTCGACGACGAGACGATGACACCCGCCGACTTCGCCGTCACCGGCGGCCAGGCGGTGCAGGAGATCGCCGAGGAGGAGCAGCGGGAGAAGCAGGGCCTCGAAGACGCGCAGGTGGTGATCAAGCCCTTCGTCCACCTGGAGCCGGCGAACACCCTGATCCTGCCGTACCACACGCTGCGCAACGTGGGCAGCGGCAATCCCCTGCAGTCGGTGGCGATCCGTTTCGACGAGGGTGTCGACGAGCGCGCCGAGATCGAGCAGTTCCTGTCGCGCCTGGCGGTGACTCTCTTCGCCGGCATCCAGGAGCCGGGGGACGACTACATCAAGGTGTCGATCTACAGCTCCCTGGGCATGACCTCCCTCTCGGGCGTGGCCAACCTCTTCGTGCCCATCCTCATCGCCGCCCTCATCGTCCTCAACACGATGATGGGCAGCGTCTACGAGCGCTTCCGCGAGATCGGCATCTACTCCTCCGTGGGCCTGGCGCCGGGGCACATCGCCTGGCTGTTCATGGCCGAGTCCTGCGTCTACTCCGTCCTCGGGGTGGTGGCGGGCTACCTCGTCGGTCAGATCACGGCCACCCTTCTGACCCAGTTCGGAGTGGTCACCGGCTTCACCCTCAACTACTCGTCCCTGTCGGCCGTGCTCTCCTGCATCCTGGTGATGGCCGTGGTCATGCTCTCCACCATCTACCCGGCGCGCCGGGCGTCGCAGATGGCGGTCCCCGACGTGACCCGCCGCTGGCGCCTGCCGCGTCCCGAAGGGGACGACTGGCACTTCGAGTTCCCCTTCACCGTGGCGGGGCGCGATGTCCTCGGCCTGTCGGTCTTCCTCATCGGTTACTTCGACTCCTACTCCGAGGAGTCCATCGGGACCTTCTACACCGACGGCGCCAGGCTGGGCCGCCTCGACTCGGAGCACGGCGAGGGTTACACCATCGACATGAACATCTGGCTGGCGCCCTTCGACCTGGGGGTGAGCCAGCACGTCGTCATCCGCGCCCTGCCCGAGTCCGAGCACAACATATACCAGATCCAGCTCGACATACGGCGCCTGAGCGGCGAGGACGCCTCGTGGCGGCGCGTCAACCAGCGTTTCATGAACGTCATCCGCAAGCAGTTCCTCATCTGGCGCACCGTCGACGCCGAGGCCAAGGAGGCCTACCGGAGCCAGGGACAGGAACTGCTGGCCGGCGCCCCCGCCGGCTCCGTCTCCGCCTGAGCCGCGGCCCTTTCCGAGAATGCTGAGACGCAAGAGCAACGCCAACCAGGAAGTCGAAGAGTACCGCGACCTCCTCGAGACGCCTACCGAGTTCGAGGACGGCTTCACGCGCAAGGCGATTCTCGGCGTGTTCTTCGTCGCCTTCGTCATGATCCCGGGGAACATGTACCTCAGCCTCATGGTGGGCGGTTCCCTCGGCGCCGCGGCGGAGTGGGTGACGATCATCCTCTTCGCCGAGATCACCAAGCGCTCCTTCACGTCCCTGACGCGCCAGGAGGTGTACGTCCTCTACTACGTGGCGGCGGGACTGATCGCCGCCGAGACCGGCGCCTTCGAGGGGCTGCTGTGGAACCAGTACCTGCGCCAGTCGCCGCCGGCGCAGCAGTTCGGCATCGCCAACCTGATCCCGGACTGGTGGGCGCCGCCTTTGGAGTCGCCGGCGCTGCTGCAGCGGACCTTTCTGCACACCGACTGGATCATCCCCATCTCGCTGCTGCTGGCGCAGTTCGTGATCTCGCGGGTCTCCTGGTTCACCATGGCCTCTTCCGGCTGAACTCCGACTACGAGCGCCTGCCCTTCCCCTTCGCGCCCGTCGCCGCCCAGGGGGCCACGGCCCTGGCCGAGACCACCCAGGGAGTTGAGTCGTGGCGCTGGAGGGCGTTCTCCGCCGGGGCCATGATCGGCCTCGTCTTCGGCACCTTGTACGTAGCCATCCCGGCGATCTCCGGCTCCCTGCTCACCAAGCCGATCCAGCTGATCCCCATTCCCTTCGTCGACTTCACCCAGGTCACGGGCAACTTCATCCCCGCCACGCCCCTCGGGTTCACCGCCCACCTGGGGCCGATCTTCGCCGGCCTCGTCATGCCTTTCTGGGGGGTCATGGGCACCTTCCTCGGCGTCGTCGCCCACTCGGTGGCCAACCCGATCCTCTACGACCTCGGCTACCTGCAGATCTGGCAGCCCGGCATGGGCGCCATCGAGACCTTTTTCGTCAACTCCGTCGACTTCTGGATGAGCTTCGGCATCGGCACGACCATCGCCATCGCCCTCATCGGCATCTGGCAGGTCGTGCAGGGGCTGCGCAACGCCGCCGCCACCAGGGCCTCCGGAGGAGGGGGCGGTACCTGGGCGGTGCCCGAAGGGCGCGGCGACTTCCCCATGTGGATCGCCCTGACCCTGTACGCGCTCACCGCCGCCGGCCTCATCGTCATCGCCTGGATCTTTCTGCCCGCCTTCCACCAGTTCATCTGGTTCTTCCTGTTCTTCGGGTTCGTGCTGACGCCGTTCCAGTCCTTCGTCAACGCCCGTCTCGTGGGCATGGTGGGGCAGACGATCGAGATCCCCTACGTGCGCGAGGCGACGATCATCCTCTCCGGGTACCAGGGCGTGGACATCTGGTTCATGCCCTTTCCCCTGGGCAACTACGGCTCCCAGACCCAGAAGTTCCGCGAGATCGAGCTCACGGGCACCAAGTTCACGAGCATCATCAAGGCCGAGGTGGTGATGGTGCCCATCGTCCTCTTCGCCACCTTCCTCTACTCCTCCTACATCTGGAAGCTGGCCCCCATCCCCTCGGCCTCGTACCCCTATGCCCAGGTCATGTGGCGCCTGCGGGCCCTGCAGACCTGCATCTGGTTCACCGGCACCCTGAAGAGCGAGCTGAAGGAGTCGCCGGAGCGCAACAGCGCCACCTGGGTGCCGTCGAACCTGGTGGAAGGGGAGTGGTGGTACTGGCGCGTGCGCGCCGCCGACAGCAAGTGGATCGAGTCGCAGGGCAAGTTCGGGGAGGCCGGCCCCTGGTCCGAGAAGCGTGCCTTCTACACCCACTTCGGCGAGGGTATGCCCGAGGACGTTCCGGCCCTTCCTCCCGGCGCCCTGGAGAAGGCGGCGCCGGCCGTCGGCGGCTACGAGGTGCGCGCCGAAGGCCCGGCTGCCGCGGGGCTGCCCCGCGCCGCCGACCTGATCCGCGACGCCGTGGCCACCCCGGACCGCATCCCCGAGCTGGTCGAGGGCGAGAGACCAGTGATCGGCGTCGTCGACACGCCCCGCCCCGCCCTTCTCGCCTCCAGCGCCCAGGCCCTGCCCGCCGGGTGGGAGTACTACTACGCCGTCGACACCGACCCGAATTTCACCAGCCCCTGGATCCAGCGCTCCACCGATGAGCCTTGGCTCTTCCGGGCCATCAAGCCGAACCTCATCGTCGCCGGGACCGTCGTCGGCCTGGGCAGCTACATCCTCCTGTCGGCCTTCGGCCTGCCGATCCTCCTCGTCTTCGGGTACGTCCGCGCCCTGACGACGATCCCCCACTGGATGATCACCGAAGTCATCGGCGCCATGCTGGCCCGGTACTACTTCTGGAACCGCTACGGACGACAACAGTGGCGCACCTATGCGCCCGTCCTCGCCGTCGGCTTCGCCTGCGGTATGGCGCTCATGGGCATGGCGTCGATCTCCATCGCCCTGATCCAGAAGTCGGTGTCGGTCCTCATCTTCTAGCCGAGCCTGGTCGGAGGAGTCCATGTCCGCCAGCGACGGACTGCCGGCCGTGGAAGGCGGGGCCCCGGCCCGGCAGCCCGCGGGGACATCCCGCCAGGCCGCGGGGGGGCGGCGTTACGACTTCGGCTGGCAGGGGATCCGGCTGCGCGTCCCGGAAGAGTGGGAGATGGGCCGGGTCGACGGCGACGCCGCCAGCGGCTACGCCCGTCTCGACGACACGCGCATGGTGCGGGCCGAAGTCGAGTGGCGGGCGCCTCCCAAGCGGGGCATCCGCCGGCCCGTGGAGGACCTCGTCGGGCGCTACCTCTCCCAGTTGCAGAAGAAGGCCGACAAGGCGGGCATGGAGCTGCGCGTCGAGCGGCGCTCGAAGTTCCTACGGGACAAGCGCTGGCTCGAGGGCAGCGAGTACGAGACCTTCATCTGGGAGGCCGACTACCGGGCCTACAACCTCGCCCGCGCCTGTCCGGACTGCGGCCGCATCGTGCTCCTGCGGGTGCTGGCGGCAAAGGACGACGGCGGCGGCGTGATCGGCCTGGTGAACGAGGTCCTGCCCACCCTCGAGGACCACCCGCGCGGAGAGTTGCAGTACTGGAGCCTGTACGGACTCACCTTCCACGCTCCCCCCGACTTCGAGCTCACCGAGAAGGAGTTGAAGTCGGGCCACGTGAAGATGACCTTCGAGAAGGACGGTGGCGCCCAGGTCCTGCGCGTGCACCGGCTGAGCATGGCCCACATGCTGCTGAAGGGGACGGACCTCGCCGACTGGTACCCCTCTTTCTTCCGCAAGGACCTGCGCGACGTGAACCACGAGATCGCCCGGTCCGATTTCAGAGGCCATGAGGGTTTGCGGGTCAGCGGCCGCCCCCAGAGCCGCTGGCGCCAGGTGCTGCGGCCCCTGCCCTTCGTCAACCCGAGGCCGAGGCGCCACCTGAGGGGCGCCGTGTGGCACTGCCCCGACCTGAATCGCATCTGCATCGTCGAGCATCTGTTCAAGAAGCGCGAGCAGGGCGGCGACACCCTCGACAAGGTCATGGACGGATATGTTTGCCACGAAGAAGAAGCCGCGGCTGACGCGGGACGCCATGCTGGAGTCGAGGCCGGCCCGCAACGAGCTGCTGGCGTGGGAGAAGACGGAAGAGGGTGAGGTCCGGATCACGGTGACCCGGCAGGAGACCTGGAAGACCCGCCTCCTGTCCAAGCTCTTCTACATCCCGGAAAAGCGGACCATCACCCTCGATGAGGTGGGCGCCCAGGTCTGGCAGATGTGCGACGGCCGCAACTCGGTGGCCGACATGATCGAAGGCCTCCGGGACCGCTACAAGCTCGACCGCAAGGAGGCGGAGGTCTCCCTCCTCTCCTACCTGAAAACCCTCGGCCAGAAGCGGTTCATCGGCTTCCTCGTGGAGGGCGCCCAGAAAGCGGCCTCCGGGGGCGGCCGGAGAGGGAAGGATGCCAGCGGCAAGAAGTGGACGCGCTGAGGGCCCGCCTCGCCCCGCGGAAGGGCCCTCGGTCCGGCCCACCATCCCCCCTCCGGAACCCCCGGTGAGGACGCCGGCCCTCTCCTCGTCCCGCGGCCGGACGTTCCCGGGGCTGACGGCGGGGCCGGAGGTGTGAGAGCCGCGGCGGACCGGTCTCACTGGGCCGACGGGGGGGCGCGCTGGATCACCCATCTACTGAGCCCGCCGGGCCTGGCCCTGATCGTCTTCCTGTGGCTGCCTGCGGGTGACGATCCCCTGAAGGCGGCGGGGGGCAAGGCCCTCGCCATCCTGCTGTTCTCCATCGGCCCCGCGGCCCTCCTCGGCGGCCTCGCCCGGGGTCATCGGGTCACCGACATCTACGATCCCCCCCGCCCTCTGCGCAGACGGTTCCTGCTGGTGGGGACCCTCTGCTACGCCGTCGGGTTCGCGCTCCTCCAGGGGCTGCAGATGCCGCCGGTGCAGCGCTGGGCGGCGGCCTCCTTCGCCGTGGGCGCCGCCGGCGTCGGCCTGGTGAACCGCCGCTGGAAGATCAGCATCCACACCACCGGCGCCGGGGGAGGGGCGGCGCTGGCGGCCACTCTCGTGGAAGCCGCGTGGTGGCCCCTGTGCGCCCTGCTGCCCCTGGCGGCGGGTTGGGCCAGATGGCGGCGGCAGGCCCACTCACCGGCGCAGCTGGTGGCCGGCGCCGCTCTCGGGGCGGCCGTCACCCTGCTGCTGCGGCCTGCCTTGATGTGAGCGAGCGCGACCTCTTCGAAGGCGCGGGCGGGAGGGCGCGGGACGATCCGGCCTCCGGGAAGGGCGTGCGCCTCAAGGGGCTCATCGACCACATCACCTTCCAGAACCCGGACAACGGCTACACCATCGCCCGGCTGCAACCGGAAGGCGAGGGAGAGCCGGTCACCGTCGTCGGCACCCTGGCCGTCTCCGCCGGCGAGAGCGTGCAGCTGGAGGGCACCTGGGACCTCCACCCCCGCTTCGGCCGCCAGCTCCGGGTGGAGTCGTGCATCCCCGCGTACCCCGCCACCGCCGAAGGCATCGAGCGCTACCTCGGCTCGGGGCTGATCAAGGGGATCGGTCCGGTCATGGCCGGGCGCATCGTCGCCCGCTTCGGCGACTCCTCCCTCGAGGTGATCGACGCCCAGCCGCGGCGGCTGCTGGAGATCGAGGGTTTGGGGCGCAAGCGGGCGCAGGCCATCGCCGAGGCCTGGAAGGAGCAGCGGCGCATCCGCGACGTCATGGTCTTCCTCCAGTCCCACGGCGTCGGCACGGGGCACGCGGTGCGCATCTACCAGCAGTACGGCGAGGAGGCGATCCACAGCGTCCGGCAGGACCCCTACCGGCTGCAGCGCGACGTGCGCGGCATCGGCTTCCAGACGGCGGACCGCATCGCCGGCGATCTCGGCATCGCCCGCGACGCCCCGGAGCGCGTGCGCGCCGGTCTCCGCTACCTGCTGGAGGAGGCCGCCGACGAGGGCCATCTCTTCCTGCCCGAGGAGGAGCTGGCCTCGGCGGCGGCCGAGCTCCTCGGCGTGGACTCCGGCCGGGTACCGGAGGCGCTCTCGGCCCTCCAGGAAGCGGGTGACGTCGCCGTGGAGGGGCGGGACTGCTATCCGCGCCGCCTGCACAGGGCCGAGCGGGGGGTGGCCCGGGCCCTGGAGCGGCTCCTCACCTCCCCGGGGCCGGCCCTGGCGAAGGAGGCGGGCGAGGCGGATGCCGAGGAGGAGGCGTCCCTGGGAGAGGACCAGCGGTGGGCCCTGGAGCAGGTGGGGGCGGGGAAGATCCTGGTCGTCACCGGCGGCCCCGGCACGGGCAAGACCACCATCACCCGCCAGATCGTGGGCCGCCTGGAGGCCTCCGGCCTGCGGGTGGCCCTGTGCTCGCCCACGGGACGGGCCGCCAAGCGTCTGAGCGAGGCCACCGGCGGCGAGGCCAGCACCATCCACCGGCTCCTGGAGTTCGCGCCGCGGGAGGGCGGCTTCCGCCGCGACGACAACCAGCCCATCGAGGCGGAGGCGGTCATCGTCGACGAGAGCTCCATGATCGACATCAACCTGATGAACGCGCTGCTGCGCGCCGTCCCCGACGCGGCGCGGCTGGTCCTGGTGGGCGACGCCGACCAGCTGCCCTCGGTCGGCCCCGGCAACCTCCTCGGGGACGTCATCGACTCCGGCGTCGTTCCCGTGGCGCGCCTGCGCCGCATCTACCGCCAGGCCGGCGACAACCTCATCGTCACCAACGCCCACCGCATCAACGGCGGCGAGTGGCCCCGCATCGACAACCGCGCCGACTCCGGCTTCTACTTCGTCGAGGAGGACGACCCCGCCCGCGCCGCCGAGCGCCTGGTGGACCTCGTGGCCCGCCGCCTGCCGCAGGGCCGGGACCTCGACCCCATGCGGCAGATCCAGGTCCTGACCCCGATGTACCGCGGCGAGACCGGCGCGGTGCAGCTCAACCGCCAGCTCCAGGAGCGGCTGAACCCGGGCCGCAAGGCCCACGCCATCGGCGACCGCGAGCTGCGCGAGGGGGACCGGGTGATGCAGGTGCGCAACAACTACGACAAGGGGGTCTTCAACGGCGACCTGGGGCGCATCGGCCGCCTGGAGACGGGGGAGGAGTCCTTCGCCGAGGTCGTCTTCGACGACGGCGGCGTGCAGCGCTACGAGCTGGCCGAGCTCGACCAGCTGAGCATGGCCTACGCCATCAGCATCCACCGCTCCCAGGGCTCGGAGTTCCCGGCCGTCGTACTGCCCCTGACCACCCAGCACTACCCGATGCTGCAGCGCAACCTGCTCTACACCGCCGTCACCCGGGCCCGTGAGCTCTTCGTCCTCATCGGCAGCCAGCGCGCCCTGCGGAGGGCCATCGAGAACGACCGCCCCGCCCGCCGGAACACCAACCTGGCCTCCCGCCTGCGCCGGGCCCTGGACGGCCAGGCAGGCCCGGCGTCTACAACCTCAGTCGCTTGAACAGCCCCTCCGGCACCAGCCGGATCAGAAGCATGATCCAGCGCCAGAACCAGGGCGTGTAGATCACGTTCCGGCGCCTCTTCCAGGCGCGCAGGACGTCGGCGGCCACCCGCTCCGGCGAGGCCACCAGGAACAGCCCCTCGCGGCCCTCGGTCATGGGTGTGTCCACGAACCCCGGCTTCACCGTCATCACGTGCACCCCGACGGGCGCCAGACGGTTTCGCAGGCCCTGGAGGAAGACGTTCAGCCCGCCCTTGGATGCGCCGTAGACGTAGTTGGACTGCCGTCCCCGGTCGCCGGCGACGGAGCTCACGGCGATGATTCCGCCCTCGCGCCGCTCCGCCAGATCGTTGGCCAGGTGGCCGAGGCAGACGGCGGCGGCGGTAAAGTTGGTGGCCAGGGTGGCCGTCATCTCCCCCGTGTCGCGCCGCGCTTCGTCGGGATCGCCGGCGTAGCCGAAGACGCAGACCACGAGGTCGAAGGGGCCGGCGGCGGCGCGCACCCGGTCGGCGAGACCGGCGTGGGCCTCCAGGTCGAGGGCGTCGAACTCGAGCAGGTCGACCTGGCGCTGCCGGCGCAGGCGCAGGTCGGCGGCCGCCGGCTCCAGCCTCCGGCAGTCCCGCGCCGCCAGCACCAGGTCCCAGCCGTCCCCGGCCAGCCGTTGGGCCAGGGCCGCGGCGATGGCCGAGCGGGCCCCCAGGATCAGGGCGCGGCCGCTCACGTCAGCCCCGTGCGGTCTGAGAGGGCCGACCGGAAACGGCCCTCGGGGTCATAGCGCCGGCGGGCGGCGCGGAACTCGTCGAGGCGTGGATACATGGTCTCGGTCTGCTCCGGGGTGAGGAGGGCGTCCTTGGCCAGGTAGACGCGGCCCCCGGCGGCGGCCACCAGGCCGGCGGCGTCGCCCAGGGCCTCCTCGATCCGCGAGGTGCGCGGGAAGTCGAGGGCCAGGGTGTATCCCGGCATGGGGAAGCCGAGAGGGCCGCCCGGGTGATCGCCGAAGGTCTTGAGCACCGCCAGCGAGCAGGGCCCCGCCCGCCGCGTGCGCTCCACCACGTCGGCCATCACCTCCTCGCCGCAGTCGAAGGGGACGGCGAACTGGAACTGCAGGAAGCCCCGGGGGCCGTAGGCCCGGTTCCAGTGGGAGACGCCGTCGAGGGGATGGAAGTAGGGTCCGTAGTGGACCCGCCGATGGCTGCGCTTCCGGAGCTGCCGGCGGTAGTAGAGGGCGTTGAGCAGGCGCAGCCCGGAGCGGCGCGCGAGGTTGGCGGGAAAGGCGGGCAGCTTCCCCCTCGGGTCGCGGTGCAGGGGGGCCAGTGCGGGCCCATCGGCGTGATCGCCGAGGAGCAGGTGCCCACGGCCCCGGCGCGCGGACCTCGCCAGCAGATCGATCCAGGCCACGGAGTAGGCGTGCTCATCCTGGGTCTCGCGCAGGAGGCGGCAGGTCTCTCCCAGGCTCCCGGTGCGCACGCTGAGGTTGTCGATGAAGGCGGACCGCACGGGCGCCAGCCGCAGGGTGACGGCGTGGATCAGCCCCGTCAGCCCCATCCCCCCCAGGGTCGCCCAGAACAGGTCGGGGACCTCGGTCCGCGAGCAGCGCACCACGTCGCCGCCGGCGAGCACCATTTCGAGCTCGTCGACGAAGGCCCCGAAGGCGCCGACGCGGTGGTGGTTCTTGCCGTGCACGTCGGCGGCGACGCAGCCGCCCAGGGTGCAGTGCCGGGTCCCGGGGGTGACCGGGGGGAACCAGCCGCGCGGGAGGGCGAAGCGGATCACGTCGTCGAGGGTGACGCCGGCCTGAGCCTTGAGGACGCCGCTGGCGGCGTCGAAGTCGAGCAGGTGACGCAGCGGCAGGGCGGAGACCACGTGGCCGGCGAGGGCCGCGTCTCCGTAGCTGCGCCCGGCGCCGCGGCCGATGCCTTCGCGGTCCGACCGGGCGAGCCGCCGCAGGTCGTCGAGGTCGCGGGCGCGGTGCACGGCGCCGTGGAGGCGTGGATGACGCCCCCAGCCGTGCAGTGGTTCGGTCTTCACGCAGGCCTTGTCCAGGGAGCCGGATGGATACCGCAGGCGTCCCTAGGTAACCCCCGCCCCCTGTCCTGGCAAGGAGCCAGGTAGCCGGGGGCCGGTGGGCCGAGTACATTCGATCCCGCCATGGATCCCTCCGC
>CAZEHQ010000053.1:4314-20778 GCA_964512165.1 uncultured Gemmatimonadaceae bacterium | reverse complement strand
GTCGTCGTCGGGATGCATCTTCTGTACCCCGACGGCCGCCAGATCCCCCGCGACCTTGATGTCCACCGCGGGCCCGGGGGTACGGACCTCGGCCACCTTGCGCATGTCGGCGGGATCGGAGATATCGACGAAGTGGACGATGCCGCGAATGTCGCCCATCAGCGCGTGGTCCCCGGTGAGATAGAGGTCCGTCCCCCAGGGCACTTCCCCCTCCCTGGGAAGGGGGACGAGGACGATCTCGCCGACGAGTTCCACACCGAGGCTGTCGGGGCTCTCGTCGGGGACGAGGGTGGGGAAGGGCACGTGGCCGGTGGTTTCGCCGTGTCCGGGGGTGGCCGCGGCAGCGAGGAAGATCGCCAGCGGCAGCGCGGCGGCTCCCCTTGCGAGAGCGGGCCTGTCGGTGTGCATGGCTGGTCCTCCTGGATTCAGGGGCGCAGAGCGCAGGACCCGGTGTCCGAAAAAGCAGAGTCCCGGTACCTTGTGACGCCCTTGGGGACGGTGAAGATTCCTCAACGCTCCCTGTCGTCGTCAACGGCCTCACCCTCCATCATGGCCTGACCCTCCATGTCCCAGCCGGCACCGCCCCCTGACCCGCGCCGCCACGACCTCGACGCCCTGCGCGCGGCGGCGATGCTTCTCGGCATCGTCCTGCACGCGGGGCTGTCCTTCACGCCCTTCCCGTGGCCGGTGCAGGATACCCGGCAGAGCGAGTCCTACGGTCTGCTGTTCGCCGCCATCCACGGGTTCCGAATGCCCGTGTTCTTCCTGCTCAGCGGGTTTTTCACCGCCATGCTCTGGCGCCGCCGCGGCCTGAAGCCGCTCCTCTCCCACCGCCTGCGCCGCGTCTTCCTGCCCTTCCTGCTCGGGCTGTTCACCATCCTTCCCGCGGTCAACTGGGTCAGCGGCTGGGCCATGGCCTCCGCCTACGAGGACCAGACGGCCGCCGCCGAGGACAGTATCTGGACCGCCGCCAGGGACGGCGATGCGGCCGCGGTCGTACGTCACCTGGCGGACGGGGCCGATATCGAGGGGTTGGATCCGGCCTTCGGGATTACCCCCCTGGTGTGGGCGGCCCTGGCCGGCCGGGTGGAGGTCGCCGAGGGACTGCTGGCAAACGGGGCCGACGTGCATGGCCGCGGCAAGGACGGCGGAACGCCCCTGCACGCGGCCGCCTTCCTGGGAAGGACCGAAGTCGCCGAGCTGCTGCTTCGGCACGGGGCGGACCCGGCCGCGCAGAATCACAGGGGAGAGATACCCTGGGATGCCCTGGAGGTGGACTGGGGCCTCACCCGCTACCTGGCGGGACTGCTGCAGGTCGAGGTCGACGAGGGGCGGGTCAAGGCGGGACGCCTTCGGATCGCCGGACTCCTCGAGGGTTCCGCTCCCGGTGATGATCGCGAGGAGACCGCCAGGCCGGAGCAGGTGTCACCCGGGTTCAGATATGTCAGGGCGATGGAGGCTCCCGTCTTCTCGGCGCCACTCTTCTCGCATCTCTGGTTCCTGTGGTTCCTCTGCTGGTTCGTGCTTCTCTTCGCCCTCGTCACCACACTCACGGGCTGGCTCAAGTGCGCGAGGCCGCCGCAGTGGCTGGTCCTGTCGCCGGCGCGGTTCCTCTGGCTCATCCCCCTTACCCTGGTGCCCCAGTCCTTCATGGGACTGATCATCCCCGGCTTCGGGGCCGATACCTCCCTGGGCCTGCTGCCCATGCCGCACGTCCTCCTCTACTACGCCCTGTTCTTCGCCTTCGGCGCCCTCTACTTCGACTGCGACGACCGCGAAGGCCGGGTGGGGAAGTGGTGGTGGCTGGGGCTGCCGGCGGGACTGCTGGTCCTCTTCCCCCTCGGCCTGGGCGATGGGATTCTCGGTGCGGACACGGCGCGGATAGAGGCGGTGGTGTTGCAGGCGGTCTATCCCTGGACGATGGCCTTCGGCTTCATGGGTTTGTTCCGCAAGGTATGCGCCCGCGAGAGTCGGATCATCCGCTACCTGTCGGACTCGTCGTACTGGTTGTACCTGGCGCACGTGCCGCTGATCATCGGTGCGCAGTTCGCCGTGCGCGACTGGCCGCTGCCCTCGGGGGTGAAGTTCGGCCTCGTGCTGGTGGGGGTTACCGGTTTCCTGCTGATCGTCTACCAGGTGCTCGTGCGCTACACCTGGCTGGGGCGGTTGCTGAATGGGCCGCGGGTGCGGGTGGGGGGTAGCCCCTATCGCCCCGCCTGCGGCCCCTCCATTGGGAGGACATGATCGACGAGCCCTGCCTTTCGTGCGATGTCCATGATCTCGACGATCTGCCGGTACGATGCCCGTTCATGTTCCTCGCTCTCATTCGTCTGAATGACGATCGTGGTGGTGCTGTCCATCAGGCTCTGCTGCCTCTTCAGTTCTTCTCCAAGGGTAGCGATCGTCACAGGCTTGTCGTTCAGCTTCATGTTGCCGTCCTGATCCACCACGAGGAACAGATCTGCGCGTTTCATGCGATCGTTGACGCGCACGCCGTACCAGTAGACAACTGTTCCAGCACGGGCATCTCGGAGAATCTCCAAGACCTCGTCCGTCGTGCTGTCGGGCTTGAGCGCGAGGAGTCGGGACCTTAATCCCCCGGGCCAGTCTTCCGGGGCGGTCCCCACCGCTGCTTCTCTGTGGATGTCCCTTGTCTCCTCCATCGCCCGAAGGACTGCTTCCGCCAGCCTTTCGCTCTCTTCATCACCCACGCTGTCGGCAACCGCCTGCATGCGCCCGCGCAATCTCTCCTTGAGGTCCTCGAACGTCAGGACTGTGTCAGGATCGATGGCAGGCGCCGGGTCGCCGCCTGCGCCGCTGTCGGCAGCGCCGTACGAGGGCAGGGTCACGGCGGCCAGAGGGAACAGCAGTACCACCGCAAGCATACGCGCCCGCGTTCCCATCCGGCGCGCACCACCGTGCAGAGTCCGGCGGATCCTCTGCGAGAGGTCGGACTCGGTGGCGGCAAAGGTGCTCATCATGGGGACTCTCCCGGCTGATTGGTTGGCATGGGCAGCCTCTTCGGCGACCAGGGTGAGCCCGCGCGCATACGCTTCCGGGCGGGCGGTGGCGCCGACGACGAGATCGTCGCAGGCCTGTTCGGCTTCGCGCCGCAGCATGCGGCCGCACAGCCACAGGGCGGGGTGGAAGAACAGGATGGCCGTGACCAGTCTCTGGAGCAGCAATGTGAGGTTGTCGCAGCGGCGTACGTGGGCCAGCTCGTGCATGAGGACCAGGGTCAACTCGTCACCGCGCAGTCTCTGCACGAGATCGGCGGGAACGACGATGAGCGGTCGGAGGATGCCGAGGACCATGGGCGAGCGGATGGAAGGGGAGGTCGCCACATCGACCCGGGGATGGCAGTCGAGGGCTGCGCGCGCCCGCCGCAGGGCCACGAAGAGCGGACCGTCCCGCTGCACATGCGCCTGCCGCCGGAGTCGCCGGAGGATGCCGAAGCCGAGCACGATCCTCCCGGTCAGCAACGTCGCACCCACGAGCCACAGGAGCGCTCCCCAGGCGGCAGGGGTAAGCGGCATGCTGTTTGGGGCGATGGCCGCGGGAGCTGCTGGCAGGGGCGTCAGTGTCTGGCCCTCGATCCGAAAGGGGACATCCCACCCGGGGTGCGCGAAGGGCGCCAGCGGCGCGAATACCGTATAGGGGGAGCTGACCACTACGGCGGCGACCGGCTTGACGAGCACGGCCAGCCACAACAGGTGGCGCAGGGCCGGCGACTTCACCAGGCGGCCGGCAACCAGCACGAGCACCGCCAGAACCGCCAGCTCGATGCTCAGCAGATCCAGCCAGACGAAGAGCTGGTGTCCCAGCCCGTTCAGGAATGCGCTCATCGCCGCTTTCCCCTTCTGCGTTGGAGGGCCCGGTCCAGCTCGGCGCGGATCGACCTCAGCTCCTCCTCGGTGAGGGACTGGCCGTCCAGCAGCTGGCTGACCAGCGCCTCCGCCGAGCCGGAGAAGAAGGAGTCCATGACGTCGCCCAGGGAGCGCCGCGCCATGTCCTCGCGCGTCACCACCGGGCGGTAGAGGTCGGACCGGCCCTCACGCTCCGACACCAGGAAGCCCTTCTCCCGCAGAATGCGCATCATGGTCAGGACGGTGTTGTAGGCCATGGGCTTGACCGACTCCAGCCGCTGCTGGACCTGGCGGACGGCGGCGGGCGAATCGTCCCAGAGGGCGTTCATGATCAGCGTCTCGAGCGGGGTCAGCCTCTTGTCGGGTCCCCCTTTCTGAGCCATGCGGCTGCTCCTTTCAACTAAGCATTTAGTTGATAACTTACCCGGCGCCGGATCGCTTGTCAACTAAAATCTTAGTTGGATCGTCGACCGGCAGACCTGCCGTTCGCGCTGCGGCCAGCCCCTGCCGAATTATCTCGGGCCACCCCTACTCACAAACCCAACCATCGCCGTCACCATCCCTCATGAAGGGGTACGCGGGATGGTCGTATCTCACCGGGGCAACCCGCGTGGATCGAGCCGCGGCATCCACTGCCCGGCGTCCTTCGCGCCCTTCCGGGAGTTCACGGCGGGATCGGAGAGCGTCAGGTTCAACAGGTCGTTGGCGAACCTCCGCTTCGTGGCCGCATCCGCCGCGCACAGGCCCGAGTCGTGGGCCTCGCTCAAGGCGACCACGTGCTCGATCTCGGTCTGTCGAAGGCTGCTGTAGAGCCTGCCGGTGTACCGGCATCGGATGCCTCCCATCCGAGCCGCTATGGCGGGTTCCAGATGTGGAGAGTGCCGGTAGTCCGGCGTGCGGTCGTAGGGGGAGTAGCGAACCTCCGGCTCGACTTCGAGACCCATCCACGTATCGTCCTGGGCCGAGCACCCCTGGAGAAGCAGGAAGAGGCAGGCGGCCAATCTCATCTGCAAGCACGAAAGAGACATGTCGACCTTCGGAAGAGTTGTGTGCCGGAACAGCGTTCGACCGTCGTCACGACGCCAGCGGTCTGCAAGGCACCGCCGCCTGCTTGAGATGTTCGATGCGCAGATTCGCGAGGGGGTTCCGGCGCCGATCCACGAACGGCGCCGTGTGCTTCCGGCAGGCATGACATAGGTTGAGGGCAAGCGAGAGTTGATGAAGGATCAGATCCTGGAAAGCTATAGCGCCTACGCCACTCTCCGGACGGAGATGGACCAGTGGCTCCGTCAGAGCCGGCGCCTCGACCCGCCCGGCCCCAACCAGGGCGGCGAGGACGAGGCCAACTATGCCCTCGCCTGGTTCCCTCACTACCTGGTCACCGGCGACGAGGCGGTCCTGCGCCACTTCGAGACGCTGAAGGCGGCCCTGAAGGGCTGGGTGGAGCGGGAATGCCTCCACGGCTACGAGCCCGAGGCCGAGGCCCATCACGGGCCGGAGCCGTTCCTGCTCTTCCTCCCGCGCTTCATCGGCCTGCAGCCGCAGGATTCTGAAGCCGTCGCGCTGCTTGCCGACGCCGCCGAGCACATCGGCAACTGGGTGCCGGAGATCCCGCCGTGGTACGACTACTCGCGGGACACCTTCATCGGCTACCGCATCGGCGCCCGGAGCGTGACCAACGACGAAGGCGAGGCCTTCGAGCTGGCCGAGCATTTCCGCTTCCTCCACATCGCCCTCGCCGCTCACCGGGTGACGGGAGAGGAGCGCTACCTGCAGTGGGCCCTGCGCCATGGCCGCAAGCGGGCCGAGCGACTGCTCACGGCGCCGGACCCGATGCCGCTGCTGTGGACCCTCGACGGCAAGGGGCTGGACGAGGCCGAGGTGGACGCGAGAGGTCTGCACGGGATCGCCGCCAGCGCCCACCACCTTCCCGGGGACCCGCTCGCCGGCATCGAGAACCTGCTGGCCTCGGGCGCGGTCTACGCCCTGGGCGATCTGTGGCTTCTGTCCGGCGAGGAGGTCTTCCGGGAGGCGGCAAGGCGGATCGTGGAGCCCCTGGTGACCAGCCTCGACGACCCCTGCAACGATCCCGCGGCGGCGGCCCTGAGCTACTACCGCTGGACTTTCGCGGACACCGGCCTCGACGCGGAGATCCGCTCGGGGCTGGAAGCTCTGCCCGAGAGCCCGCCGGAGCGGCTGGCCCTGGTCTTTCCCGAGGAGCGGCGCATCCGGTCGCCGGGGGTCGGCAAGCGGGCGGACATGGCCTTCTGGGGCGAGTGGTCGGAGGACGGATCGGTGAAGCCGGTCCGCGAGCCGTCCACGGCCACCCTGACCCTGGCCTGGCAGGTGACGGGGGAGATCGGGTACGCCCTGCGCGCCCTGCGCGGCGCCGCGACGAGGTTGCGGATGGCCAGGCGCGTGCTGCGCGGCGGACGGGAACACGCGGACATGGGAGGCGCCGTCTGCTCGGTGGCCGCGGGACACGGCCGCAACTGGGGGCATGGCGCGGTCACGTCCTGCTACGGCCCGCTGCTGCTGGGGACGCGGGAGATCCAGGGCGAGGTCCGGCCGCTGCTGGAGTTCCGTCAGGAGGACGGAAGCAGCCATCCGCCCGCGACCCTGCTCTCATTGGTGCGCCCGCTGCCCGGGGAGCAGCCATCGGCAGAGGTGGTCTTCCACAACGGGGGAGGGGAGCCGCTTGTCTTCTCCTGGCGGATCCGCGGCGACGCCGCGGAGAGCCCGTGGCGCGAGGAGCGGCTGGCGCCGGGCGGCACCCGCCAGCACTCCGGATAGGACGACGCCATGCGCCTGCGCGATTTCCCCGTCCTCACCTTCGACACCTACGGGACCCTGATCGACTGGGAGACCGGGATCTGGCAGGCGCTGCAGCCTCTCTGCGCACGGCTGGCCGATCCGCCGGGCCGCGAGGAGGCCCTGGCCGCCTTCGCCCGGGAGGAGTCGGCCTGCCAGGCGGCGAACCCCGGCCTGCTCTACGCGGACTTGCTCGCGGCCGTCCACCGCGGCCTGGCCCGGCGATGGGGTATCGAACCCGACGATGGCGAGAGCCTGCGCTTCGGACAGTCCGTCGGCCACTGGCCCGCCTTCGGGGACGCGGCCCCGGCGCTGGACTGGCTTAAGGGCCACCACCGGCTGGTCACCCTCACCAACTGCGACCGCGCCAGCTACCGCGGCAGCGCCGCCCGCCTCGGCGATCCCTGGGACGCGGTGCTCACCGCCGAGGAGATCGGCTCGTACAAACCGGCGGCGGCCAACTTCGAGTTCCTGCTGGCCAGGGTGAGAGCCGACTTCGGCGCCGGCCCGGAGAGCATCCTGCACGTGGCGCAGAGCCTCTTCCACGACCACGTGCCGGCCAAGGCCATGGGACTGGCCACCGCCTGGATCGACCGGCGCGCAGGCAGCGGTGGCGGCGCTACTGCTCCACCGGGAGAGAGGGTGACGCCGGACTACCGGTTCAGCAGCATGGCGGAGCTGGTGGAGCGGCACCGGTCGGAGGGGGGATGAGGCAGGCGGTCCCCTTGCTGACAAACCCACAAACCCAAGGGGAGATACGAACCATGCGCGGGCTTCCCCGGCGCATCATGGAGCATGCCGCCACGCTTCCGGAGGCCACGCCGCTGTGTCCGGCTGCACTGCTGCACCTCGGCAATCGGGCGGCAGTCGACCGGGCATTGTCGCGCCTTGCGCGATCGGCACACCTCATGCGCATCTGCCAGGGCGTCTACATGCGGCCCGTCGAGACCCGCTTCGGGTCCGTGCCCCCAGCGTCGGCAAAGCGCTGGCCGCGCTGTCGGCCTTGTGGGGCGAACCGATCGTGCCGTGCGGGGGCGCCGCGGCCAACTGCCTGGGCCTGACCACGCAGAATCCGGTGCGCCCGGTCTATCTCACTTCCGGTCCCAACCGGCGGCTGCGGTTCGGCTCGCTCGTCGTCGAGCTGCGCCACGCTCCACGCTGGCAACTGGCGTTCCCGCACCGCAGGGCGGGAGACGCCATTCGCGCCCTGGCGTGGCTGGGGCCCGAGGAGGTCGAGGACGGTCTCGAAACGGTCCTCCCCCAGCTCGCGGATGAGGACCGGGCTGAGCTCTGGGCCGCCCGGGCCGTCATGCCCATCTGGCTGGCGGAACCGCTGAGCGCCCGCCTGTCCCATGGCTGAGGAGCGCTTCGATGCGTTGATGGAGCGATGCGCCGTGATCGAAGCGCGGGCCAACGCGGCGACCTACAGCAGCTGCCCCTCCCACCAGTCCAAGTAGTCCGCGTCGCTGATCTCCGGCGATAGCCCCCGCCCCTCCATGGCCCGCCTGAAACCCGCGGCCATGTGCTCGTCCCAATAAGCCCGCACCTCCGCAGGTTCAGGCCTCGCACCCATATCACCCGTCTCCGCGATCCACTCGTCGAGGCGCTCTGCAAGCCGGCGCCTCACGCTCTCATGGGCAGGATCCCCAGCGAGGTTGTGCACCTCGTGGGGGTCCGCCTCCAGGTCGTAGAGCTCCTCCCGGGGACGGGTCGGCTCCAGGAAGGCCTGCTGCTCTGGGGACAACTCCCCCCTTGCCGCCAGCAGCGGCATCAGCGTCCAGAGCGGGTACTGCAGCTTCTTGTAGCCGTTGAACTGCATGTACGGACGGTCGGGGTGGTAGTTGCGGATCAGCTTGTGGCGGCGGGTGCGGATGCAGCGGATGCGGTCGTCGGTACCGTCGCAGCGATCGCGGGCGCCGAACACGGAGTCCCGGTCCACGGCCCCGGGCCCGAGGAAGACCTGCCCCTGCATGTGGCCGGGGATCTCGACGCCGGCGAGAGCGAGGGCCGTGGGGGCGAGGTCGACGCCGCTGACGAGGCGGTCGCTGACGAGTCCGGCGTCAAGGCGGCCGGGCCAGCGGACGATGAGGGGGATGCGGATGCCGCCGTCGTAGAGGAACTGCTTGCAGCGGGGGTGGGCGCGTCCGTGGTCGCTCAGGAAGAAGACGATCGTCTCCTCGGCGAGGCCTTCCGCATCGAGGCGCGCCAGGACCCGCCCCACCTTGCGGTCCAGGATCTGGATGCTCTCCAGGTAGAGGGCCCAGTCCCTGCGGGTGAGGGGGTGATCGGGGTAGTAGGGCGGCAGCTCCACGTCCTCCGGCGGGATGGGGGACTCCGGGTCCGGCTGGAAGACGCGGTGGGTGTCGGTGATGTTGACCTGCGCGTAGAACGGCTGCCCGGGGGCGCGTTCGCTCCAGTCGACACCGTCGAAGGGACGTTCCCACAGGAAGTTGAAGTCGGTCTTGCCCGGCCGGTCGAAGGGCGGTCCCTGGCTGTTGCAGGTGAAGTACCCGGCCTCGCGGAAGCAGTCGGTGACGAGCTTCATGTCGGCCCGCAGCGGCCGGTCGCGGTTGCTGCGGTGGTTGTGGGCGTCGAAGTGGGTCTGCCAGGCGCCGGTGATCAGCGCGGAGCGGCTCGCGGAGCAGACCGGGGCGGTGACGAGGGCGTGGGTGTGGCGGATGCCCTCGGAGGCGAGGCGGTCGATGTTGGGGGTGCGGACGGCGGGGGTGCCGTAACAGCCCAGGTCGGGGGAGAGGTCCTCGCCGTAGATCCAGAGGACGTTGGGTCGCTTGTCGGAGGGCAAGAGCGGTCAGGCGCCCGCTCCGGGTGCTCAGAGCTTGATGACCGCGATGAGGACGCCGGTGAGGGTTACCAGCGTGCCCATGATCCAGCGGAAATGGATGTCGAGGCGCTTGTTGGTCTCGTCGATGCGGTCGTTCAGGGAGCGGCTGGTCTCGTCGATTCGGTCGTTCAGGGAGCGGCTGGTCTCGTCGATTCGGTCGCTCAGGGAGCGGCTGGTCTCGTCGATGCGGTTGTGGACGGCCCCGAATCGGGCCCCCACTTCAGCTCGCAACTCTTTGATGTCGTCGCGCAGATAGCTGATGCTCCAAGGCATTTCCTCGGGGTCGGGGACTGCACGCCTCGGAGGGTTGGCGCCTTCGCTCATACGGGCTCCCGGGGTCTGGCAGGATCATGCGAATATAGGCGGCGCGCCGGGAATCACCAGACCGCCACGGGTACCCGCAAGCAAACGTTCGTGGCCTTTGACCAGCGGCCTGGCGGCAGCGGTCAGCCTCCCTCCAGCGCCCGCAGCTGATCCGTCGCCGCCAGTGGCTCGATCCCGTTCTCCAAGGTGCCGATGCCGCCGGAGAAGGTCATGCGCACCACGTCTCCCACTTGCAGCCCGTCGGCCAGATCCGCCTCCGAGAACACGATCGGCGTTCCCCAGTAGAGGGCCTGCAACTGCCCCTGCTCCAGGGGCATCCTGCGGAAGAGGGTGCGCTCCATGTGCAGCAGGCCGTCGGGCATGTTGAGGTGGTCGCGGCCGGTGTCCCCCTCCTTGAAGCCGACCCGCCGGCCGGCGCGCAGGATCTCGCAGCTCACCGTGACCCGGCGGTCGTCGTACTCGTCGGCCGTCACCAGCAGCGGCCCCAGGCTGGCGCAGCCGCCGGCCCAGTTCTTGGCCTGGGGCAGGTTGAGGGGGTTGGCCGCCTCCATGCCGTTGTCGGTGGCGTCGTTGCCGCCGGTGTAGCCCAGCCGCTCCACCTGGCCGGCGCGGTCGAGCCCGTACACCGTGACCAGCTCCGTCTCCGGCACCAGGCGCTCGGTCTCCGCCGGCCGCGTCAGGGCCTGGCCGTGGCCGACGACGGCGGCGGGGTCGTCCTTGGAGAACAGCTCCGGCCGGCCTCCCGCGGCGCACTCGCGGTACTTCTGGTCGTACACGTTCACCGCCTCGCCCGTGGCCTGCTGCGCCTCGATCTCGCGCAGCTTGGCGCTGTCCTCGTGGGTGACGCCGGCCAGCCACACCCGCAGGCCGCGGGGCCTGTCGGCGGGCGCGCTCACCGGCTTGAGCAGGTGGGGGGAGGAGGGTGCGCGGCCTTGGAGCAGGCCGGCCAGGGGCAGGCGCCGGTTGCCGGAGGCCGCCCGGGCCGCGGCATCCAACGCGGCCCCGAAGCCCTCGGCGTCGCCGCCGCCGCCGTAGTAGAGCTCGTGCACCGAGCCGGGGCCGCCGCCGTGGCTCAGGTCGATCACCTCGTCGCCGTCCACCAGCCCCAGATGCTCGGGCCGACCGGAGGCGGGGTCGCGGAACTGCAGCAGTCTCATGACACCTCCCGCGTCACAGGAACAGGGGAGGGCCGCCGGCCGGCAGGATGCCCTCCCTCTCGGCTCGCGTCATCAGATCCTCGATGGCGGCCCGGCCGTCGCCGCCGTAGTCGAGGGTATGGTCGTTCACGTACAGCTCGATGTGGGCCTCCATGACCTCGGGGTCCATCTCCTGCGCTTGTCCCGCCACGTAGCCCCGCACCTCCTCGGGATGGGCGTGGGCGTACTCGACGCTGCGCCGCAGGCCGTCCTCGAGGCGGCGGACCTCCCCGGCCCCCAGCCGGCGGCGGGCGGCGATGCCTCCCAGCGGGATGGGATGGCCGGTGGTCTGTTCCCACCACTCGCCCAGGTCGAGGACGCGGTGCAGCCCGTAGCGCTGAAAGGTGAAGCGGCTCTCGTGGATGATGACCCCGGCATCGGCGTCGCCGTCGCGCACGGCGCCCATGATGCGGTGGAAGGGCATCTCCACGGTGCGCTCCAGGCCGGGGGCGAAGAGGCGCAGGAGCAGGGCCGCCGTGGTCCGCTTTCCGGGGATGGCCACCCGCAGGCCGGAGAGATCGCCGGGCTCGACGCTCTCGCGGGCGACGACGAGGGGTCCGCAGCCGCGGCCGAGGGCGCCGCCGGAGCGCAGCAGGCAGTAGTCGTCGAGGAGATGCCCCAGGGCGTGGAAGGAGACCTTCACCACGTCCAGCTCGGAACTGGCGGCCATGCCGTTGAGGGTTTCGATGTCGAGGAGGACCTCCTTCACCGCCGGCGCCCCGGGGACCCGCCCGTGGACGAGGGCGTAGAAGATGAAGGTGTCGTTGGGGCAGGGGGAGTAGCCGAGGGAGAGGGGGGCGCTCACGAGGGCAACGCCCCCACCAGGATGAGGGCCGCCTCCTGGGCGCGGCGGCTGGCCAGGGGCAGGTCCCAGGCGGCCGTGTCCCGGTCCTCCACCCGGTTGCTGATGGCGCGCACCTCCACCAGGGGCACGCCGTACATCCAGCAGAGCTGGGCCGCCGCCGCTCCCTCCATGCTCTCGCACAGGGCCCCGGCCGCCCGGGAAGCCCTCTCGCGGCCGAGGGCCGCCGTGCCGCTGCAGGCCTGCACGGTGACGAAGGGCCCCAGGGCCACTCGGGTCTCCATGCGATCCTCCAGGGCCGCCGCCGCGGCCCGGCCCAGCTCCATGTCGAGGGGGTACTCGTTGTAGCGGCTCTCGCCGCCGGCCTCGGCCACGGGGATGCCGATCTCCTCGGCGGAGCGCCAGCCGGAGGGCGTGACCACGCCGAGGTCGCCGAAGCTCTCCGACGTGGCCACGGCCAAGTCCCCCAGGCCGAGGCCGGCGCCCTCGTAGGCGCCGCCCACCCCGAACTGCAGCACCCACGGGGGAAGGTCCATCTGCAGGCAGCGGGTCAGGGCGTGGGCCGCGTTCACGGCGCCGAGGCCGGTCTCCACGACCTGCACCGTCCGCCCTCCCAGAACTCCCCGCGTCCACTGGCAGCCGGCCACCGACTGGCGCAGGGGCTGCTCCAGGCCGGCCACCACCCGGTCCTGCTCGAAGGCGGTGGCGCTGATCAGGAGAGGGGTCAGGGTGCCTCGAAGGAGAGGACGATCTTGGCGGGGCGTTCCGGCGCCGGCCTGTCGGCGGCCAGCTCGAAGGCGCGCTGGATCTCGGAGAAGGGGAGCACGTGGCTCACCAGGCCGGTCAGGTCGAGACGCCCCTCCTCGATCCACGCGAGGGCGTTGGCGTAGTCGTCGTAGGGCTGATCGCCGGCGTTGATCGTCATCACCAGGTTGATCTCCCGCCACTGCATCTCCTGCACGGGCAGGTCGAGGACGCCCCCGGGCACCTGCTTGTCGGGCACGCCGAAGCCGATGACCGATCCGCCCCGGCGGCACAGGAGCGCGGCGGTGCCGTAGGTCTCGGCGCCGCCCACGGCTTCCACCACCAGGTCGGCCATGGCTCCACCCGTGATCTCGTCCACGGCCTCCACCGGATCGACGGCGGCAGGGTCGATGGTGTGGGTCGCCCCCATCTGCGACGCCATTTCCCGCCGCCAGCCGAGAGGCTCCACGGCGACGATGTCGCGGGCCCCCAGATTGCGCAGCACCGCCGTGAACAGCAGCCCCGCCGGCCCCTGGCCGAGGACCACGGCGCGCTGGTTGATGATGTTGCCGAGCTTGCGAAAGGGGCGGATGACGGTGCCCAGGAGCTGGGTGAGCAGAATCCGCTCGGGCACCTCGTCCGACGGCAGCCGCAGCAGCCCCTGGTCGACGGTGAGGACGGCCTCCTGGAACAGGCCGTTGCCGCGCTCGAAGCCCCACAGCAGGACTCGCTCGCCCTCGGAGTAGGCGCCCGAGGGGCAGGACTCGACGCGGCCGATCCCCTCGTGGCCGGTGCCGCCCGCGGCCTTGGGAAAGCCGGGGTGGACGCCGAGGAACTCCGGCAGGTCGCTGCCGCAGACGGCGACCTGCTCCAGGCGCACGCGCATCTTCCCCGCTCCCGGGACCGGCTCGTCGACGTCGACGAACTCCCAGTCGCGGGTGCCGCGCAGGCGGGCGGCTTTCATGGTGCTGGCCTCGGAGGGAGGCGGTCGTTGCGGTGGAATCTCTTCATGGGTATTGGGGACCGGCCAATGTCCCCACGAGTCTGAAGGAGGTGAGCGTTCGGGTCTTGCCACCCCCGAACTGGATGATCAGCGCGAGGACCGGCCGACTTTGTGCCAAGGGTCCATCAGGCGCCACGTCTCTCTTCGCCTTCTCTTCGACGTATTCGCACCCGACTCCCCGTAACAACAATCAGAGCTGGTTCGCTCATCGCGTCGGGATGGCGGTCGATCTCGAGCGGATGAGGCAATCTGCGCACGAAGACCAATTCGCCAAAGTCCTTGTCCTCGGAGAAACCTCATCCCGCTGTGCGCATGGGCATACGCTCATGCACCTGCTCTCCCGCAACCGAGCGGTGGGCAAAGACCAGGCACGCCCGAATGTCTGCAAGATAGCCCCCTCGGTATCCCCGGCGGCGAGCATGCCCAGAATGTGCTCAACGGCGATGCGCATGTCTCGGACGATCGGTTTGCCGCCGAAGACATCCGGGCGCGTGGTGATGCGTTGGAGCAGTTCCTCTTCAGTTGTCATTCTGGGCTTTGTCCCGATCTCAGTTCAAAACAGAACAGGCTCCCATCCGTTACCTGTCGGTAACCCAAGGAACCTGCCATGGGGCAAGCTACGGGCACGGAAGAAGGGCGTCAAAGGAACGTGGCCATCGGAGTTGTGAGCCGCCCAAGCCCCTGCGTCGGTCGATCGTATCCGCCATGCGCACGGTGGAGAAGCGGTGCGAGATGAGAATGTTGGTCCTTCCGGCGGTCAGTTCGAGGAAGCGCCGGAGGATGGCGTACTCGGCTCTTGCGTCGAGGACGCTGGTCGGCTCGTCCAGCGATACGTCTCCACGTTGAACTCATGCAGATCATGCCCCCGAGGTGGATGCGTCCTTCGGTCGGATCGTATAGCCGGGTCAGCATCCCTCCCGGCCCGAGGCGAGGTTGACGCTCCCGGGCAGGGCCGATAGACTGGGCGCGAATCACCACAGGAGGCAGCCATGCCGAGGCTATTCGGCCGCCGCTACAGCCGGCGGCAGGTGCAGGATCTCGTGGGGGACATGAGCCAGGTGGCCGGCGTCCGCCGGGCCGAGCTGGTGGAGGGCAACGAGCGCGGCGCCGGGCTGGTGGAGGTCTTCAACGCGTCCGGCCTCTGCCTCTCGGTGCTGCCCGGTCGTTCCCTAGACATCGCCTCCGCCCACTACAAGGGGATGTCCCTCTGCTTCCGGTCGAAGACGGGGGACGTGGGGCCGGCCTTCTACGAGCCCGCCGGCTACGACTGGATGCGCGGCTCCTTCCTCGGTCTGCTGACCACCTGCGGCCTCACCTTCGTCGGCCATCCCGAGGTCGACCCGGAGGAGGAGAACGAGGAGCTGGGCCTGCACGGGCGGCTCTCCTACATCCCGGCCAAGGACGTGTACGCCCGCGGCGGCTGGGAGGGGGAGGAGTACGTCATCCGCATCGGCGGCCGCATGCGCGAGCACATCATGTTCGGCCACTGCCTGGAGATGACCCGCGAGATCTCCATGGTCCTCGGCGAGCGCCGCTTCCACATCCACGACCGCGTCGAGAACCTGGGCGCCGACCCGGCGCCGCTGATGGTCCTCTACCACACGAACCCGGGCTGGCCGCTGCTCGACCGCGGCACCCGCCTGGTCCTGCGCTCGCAGCGGACCACCGAGTGGACGGCCGACCGCGAGGTGGGGCCCGAGACCTACACGACGGCCGCCGGCCCCCGCCAGCGGGTGCGGGACGACGTCTACGTCCACCGGCCCCGCGCCGACCGCCGGGGGCAGGTCCACGCGGGCCTGGTGAACGACCGCCTGGGGCTGGGCCTCTACTGGCGTTTCCCGATCACCGAGATCCCCCTGCTCTCCCAGTGGCAGCACTTCCACCGCGGGACCTACGTGACCGGCATCGAGCCCGGGAACTGCTCCGCCCTCGGGCGGGCCTGGAACCGCGCCAACGGCTCGCTGGAGTACCTGGAGCCGGGCGAGGTCCGCGACTTCCACCTGGAGATGGGGGTCCTCGACGGCGCCGGGGAGATCCAGGCCTTCGAGAAGAAGCACGGCCCCGCCGACGGCGGGGCTTCCGCCTGAGGCCTCAGGCGCCGAGGACCTGCCGGTAGCAGTCGATCACGCGCCGGGCGACGAGGTCCTCGGTGTAGCGCGACACCACCCGCTCCCGCGCCGCCTGCCCCATGCGGAGGCGGCCCTCCTCGACCTCCAGCAGTCCGCTCACCGCCTCGGCCAGCGCCGCCGCGTCGCGCACCGGCGTCAGCCTTCCCGTGACGCCGTCGACGACGATCTCGCGGCAGCCGCGGATGTCGCAGGCCACCGCCGGCCGCGCCATGGCCCCCGCCTCCAGCAGCGAGCGCGAGAGCCCCTCCCGGTGCGAGGCGAGGACGAAGAGGTCCATCGCCGCGTACAGGGCCGGCATGTCGTCCCGCCCCTGCAGGACCGCGCAGCGGTCGGCGACGCCGTGGACCCGGGCCAGCTCATGGGGGTCGACGGCGTCGGACTGCTCCGGCTCGAAGAGCCCGACGATCAGGAAGCGCACGTCCGGCCGCTGCCGGGCGACGCGCCCGGCCATGTCGAAGAACTCGGCGTAGCCCTTTTCTCGTACCAATCGGCCCGTGGTGCCTACCACGAGGTGGTCTGCATCCCAACCCAGCTCGGCGCGCCGTCGGGCGCCGGCCGCAGGATCGGCGGCCGGGTCGAAGTAGGACTCGTCGACGCCGTTGCCCACGAGGTGCAGGCGGTCGGCGGCCTTGAAGCGGTGGGCCCGCGCGTACTCCAGGTCCTCCTCTACCTGGAAGAGCAGGTGATGGCACCAGTTCGCCGTCCAGCGCTCCGCCGCCACGGCCTCGGCCCGGCGAAGGCCGCGGG
>CAZEHQ010000053.1:0-4304 GCA_964512165.1 uncultured Gemmatimonadaceae bacterium | reverse complement strand
TGGAACAGGAAGCCGTGCACCGTGTGCAGCACCCGCCGTGCGCCGGCCAGGCGCGCCGCCGGCGGGCCCAGGAGGCCGCCCTTGGGGTTGTGGCTGTGGACGATGTCGTAGCCGCCGCGGCGCACGGCGAAATAGAGCTCGGCGGCGCAGCGGGCGTCGGCCGCCGGCGAGATCTCGCGCTCGAAGGTCTGGTAGTGGACCTCCACGCCGAGGCCGGAGAAGGCGGCCTCGTAGTCGAAACCGCCGGGGGCGCCGGAGTCGGGGGCGCGTCCGCAGAGCAGGTGGATCTCGTACCCGGCGTCGGCCAGGCGTTTCAGGCGGCGGCGCAGCAGCAGGTAGGCGATGCGGTCCGTGGGGACCACGTGGGCGACGCGGGCGCCCATCTCGGCGTCAGATCCCCGCCTGGGCGAAGACCTCGTCGAGGGCGGCCCTCGTGGCGGCGCAGGCCTCGGCGTCGGGCATCTCCCGCAGCCGCTGGCTGAAGGGCTCGACCATCACCGGGCCGTCGTAGCCGATGTGCTTCAGGCTGCCCAGGAAGGCGGCGATGTCGATGACGCCGGTCTCGCCCGGCAGGCAGCGCTCGTGGTCGAGCTGCTCGGCCACGGGCCGGCGGGGGGCGTCGTTGACGTGGACGTCCACCACCTGCGCCGCTTCCAGCCTCAGCAGGTGGGAGGCGTCCTCCCGCGCCGTGTACCAGTGCCAGGCGTCGAGCAGGTAGCCGCAGTTGGAGCCCACGGCGGCGCACAGCTCGGCCATCTGGTCCATGGTGTGGACGAACTCGTGGCGGCGCCCCCGGCGGCTGTTGTTGGGCCCCACGTACTCCAGCCCGAGGCGGATGCCGTGGCCGGCGAGGATCTCCACCGCCGGCTTCAGCCGCCGCGCGTGGAGGGCGAAGTTCTCCTCGTAGGTCAGCTCGTCGGAGGCGGGGGCGATCCAGGTGGCGGTGCGCCCAACGCCCAGAGCTTCGGCGGTGCGCGCCAGGGCGGGCAGGGCGTCCAGGCCTCGCTCGAAGTCGGCCTCGGACCCGCGGAAGTCGAGGGGAAATCCGAAGGCGGAGAGCCGCACCCCGGCCGCCGCGGCGGCGTCGGCGGCGGCGGAAGCACCGAGGCCGGCCGCCTCGGCGATGTTGAAGTGGCAGCCTTCGAAGCCGTGGGCGGCGGCCAGCCGCAGGGAGTCCTCGAGACCGCCGGCGGCGACGCCGATGGCGCCGGGGCTCAGGGAGGTGAACATGCGCCTCTCCCGCGCCTCAGGCGGCGACGTTGTTGCGCGGCTGGCCCTCGAGCCAGGCGATGATGTTGTCCACGGCGCCGACGTTGAGAAGCTCCACGCCCTCGGGGGTCTGGTCGGCCATGTGCGGCGTCATCACCACCTGCTCGCAGCGCTTGATCGGGTGGTCCTCCAGGAAGGGCTCGTCGGGGAAGACATCGAGGCCGGCGCCGGCGAGTTGGCCCGCGTCGAGGGCCGCGGCCAGGGCCTCGAGATCGACCACCTCGCCGCGGGCGCCGTTGAGCAGCACCGCCTCCGGCTTCATGGCGGCCATCTGCGGCGCCCCGATGAGGTGCCGCGTGTCGTCGGTGAGGGCCACGTGGAGACTCACGTAGTCGGACCGGGCGAGCAGCTCGTCCAGCTCGACGAACGTCACACCCAGGTCCGCCGCCCTCTCGGGGGAGGGGTTGAAGGTCCAGGCGATCACCTCCATGCCGAGGCAGGCCCCCAGACGCCCCATCTCGGCGCCGATGTTGCCGGTGCCGACGATGCCCAGAACCTTGCCCTGCACGGTCAGGTTCATGCGCCGCGTCCAGCGGTGCTCGCGCAGCTCGGCGGTCTGGAAGGCGGCGCGCTTGGCCACCGTGAAGAGCAGGCCGAACATGTGCTCGGCCACCACCGGCGCCGTGCGCCCCGGCTGGTTGGAGACGACGATGCCGCGCTGGCGGGCCGCGTCGAGGTCGATCATGTCGGTGCCGATGGAGCAGGTGGTGATCATCCGCAAATCGGGCAGGGCCTGCAGCTCGCCGGCGCGCCAGCTCACGGCGCCCCGGGAGTTGATGATGACGTGGAAGCCGCGGGCGCGCTCGACCTGATCCGCCTTGTCCGCCGGCCGCGTCTCGTGGACGGTGACGTCGCCGTAAGGGGCCAGGCGGTCGAGCTGCGGGGAGCCGGCGATCTGGGGCGGGTCGTCGCCGGGCACGAGGATCTTCACTCGGTCCATGGGAATCATCGTCTGGGATCGGGTGGAAGGAGGGCGGCGGGCAAGGCTACATTTGGCGCCCCTTTTCTGTCAAAACCCCGCCGGACCGACGCGGAACATGCCGAGACAACTGATCGCCCCGGGCCCCGGGCAGGTGGCCTTCGAAGAGGTCGAGCCCCCGACGCTGGCGCCGACCCAGGTGCGCGTGCGCAGCCGCTGGGGGGCGGCCAAGCACGGCACCGAGATGTCCCAGTACCGGGGATACGCCGGCCCACGCGGCGCCTTCGACGGCGACAGCCGCCTCTTTCGGGCGGAGCGGCCCGGGGTCCGCTACCCCGCAAACCTCGGGAACATGTGCGTCGGCGAGGTGGTGGAGGCGGGTGCCGCCGTGGAGGGCGTGGCCGTGGGGGATACGGTCTTCGCCCACGGTCCCTTCCGCGAGGAGCACGTCTGGGAGGGCGGCCGCGTGCGGCGCCTGCCCGACGGCGTGCCCTGGCAGGCGGCGGTCTGCCTCGACCCGGCCGACTTCGCCCTCGGAGCGGTGCGCGACGGCCACGTGCGACTCGGCGACGCGGTGGCCGTCTTCGGCCTCGGGGCGATCGGGCTCATGGTGGTGCAGCTGGCGCGGCTCTCGGGGGCGTCGCCCGTCATCGGCGTCGATCCCATCGAGCTGCGCCGCCAGGTCGCCGAGGAGACCGGCGCCCACCTGACGCTCGACCCGACGGCCTGCGACGCGGGGCTGGAGATCCGCGGGGCCACGGGCGGCCGCGGCGCCGACGTCTGCATCGACTACAGCGGCCACCACGAGGCCCTGCAGCAGGCCCTGCGCGGTGTCGCCTACCTCGGGACGGTGGTGCCCGGCGCCGCTCCCGGAGCCTGGCCCGCCGGCCTCGACCTCGGCGCCGAGGCCCACATGAACCGCCCCACCCTGGTGTTCTCCCGGGCCTGCTCCGAGCCCAACCCGGAACACCCGCGGTGGGACGAGGGCCGCCTCTTCGACGTCGTCTGGGGCCTGCTGTGCGACGGCTCCCTGGACGCGGTCCCCGTGGTGCGTCCCGTCGTCGACTTCGACGACCTGCTGGAGGAGTATCCGAAGATCGCCACCGCGCCCGAGGAGAACGTCAAACTGGGGGTGCGCTTCCCCGGCGGCTGAGACCGCCGCCCCGAACCGCGAGATCAGACATGCAGCTGCTGCTCAACACGATCATGCTCGAGCCCAACCGCTGGACGGCGGAACACGCCCTCACCTGGCCCCTGGTTGATCTGCTCGACCCCATGGCGGCGGCCGGGTTCCGCGACCTGGAGGTGTGGGGATACCACCTCGACCGCCTCTCCGAGACCGAGGTGGAGCAACTGGCCGCGGCCCTGGAGGCGCGGGGGATGCGCGCCGTCGGCGTGGGCGCCTACCCCGCCTTCCACCTGGAGGGGGCCGAGGACGAGGGGCAGCGCCGGAGCCTGGGGCAGCTCGTCGGCGCCGCGGTCCACCTCGGGGCCTCGGTCTTCAAGATCTTCCCGGGAAGGGTGGCCAGCGCCGACGCCGGCGACGCCGTCTGGCGCCGCTCGGTGGAGGGCATGCGCCGGCTGGCCGGCCGCACCGCCGAGGCGGGGATGCTGCTCACCCTGGAGACCCACGGAGGGACCCTGTGCGACACCCTCCACGGCACCCGGCGCCTGCTGGAGCAGCTGCCGGAGGCCGGCGTCGGGATCTGCTTCCAGCCCTACGTCGAGCACGACACGGCCGCGGCCATGGCCGCCTTCGACGCCCTGGGGTCCCGCGTCCGGCACCTGCACCTGCAGAACCGGAAGGACGGCGCCGCGGCGCTCCTGGAGGAGGGGGACTGGACCGACTACCGCAGATTCCTGCCCCACCTGCGCCGCTCCGGCTTCGACGGCCCCATGTGCCTGGAGTTCACCGCCGGCATCACCCCCGCCCCAGGGGACGCCTTCGACCGGGCCGGCGTGCTCTCCAACGCCGCCAGGGACCGCGCCTTCGTCGAGGAACTCTGGCGGGCCTGATGGACCTCGAGGGGCGGCACGAGCACCGGCCCCGACCGCCTGAACGCCCTCACCGGCCAGTGGGGCCGCACGTCACCGCTGGGTGGCCACGGCGCTGCCC
>CAZEHQ010000052.1:0-20812 GCA_964512165.1 uncultured Gemmatimonadaceae bacterium | reverse complement strand
AACCGAGGCCGCGGGCGGCACGGTGCCCGTGGAGTCGCACATGCCCGGCAAGGTCGTGCGCATCGTCGCCGAGCCGGGAACCGCCGTCAGCGACGGCGACGCGGTGATCATGATCGAGGCGATGAAGATGGAAGTGCCCGTGCCCTCGCCCGTGAGCGGTACCGTCGTTTCCGTGGCGGTCTCGGCGGGTGACCAGGTCGGCGAGTCGCAGGTGCTGGCGGCGGTGCAGCCGGCCTGACAGGTCGAGATCCTGCCCGCGGCGGCGAGGGAAGCCCGGGGGGCCGTCTTCACTCGACAGACGCACTGAATCGCCGTGACATCCTGAGGTTCCATGCCCGCTACCCGGTCAGACCCACCCCCACTGCCAATGACGGTGGCCCGAATCGGTCGAGGCAGCAGCGTCCGACCCGTCTGGCAGAATGGGCTTGGAGGCACCACCTACGAGCTGACCGACGGCGCCTACCGGTCCTTTCTGAAGTGGGCACCCGTGGAAAGCCCCATCGACCTGGCCGAGGAGCGCCACCGCCTTGAATGGGCCGTACGCTATGCGAGCGTACCGATGGTGCTTGACCATGGCGCCGAGTTCGATGGGTCCTGGCTCCTCACTCGAGGGTTGCCCGGCGAGAGCGCCGTCTCTTCTCGTTGGCTCAGTGATCCGCAAGCTGCTGTCCAAGCGATAGGCGCAGGACTCCGCGCACTCCATGACGCTCTCCCTGTCACCAAGTGCCCGTTCAGCTGGTCGCTCATGGACCGCCGCAACGACATTCACCGACGGGCACGTGCAGGACTCCTCGCCCCCGATACGTGGCATTCGGACCATCGCACCCTCACGATCGACCAGGCCCTGGCCCGCCTGCAACGCAGTCCGCCCGAGGACGACCTCGTCGTGTGTCACGGCGATACCTGCGCTCCAAACACCATCATTGGTTCGCAGGGCCAGTGCACTGGCCATGTAGACCTCGGCTCTCTGGGCGTGGCCGATCGTTGGGCAGACATCGCCGTAGCGACATGGAGCACGACATGGAACTACGGCCACGGCTGGGAATCCACGCTTCTGGATGCATATGGCATGGACCCTGAGCCGAGCCGCATCGCCTACTACCGCCTGCTCTACGATCTCGGACCCTGAGGGCGAGGATAGTTGTGGCGGGCCCGATGGGCGCACGAATGTGTGAGAGCAGATGATCGTTCGAGTATCAGCCAAGCTCGGCAAGAAGATCGATCTGAGCCCGGACAGGGTTCTTCCTGCCGACCCCAATCCATTCGCCGACTGGTCGGCCCACTTGTTCACGGCCGAGCGAACTCAATACATCCTGATTTCCAACACGGCATCCCTCTACTCCATGGTGATGTTTGGCAGAGGCATCACCGATGATTGTCGCTTCCTGGATCGGATGACGAGTTACATGGGGGAATTCCTTCGAGCAGATGACCACGGGTTCATCTTCGAGCGGTTGATCCTGCCCCGGCTCGGGCGAGTGAGCTTCTCCAAGGCACTCAACCGATCCGTAATTGGTTCGATGAACGATCTCGTGTTCCAGGCTCAGTTGGATTTGATCGAAGGTGCCATGTCGCCGTTCGATGTATCGTTTCGCTTGAATGAAGCACCCTTTTCGTATCTGGAGCATGTCACTCCACGAGCGTCCTTTCAGCACCTTGCTCCCGCTACCTGAGCTGCCCTGCCGCCAGCGGCTGGCTCGGCCGGCGAGACAGGTGGGCCATCCCTCCTGCACAGCATCCTGCTGATCAAGGGCAACTGGTGGTTGGGGCTGTGAACCTCATCCATCCCCACCGGCACAAGCAGCTCTTCCTGGACGACGGCGCCGTCGAGGCCGTGTCCGGCCTCCAGCGGGTGCTGCACCGGCCCGAGCGCTGCGGGCCCGTCCTGCAAGCCGACCGCTCCCGGACCGACCCGGTCCTCGTCCTCCACACCGACGAGATCGACCAGAAGAACCGCGGGCTCTGGATCCAGGAGATCGTCGACGACCCGGCGTACCTCTCTCCGCCCGTTGTCGACGGCAGGGAGTACATCGCGTGGAACTGGCCGTGTCGAGAGACGCCCGTCACTGGCACCGGGTGGCCGACCGCGCCGTCTTCTTGGGGGTGGAACCCTGGGAGGGCGGCGCCAACTTCGGCAATGCCCAGGTGGCCCTGTGCGGCCCCCCCATCGTGCGCGGGCCGGAGATCTGGATCTACTACAACGCCTATCGCTTCCGCGGACACCGGGATCTGTTCGCCGGTCTCGATCCCACCATCTACAACGATTCCTTCTGGGAGGAGAGCGGGGCCATCTGTCTGGCCAGGCTGCGGCTGGACGGCTTCGTCTCCCTCGACGCATCCGCCGAGGGCGAGCTGCTCACCGCTCCTTTCCTGTGGAGCGGCGAGAGACTGTACGTGAACGCCGATACCGGCGACGGCGAGATGGCCGCGGAAATGGTGGACGCGGAGAGCCGCTCCCCGCTGCCCGGCCGGTCGATCGGTGAGTGCCGGCCCCTGCGAGGGGATCACCTGCGCGGAGCCGTCACGTGGGGGGAAGAGACGGAGGCTGGATCTGCCGGAATCCCCGTGCGCCTGCGCTTCCACCTGAAAAAGGCGCGGCTCTACGGGTTCTGGCTGGAATGAGGGATCAGGCCGGGCGTGCCAGCAGGTGAGGACAGTGTTGCCGCGCCAGGTCCAGACGCTCGCCCAGCTCCGCCAGCCACAGGGTGCGGGCGCTGCACAACTGGGCGATCTCCAAATTGCGCGCCTTCTGCAGCAGGGTGCTGCTCAGATTGGCGCCGGACAGATCCGTTCCGTCGAGGTCGGCGCCTACCAGTAGCGCGCTGCGCAGGTCCACGCCCCCCAGATCGGCCCCCCGCAGATCCGCCCGGCTGAGATTCGAGCCGCGGCCGTCGGCGCCGTGCAGATCAGCGCGAGCCAGGCCGGCTTCCGTCAGGTTGGCGCTGCTGATGTCGGCCTGCCGCAGATTCGCCCCGGTGAAGTCGGCGCCGTCGAGGATCGCCACGAGAGCAGGGCCCCCGACAGGTCCATGCCGGTGCCGTCGAGGCCCTTCAGGTCTGCCGAGCAGAGGTCGGGCCGCACCCCGGGATTGTCCCGCCGCCAGTGGTTCCAGACTTTCATCCCCCTCTTGACGAGGGAGACGTGCTCTTCCCGTGCCACGCGTTGCTCCCTGGTGCCGAGAGTGTCCTCTATAGCCGGGAACTGGAGACCACCCGATGGCCAAGCTTCCGCCCCGAGAGCCCGACCCCGTCGATCTGAGCGATCCCACCGTCGTCGTCGTGCCCGACGGCTGGCAGGAGATGCCCCCGGCGCAGCGGCTGGCCGACGCCTGCGGGGCCCCCCTCATCCCTCACCGCGGGTTCAGCGAGGCCCTGTTCCGCGACCACCGCGTCATCGCCTGCGGGCACATGGCGAACAACGCCGCCGTGACCCGGCTCTACAACGCCCGGCGCTGCTTCGCCGACACCCTGTTCCCCGGCGGCGATCACTTTCTCCTGACCTCGGTCCGCGATCCCCTCGGCCACGGCCCCGGCGCCATCGTCGCCGGCGCCAGCGGCGAGGCCGGGTTGGGCGCCGCCGTCGAGGAGCTGACCCGCATCGTCGAGGCAAGCGGCGGCCGCCTTGGCCGCGTCTCCGCCCGCCGCCTGCCGGGACTCCCGGAGCCGCCCGCCGACGACGAGATCGACGCCCTCGTGCAGCGCGACCTGGATCTCTGGGACGCCGGCTGGGTGGCCTCGCCCTTCCGCGGCGGCCGCCTGCAGTCCTGGCTCTGGAACCACTACCTCAGCGGCCACGAGACCTGGGGCCGGCTGGCGGCGCCGGTCTTCGCCGGTTCCCTGCGGCCCTGGCGCGACCAGCGCCTCCGCCATCCCGAGGAGTACCACGACTTCTTCCATCTCGACCTGTTCATCCACCTGTGGGAGCTGGTGGAGGACGACCCCGTGTACACGTCTTCCCAACGGGAGGCGGTGGTGGAGATGTTCGTCGAGCTGCTGCGGCACCTGGCCGGCCTGTTCTACCTGCGGGAGGAGGTCAACCCCGACGGCCTGCCGCGGCAGAACCACGTGACCTTCATCGGCCTCAACCTGGCGGCGGGGCACGACTACCTCTCCCGCCGCCACGGCATCACCGAGTTCGCCGAGGCCGCCCGGCGGGTGGAGCGCATCTTCGAGGGCCAGGCCTCCGGGTACAAGCCCAACGACGACGCCGGCGTCGGCTATGTGTGGCTGACGCCGCGCCACACCAACGACTACCTGCTCGCCCGCGGCGATTACCGGTTCGTGGACGGGGGTCCCGTGGACGATCTCTGCCGGCTGGCGGCGATCACCACCGACAACCTGCGCAGCGAGGTCGGGTACGGCGACAGCAGCGGGTTCTCCGCCTTCGAGCGCGGCGGCTGGCGTCTGCACCTGTGGCCGCTGCTGGCCTCCCTCTGGCGCACCCGGGATCCCGGCCACCTGTGGCTGCTCAACTGGCTCGGAGAGGGCAAGCGCCCGAACCTGAGCCACGGGATGGAGAGCTGGCGCGCCAGCGTCGAGGCCACCGAGGAGGGATTCACCCTCGAAGGGGTGGAGCCCGAGCTGCCCGGGGAGCTGCTGGGCGTCACGGCGCTGGACCTGCCCGAGGCCGCCCGCCGCTGGGTGGAGGCCTCGGTCCCCGAGGGATACCGCCCTGAGCCCGGCGGACGCTACTTCGACAAGCTCAGCCTCCGGGCGGGCTTCGCGCCGGACGACGAGTACGCCCTGCTGGAGGGCGTGGGCACCTTCTGCCACGGCCACGAGGACACGAACGCCATCCTGCGGCTGACATGGGGGAACCGGGCCTGGCTCGCCGACGGCGACTACATCCGCGCGGCGCCGCGGTTCCACAACAGCGTCACCGTGCTGCGCGACGGCGCCGGGGTCCTCGACCCGCCCGGCGACGGCGTCGTCATCCCGCCGCTGGCGCGCCTCACCGTGGAGCGCGACGAGGAGGAGTGGGGGATCGTGCAGAGCGAGGCCGCGGGCTACAACGGCCTCGACTGGCGGCGCAGCCTGATCTGGCGCAAGGGGCGCTACCTCGCCGTGGTGGACGAGCTGCTCTGCCGCGAGCCGGGCGACTACCGCTGCCGCTGCCTGTGGCGCGTCGTGGGAGACGTGGACGGCGGCCCGGGGCGCCTGCGGCTGCGCCAGGGGGACGCGGAGCTGTTCCTGCTGTGCGCGGACGAGTCCGCCGCCGAGATCGTCGAGGACCCCGGCGGCCCCTGGGGAGGCTATCCCCATCACCGCGGGCCCCTCCACGTGGTGCACCGGAAGGTCCGCCGCCGCCTGCGGGAAGGGGAATCGCTCCTCTTCGTGCACCTCTTCACCCCGCACGGCAAGGTCGAGGCCGAGCCCCTCTCCGGAGGCGGGCTGCGCATCCGCGACGGCACCGAGGAGGCGGTGGTGGCTCTCGAGGACGGCCGCCCCGTGGTGGAGACACATACCGTCCACTCCACGGCGCCTTCGCCACGGGCGGCTGTCTCCCCGCCGACGGCGGTTCCCGTCCGGGAGTTCCGCGCCGCACCGCCCCTCTGGGAGCACCGCCTTGGCGGCGGCGCCAACGCTCCCGTGGCCGCCACCGGCTCCGGGGAAGCGGCCCATCTCCTCGCCGGCGGCGACAGCGGCGACGTGGTGAAGCTGGACGCCGGCAGCGGCGACGAGGCCTGGCGGGTGCGCCTGGAGTCGCCGGCCTCGGCGCTGCTGTGGGCGGACATCGACGGCGACGGGGTCCAGGAGGCCCTGGTCGGCTCGGCGGCGTCGGAGCTGATCGTCCTCGACGGCGGCAGCGGCCGCGAGCGCTGGCGGCGGCCGCTGAAGAACCTCTACGGCTCGGTCTCCCCGGTTACCGCACTGACCGTGGCCGACCTGGAAGGCGACGGCGAGCCCAGCCTCCTCGCGGGCACGGCGGGGTGGTTCGTCAACGTCTTCACCCCCGGGGGCTCGCCGAAGTGGGCCCGCTGGATCCGCTACCACGTCATCACCGCCCTGGAGGCCGCCGACGCCGACGGCGACGGCCGCGCCGAGGTGATCGTGGGCACCACCTACTCGACGCCGCTCACCGTGCACGACTACGACGGCGCCTTCCGCTGGTCCACCCTCGAGCAGGTCGGTTCCGAGGGCAACGCCACCACGCCGAGGCGGGGGATCCACCTGACGCGGATGCGGCTGGCGGACCTGAACGGGGACGGGATCCGCGAGATCGTCTACGGCACCGAGGACGGCTGGCTCTTCGCCGTCGAGCCGCGCGCCGGAGGGGAGCTCTGGCAGTTGAACATCGTCGGAGAGGTGGTGGCTCTGGAGGTGCTGCCCGGCGGCGTGGTGGCGGCCAGCGGCTTCGGTGACCTCTACTGCCTGGACCCCGACGGGACCCTGCGCCGCCACTCCCATCCCTGCGAGTGGATCCGCGCGTCGACGCGGCTCGGGGAGGATGTCGTCCTCGCCGCCGAGGGCGGCCGCCTGCTGCGGGTGAACGCCGACGGCGAGGTGACGGGGGAACTGTGGACGGGCGGCGAGGTCCGGCGGTTGGAAGCCGCCGGGAGCCGGCTGATCTGCGTCCTCGACGACGGCCGCATGGCCGCCCACTCCTTCGGCTGAAGCCCGGCGGCGGGCCCCGGCGCCCTCGCTACCAGAGGACGACGAACAGCAGGTAGACGGCCACGGCGAGATAGGCGCCGGCCCACAGACCCGGCCGGCGGTACCACACCGGCCCGGCGGGACCCACGCGGAAGGGGTACCGGGGGCGCACCGGCGCCTGGGTGAGGGTCCGGTGGAGCCAGGTCCCCTGGAGCCGTGCAAGGCGGCCGGACATCGACTCTCTCAAGCCGGCCGGATCGTCGTCCTCCCGCGACCAGACCAGTCCCCGCAGCTCCTCCCTCGTCAGCCGGCCCCGGCGGACATCGATCCCCTTCGACACGACCCACATGCTGGCCGCCGGCAGCACCAGGTTCCACAGGTAGGCCCACCACAGGTCGGTGTACCACACCGGCAGCGGCCACCCGCGCGCCTCTCCGAGGATCGCCGAGGCGCCGTACGTCAGGCCCACCGCCAGGCCGACGATCCCCGTCTCGCGGTGCACCGTCGTGAAGACCCCCATGAGGATCACCGTCATCAGCGGCACGGCGATGGCGCCGGCGAGACGCAGGTAGAACAGGAGCATGCCCCCCTCGAGGAAGGGGACGTAGGCGAAGCCGAGGGCGAGGATGAAGGGCACGGAGATGCGCCCCACCTTCGTGTAGTGAGCGTCGCTGCCCCGGCGCACCAGGAAGCGGGCGTAGATGTCGCGCACGAAGAGGGAGGAGATGCCGATGCCGATGGAGTCGAAGGTCGAGTAGGCGGCGGCCACGAGCCCGGCCACCACCAGGCCCACCAGACCGGCGGGCAGGTACTCGACGATCATGCGCGGATAGGCCTCGTCGACCACGTCCAGGCCCGGGAACTCGGCCCGCGCCATCGGCCCGAGGGTGACGTTGAAGAACAGGCAGACGGCGGTGGCCAGGCTGGCGACGACGACGGCCATCTTGAAGTCCCACTCGGAGCGCGCCCCGAGGAAGCGGATCGCCTCGTACTGGTTGATGAGGACGTACGTGGTGAGCACGACCAGGAAACCGAAGACGACGAGGATGGGCGGCACCCCCTCGGGACCGTACCCGCCCACGTGCAGCAGACGGTCGGAGAGCCCGCTCTCCACCGCCTCCAGGCGCATGGCGACGCCGTCCCAGCCGCCCATGGCGGAGTAGACGAACCCCCACAGGACGAAGGAGGCGACGATCATGGTCAGGCTCTGCAGGGCGTCGGTGAGGACGCCGGCGCGCAGGCCGCCGCGCACCAGGTAGAGGGCCGAGGTGGACGCCACCGCGGCGACGACGAGCCAGCAGGTCCCCGGCGACAGGCCGGCGACGACGTTGAGGACGAGGAACATGGAGTAGTAGATGTTGCCCAGGACGTTGGTGCGGGACTGCACGTTGATCAGCACCGCCATGACCCTCGCCGCCGGTCCGAAGCGGAACTCCAGCCACTCGGCGTTGGTGAACACGCCGGAGCGGTACATGGGCACGATGACGAAGAAGCCCAGCACCATCCAGCCCACGGCGATGCCCAGCCACCACTGCGACAGCTGCGACAGCCCGAGGGTGTACGAGCCGCCCACGATGCCCACGTAGTCGCCGCTGTCGACGGCGGTGCCGAAGGCGGAGAGGCCGATCACCCACCAGGGCATCGACTTGGCCGCCAGGTACCAGTCGAAGCTCTCGCCCTTGTGGCGGAAGGCGATCAGGCTGTAGAGGACGATGCCGCCGTTGAGGACGGCGACGACGGCCCAGTCGAGAGTGGTCATGCGGCTTCCTTCAGGGGGCCGGACGCCCCGACCGCCCGGCGGTGAGGATCCCGCCGCGCCGGTCCGGCGGGCCCCTCACGGCTCGCCGGCGGATGTTGTCCCAGACCGGGAGGGCGGGATGGCGACGGTGACGCCGCCCAGGATGTTGTCCCCGGCATGCATGACCGGTATCCTTGGGCGCCATGAGAGCCGCAGTCCTGACAGAGTTCGGCGCGCCCCTGCGGGTGCGGGAACTGGCCCAGCCAGAGCCGACGCCCGAGTCCGCCGTGGTCCGCGTCGAGGCCTGCGGGATCTGCCGCAGCGACTGGCACGCCTGGCGCGGCGACTGGCCCTCGGTGGAACCGCCCAGGGTGCTGGGCCACGAGCTCGGCGGCGTCGTCGAGGAGGTGGGCGCCGGGGTCCGCTCCTTCGCCGCCGGCGACCGCGTGACCCTGCCCTTCCACATGGCCTGCGGCCACTGCGAGCACTGCTACGGCGGCCGCTCCAACATCTGCAAGGCCAACGGCGTCATCGGCATCACCTTCGACGGCGGCTACGGCCGCTACGTGCGCGTGCCGGCAGCCGAGGCCAACCTCGTGCGCCTGCCCGAGGAGGTGGACTTCCTCAGCGCCGCGGCCCTCGGATGCCGCTACATGACCGCCTGGCACGGCCTGGTCGACCGCGCCCGGCTGGCCCCCGGCGAGTGGGTGGCGGTCTTCGGGGCCGGCGGCATCGGGCTCTCGGCGGTGCAGATCGCCTCCGCCCTGGGGGCCCGCGTGATCGCCGTGGACATCGACGAAGCCAAGCTCGCCCGCGCCCGCGAGGAAGGCGCCGCCGCCGGTGTCGACGCCCGCCACTGCGACGCCGCGGAGGCCGTGCGCGATCTCTGCGGCGGCGGCGCCGATCTCAGCCTCGACGCCCTCGGCTCGTCGAAGACCGCCCTCCCCGGTCTGGCCAGCCTGCGCAAGGGCGCCCGTCACCTGCAGATCGGCATGTCGACGCCGGAGGAGGAGGCGGAAGAGGGCCACATGGCCCTGCCCGTGGACGACATGATCCGCAACGAGATCAGCTTCGTCACCAGCCTCGGGTGTCCCACCACCGGCTACCCCGGCCTGCTGGCCCTGGTCGCCTCGGGCCGGCTCGAGCCGCGGCGGTTGGTGAGCTCCACGGTGAGCGTCGACGCGGCGGCGGGCGTGCTGGAGGAGATGACCGGTTTCGGCACACTCGGCTTCACCGTCATCGACACCTGGTGATCCCCGGCCTCGGCTGATCCCGGCGCGGTCCGGCATGGGCCGCTAACTCCGCACGAACTCCAGCAACCGCCGCACGTAGGCGTCGTTTCCGTAGCGGCCGAGGATCCGGCGCTGGGCGGCCCGGCCCGCCGCCTCGCGCTCGGCGTCGTGACGCAGCCACCAGGCGGCCTTGTCGCGCAGCTCCTCCACCGTCTCCCAGGTGTCGATCTGGCGGCCGATGTCGAACTCCTCCTCCATGCCCTCCACGTAGTCGGTGAGCATGAAGCCTCCGGAGCCGGTGATCGCCGTGTCGCGCTGGTTCAGGTAGCCGCGGGAGCGCGGCGAGTTGTGCTGGTTGACGTTGATCTTCGTCGCCCGGTAGACCCCCGGCAGCTCGCGGTAGGTGCGGAACCCGCGGTAGCACGAACGCGGGATGCCGGCGAAGGTGCCGAAACCGAGACCGCCGTAGACGTGGGTGCGCCCGAGGGCGGCCACGGTGTCGACGACCTGCTGGCGCAGGACCCGCTGGTCGGGAAAGCCGATGGGATGGGTGATGCGCTCCACCGGATCGGGCGAGGTCAGGTAGGCCTGGCCGTCGCTGTCGCCGCGGGCGTAGATGGAGAGGATGGTGACCGAGAAGTCGCACGCCTCGTCGGGGGCGGCTTCGGCCACGGCGTGGAGCTGGCGGGCCGGCGGCGGGTAGAGGACGATGGCGCGGATCCCCCTCTCGCGGTAGACCTCGACGCTCTCCTTGCAGCAGGTGACGACGAACTCGAACTCGCGGGAGTACTCGGGATGGCGCAGCGCGTCCCAGGGGTCGTCCTGGGTGTGGGTCACCGTCTTCAGCCAGGGGAACCGCCGCCGCAGGGAGGCGACCAGCCCCGGGGGGCAGTCGTCCTTGCTGAACCACCACAGCAGCAGCTCCGGCCGGTGCTCCTGCACGAGCCCGGCCAACCCTTCCTCGAAGGCGCCGGCGTCGGCGTAGCGCAGGTCCCAGCGCTCCGGTGCCGGGATGCGGTCCGCCTCCTCCGCGGCGAGCAGCGCGTCCCGCTCCCGGTGGGCCTCGATGCATCCCCGGCTGGGAGCGTGGACCACCCGCAGGCCGGCGGCCTCGAACCCCTGCTGGATGCTCCACAGGGACTGCCCGGGGGCGAACCCCCCCACGAGCAGCACGTTTTCCGATCCGGTCATCCCGGTACCGGCGGGCCCAGCCTGGCAACGTCGGCGGCCTCCTCCACGGCCCGGCGCGACTGACGGCAGTACTCGGGATCGGTCTCGAAGCCGGCGAAGTCGACGCCCAGCTCGACGCAGGCAACCGCCGAGGCGCCGATGCCGAGGAAGGGGTCCATCACCCGGCGCACCCGGTCGAGCCCGTGGAGGCGCATGCACATTCGCGGGATCTTCACCGGGAAGGTGGCCGGGTGCGGCCGTTGCGCATCGCGGCTGCGGATGGTGCGGTAGGGGACGAACCAGGTGTTGCCGCGGCAGCGCCGGTCCCCCTCGACGCTGTTCCAGCGCGCCACGTTCGACTTGTCCTGGTACTCGACGCCGACGGCCAGCCGGTCGATGGGGATGTCGCCGTTCTTGGTGAGGTGGAAGATGTACTCGTGGCAGTCGTTGACGTAGCGGCCGCTGTTGATCGGCTTGAAGTGGCCCACGGAGACGTTGCCCTCGATGCCGGGGTAGCGGCCCACGTCCTCCTTCTCGATGGCGATCGACTTGATCCAGTGGAAGACGTTCTGCAGCTCGAAGTGTTGGCGCATCTCGAGGAGGACCTCGAAGGGGCCCCAGGGGTCGGAGGGCTTGCCGCCGATGTTGAGGAAGAGGGAGCCCGAGTCGTCCAGCACCTCGCGCACCGCCGCGCCCCACTCTCCCATCCAGCGCAGGTACTCGCGGCGGGAGCCGGAGTCGTCGTAAGCGCTGTAGCGGATGCCCAGGTTGTACGGCGGGGAGGTGACGACCACGTCGACGCCGCCGGCGCCGAGGCGCCGGCCCATGTTGGCGACGCAGTCCTCACACCAGACGTCGACGGCACGGCCGACGGCCTCGATGTGGAACCCCGCCATCAGCAGCCGAGGGCGTAGCCGTCCCGGCGCGGGTCGGCGCCGCCCATGAAGGCGCCGGAGTCGGGGTCGACGTGGATGCCCTGGCCGCCGCCGACGCCGGGGGACCAGTCCCCGAGGTGGTGGATCTCGTGGCCGCGGCGCTCCAGCTCGGCGAGCACCTCCGCGGGCACCCGCGACTCGGCTTCGACCCGGCGCGTCCGTGTCGCCTTGAGGCGCGGCGCCTCGATGGCGGCCTGCACGTTCATGCCGTGGTCGAGGACGTTCATGATCATCTGCGGCGTCGTCTGCAGGATGCCGTACGAGCCCGGTGTGCCGATGAGCAGGCGCAGTCCGTCCGCGTCCCACACCTGCGCCGGGGAGACGCACATCTCGTTCTTCTTCGACGGCCCGATGGCGTTGGGGCTGCCTTCGACGTTGTCGAACCAGTTCATGAAGTTGTTCAGCGCCACCCCCGTGCCCGGCACGACCATGGCCGACCCGAAGCCGGAGCCCAGGCTCTGGGTGCAGGCCACGGCGTTGCCGTCGGCGTCGATGGTGTCGAAGTGGGTGGTGCACTCGGTCTTGATCCACGCTCTCGGATCGCCGGCGCCGACCTCGCCCGCCTGGGGATCGGGCTGGAAGGTGTCGCCCATGTGGACGGCGGCCTGCGGCCCGATCAGGCGCCGGCGCTCGGCGGCGTAGCCCTCGGACAGCAGGCCCGCGGTGGGCGGATCGTCGATGGCGGCGTAGTGGATGCGGTCGGTGCAGGCCAGCTTCACCGCCTCGATGAAGGTGTGCAGCGTCTCCGCCGTGTTGTGGCCCATGGCGCCGATGTCGAAGCCCTCGAGGATCTTGAGGGTTTCCAGGTACTGCACGGCCTGGCAGGGCGGCGGCGGCGCGTAGATGGTCCAGCCGCGGTAGCCGACGCCCACGGGATCGAGCCAGGCGGGCTGGTTGGCGGCCAGGTCCTCCTTGGTGAGCAGGCCTCCGCTCTCGGCCATGTGGGCGGCGATGGCGTCGCCGATGGCGCCGCCGTAGAAGACGTCGGGGCCCTCCGCCGCGACGGTGCGGAAGGTCTGCGCCAGATCCTGCTGCACGAGGACGCCCCCCGGACCGGGGCTGCGGCCGTCCACGAGGTAGGTCCGCGCCGACTCCGGGAACTGCCGCAGCCCCGAGGCGCACGATTCGAAGAACCAGTCGTTCTTGACGGTGAGCGGGAAGCCGCCCTCTGCCAGCTCGATGGCGGGAGCGAAGACGGCGGCGGCGTCCATGGAGCCGTAGCGCCGCAGGGCCTCCATCCAGCCGGCGCAGGCGCCGGGGACGAGAGGGGACATGGGCCCGAGTGACTGCTGCTCGCGCTCGGTGTAGAGGGAGAGGTCGGCGGCGGCCGGCGTCAGGCCCACGTAGTCGCAGACCTTGTGCTCGCCGTCGCGGGCCGAGTAGATGTGCATGTAGCCGACGCCGCCGATGCCGGACATGTACGGCTCGGCGACGTTGAGGGCGGCGGCGGTGGCCACCGCCGCGTCGATGGCGTTGCCCCCCTCCAGCAGGATGCGGACCCCCGCCAGGGAGGCCAGTGGATGGGCGGCGGCCACGAGACCGCGGCGTCCGGTTACCGTGGAACGGTGGGAAAGTCCATGGGAGGGGAAGGCCATTCGACAGTTTTCTCCGGCTCGGTTAGGTTTCCCGGGCCGTCGGGGGCCCGGCGGCGTGAGAGGATAAGAAAGGACCGCACGAGGGAGCCAGCATCGAACATGGACCGCACCGTCGACCTGCGCAGCGACACGATCACCCGTCCCACGGACGAGATGTGGGAAGCGATGCACCACGCCGACGTCGGCGACGACGTCTACGGCGAGGACCCCACCGTGCAGCGCCTCCAGGAGCTGGGGGCCGAGCTCATGGGCAAGGAGGCGGGGCTGTTCCTGCCCTCCGGCACCATGGCCAACACCGCCGCCCTGCTGGCCCACACCCGCTACGGCGACGAGATGGTCGTCGAGGAGCTGGCCCACCTCTACTGCTGGGAGGCGGGGGCCTACTCCAGCATCGCGGGACTGGCGACGCGTCCGGTGCGGGGTGACCAGGGCATCTTCACGGCGGAGCAGTTCGAGGCCGTCCTGCGGCCGCCGAACCCCCACTTCCCCAAGACCAGCCTCCTGTGCCTGGAAAACACGCACAACAACGCCGCCGGCGCCGTGTGGAGCCCCGAGGAGACGGCCGAGGTGGCCCTGGCCGCCCGCGACCACGGCCTGCGCATCCACCTCGACGGGGCGCGCCTCTTCAACGCCGCCGTCGCCCTCGGCGTCGACGCCAAGGAGCTGACCGCCCACGTCGACTCGGTGACGTTCTGCGTCTCCAAGGGCCTGAGCGCGCCCGTCGGTTCGGTCCTGTGCGGCTCCCGCGCCTTCATCGAGGACGCCTACCGCGCCCGCAAGCGCCTCGGGGGCGCCATGCGCCAGGCCGGCATCATGGCCGCCGCCGGCATCGTCGCCCTGGAGACGATGGTCGACCGCCTCGCCGAGGACCACGAGACGGCGCGCTGCCTGGCCGACGGCCTGGCCGCCATCGAAGGCGTCACCGCGGTGCGGGCCCCGCGGCCGACGAACATCATCATGGTCGACGTGGGCGGCCTCGGCTGGTCGACGGCCGACCTCATCGACCGGTGGAAGGCGCTCGGCATCAAGTGCAATCCGCGCCCCCCCACCCGGGTGCGGCTGGTGACCAACCGCCACGTCACCCTCGACGACGTGGACTACGTCCTCGACACGACCCGCGACATGCTGCGCAGCGAGGCCGTCGCCGTCCGGTGACCGCCCGGGCGGCGCTTCTGGCGGCCGCTTTCGCCACCGCCTGCGACGGCTCTTCCGGGCCCTCCACCGGCGCCGCCAACCGGCTGGCCGGCGAGACCAGCCCCTACCTCCTGCTCCACGCCGGCAACCCCGTCGACTGGTACCCCTGGGGACCGGAGGCGCTGGCCCTCGCCCGGCGCGAGGACCGGCCGATCTTCCTCTCCGTGGGCTACTCCACCTGCTACTGGTGCCACGTCATGGAGCGCGAGGTGTTCTCCGACCCGGAGATCGCCGCCGTGATGAACGCGGGGTTCGTCAACATCAAGGTCGACCGCGAGGAGCGCCCCGACCTGGACGCGGTCTACATGACGGCGACGCAGATCCTGGCCCGGCACGGAGGCTGGCCCAACTCGGTCTTCCTCACCCCCGCGCTGGAGCCGTTCTTCGCCGGCACCTACTTCCCGCCGCGGGACCTCCCGGGGCGGCCCGGCTTCCCGCGGGTCCTGGAGGAGTTGGGCACGGCCTGGGTCGAACGCCGGCCGGAGGTGGAGCAGGTGGCCTCGGAAGTGGCCGAGCGCATCCGCCAGGCCCAGGCGATGGCGGGGGAACCGCGCGAGCCCGGGGCCGACGTGGTCGCCCAAGCGGTGGAGCGAATCAAGGCCCTCTACGACGGCGTCAACGGCGGCTTCGGCGGAGCCCCCAAGTTCCCGCCCACCATGCGCCTGGAGCTGCTGCGGCAAGTCGACGCCGAGGAGGGGGACGAGGAGGCGGGGCGCATCCTCCGCCACTCCCTCGAGGCGATGGCCAGGGGCGGGATCCACGACCACGTGGGCGGCGGCTTCCACCGCTACGCCACCGACGCCCGCTGGCGCGTGCCCCACTTCGAGAAGATGCTCTACAACCAGGCCCAGATGCTGCGCCTCTACGCCCGCGCCTACCGGTCCACGGGGGACGAGCGCTGGCGCCGGGTGGCCGAGGGGATCCTGCGCTACGTCCGCCGCGAGATGACCTCGGAGGACGGCGCCTACTACTCGGCCCTGGACGCCGAGTCCGAGCACGTGGAGGGCAGGTACTACACGTGGACGGAGGAGGGGGTCCGCTCCGTCCTGGGCGGCGGGGCGGCGGATACGCTGCTGGCCGTCTACGGCCTGGCCCCGGTGCCGGAGGGTGAAGGGGGCGCCCTCTACCAGCGGACCGGAGTCGATTCGGCGGCGGCCCGGCTCGGCGGCGGCGAGGCGGCCCTGCGGACCTCCCTGGAGGCCTCGCTCCGGCGCCTGCACCAGGCCCGTCGGTCGCGCGCCTATCCGCTGCTGGACGACAAGGTGATCACCGCCTGGAACGGCATGATGATCGCCGCCGCCGCCGAGGCGGGAGCGGTTCTCGGCGACGACGCCGCCATCGCCGAGGCCGAGGCGGCGGCGGGGTTCGTGCTCCGGCACCTCCGCGACGGCGATCGACTCTACCGCGTGCACCGCGCCGGCTCCTCCCGCTACGACGGCTACCTGGAGGACTATGCCCACCTCGCCGACGGCCTGCTGGCCCTGCACCGGGCCGGCGGACAGCCGCGGTGGCTGGCCGAAGCGCGGTCGGTGGCCGACGCCATGATCACGCGCTTCCGCGACGCCGACGGCGGCGGCGGGTTCTTCTTCACCACCGGGGGGCGAGACCTGATCGCCCGCAGCAAGGTCGCCTACGACGGCGCCCTGCCGTCGGCCAATGCGGTGGCCGCGCGGGTGCTTCTGGAGCTGGGGGAGGCGGCCGGGGAGGAGCGCTACACGGAGGCGGCGGTGGAGTGCATGCGGGCCTTCGGCGGCAGCGTCGCCTCGGCGCCGGGGGGACATGCGCACATGATCACGGCCATGCGGGCCTGGCTGCGATCCACGACGGAACCCTCCCTCGCGGAGGTATCCGCCGTCCAGCCCCCGGGGACGCGGCAGCCGGCGCCGGCGGACTCCATCGTCAAGGTGGCCTTCGCTCTCGACCGGCCGAGACTGGCCCCCGGGGAACCGGCCCGTCTCACCGTACGTCTCGAAATCGCCGAGGGCTGGCACGTCAACGCCAACCCGGCCGCGGCCGGTCTCGTGCCGACCACGGTGACGGTGAACCCCGGCAGCCTGGCCCTGCGCCAGGTCGACATCGATTATCCGCCCTCGAGGGCGCTGCCCTTCCCCTCCCTGGCCGACACGCTGGAGGTCTGGAAAGGCCGGGTGGAGGTGGTGTCGAGGCTGGCGGCCGAAGAGGACGCGCCGGCGGCCCACGGCGCCCTGCGCGCCGCCGTCCGCTACCAGGCCTGCGACGACGAGGTCTGCCTGCTTCCGGTGGAAGTGGTCGGCCGGATCGCGGTGGCCATCGGCGACTGAATCCGGGCTGCGGCCCCCCGGGGTTCTGCCTACCTTACCGACCTTTGAACGGAGCGGATGCCATGAAGACCCTGACCCGCTGCGCCACCCTCTGCTGTCTCGCCGCCGCGCCCGCGTGGTCCGGCGCCCCCTTCCCCTTCGAGCACCTGGACCAGCTGACCGGGCACCTGCGCTCCGGCGGCCCTCCCGTCGACGGCATCCCGGCGGTGACCAACCCGGACTTCGCGCCGGCGTCGCAGATCGAATACGTGCGCGACACGGACCTGGTCATCGGCGTCGTCCGCGGCGGCGAGGTGAAAGCCTATCCCGAGAACCTTGGCTGGTGGCACGAGATCATCAACGACCGGATCGGCGACGGGTACATCTCCGTGACCTTGTGCCCGCTCACCGGGACGCCCCAGGTCTTCGACGCCACCGCCGAAGACGGCAGCCAGATCGAGTTCGGCGTCTCGGGTCTGCTGATCAACTCCAACCTGGTTATGTACGACCGCCGGGACGACACCACGCTCTACCCGCAGATGATCTACACCGGCATCAGCGGCGACTACAAGGGCGAGCAGCTGGGGCTGCTGCCCGCCATCGTGACGACCTTCGGGATGTGGAAACGGATGTACCCCGACAGCGAGGTGGCCCTCTTCGGCACCGGCCTCGACCGCTACTCCGCGGGCAAGCAGAGCTACTACTCCACAGCGGACCTCTTCCACAGCTATCCGTACGGCGACTACCGCACCAACCACAACCGGATCTTCTTCTACTGGACCACCAACGACCCCGACCTCTCCGTGTACCAGCCAAAGGAGATGTTCCTGGGCATCTGCCTGGGCGGCGAGCTGCGGGCCTACGGCTTCGGGGACATGGGCCCCGAGGCGGTGATCAACGACGACCTCGGCGGAGAGCCCCTCCTGGTGGTCTTCCACGAGGACTCGCAGACCGCCCTTCCCTACAGCCGTGAGATCGACGGACGGACCCTCACCTTCTACCGGGCAGACCCCACCGGCCAGTTGCCGGAGTTCCGCGACGTGGAGACGGGCACGACCTGGGACCTCCTGGGCCGCGCTCTCGAGGGACCTCTCCAGGGTGAGCAGCTCACCCAGCTGCCGGCCTACTACTCCATGTGGTTCGCCTGGAGCACCTACTGGCCGGAGAGCACGGTCTGGGGCGGAGGGGGGATCCTCGACGGCCCCCCCGACACGGCGGTGCTGGAGCCCGAGGGCGAGGCCGTCCCCAAGAGCTTCGACCTCGGCCAGAACTACCCGAACCCCTTCAACCCCGGGACGCGCATCCGGTTCGCCCTGCCGTCCGACGGCGACGCCTCCCTCACGGTCTACAACGCCTTCGGCCAGCGGATCCGCACCCTGGCCGACGGCCGCCACCGCGCCGGCCGCTACGTGGTCGACTGGGACGGCACCGACGAGTCCGGCCGCGCCGTGGCCAGCGGCGTCTACCACTACCGCCTGGAGATGCCCGCCCGGGACCTGTCCCGGCAGCGGACGATGACGCTGGCCCGCTGAGCCGGCGACCGACATGGCATCGTTGATTCACCGCTACGCGCGCTGGCTCCACGAGCGCTGGCCCGCCGGCACGGTGGAGAAGCTGCCGGAGGTCGACGCCCGCTACCGCAGCAACGTCCCCGGCCTCTACATCGTCGGGGACCTCACCGGCATCCCGCTGCTGAAGTTCTCCTCCCACAGCGGCGCCCTGGCCGTCGCCGACATCGTCGACGACGAGGACTTCCAGCGGCAGCGCGAGGGCGGCGGCGGCGAAGGAGTGCTGGACGTGGTCATCGTCGGCGCCGGCGTCTCGGGGATGGCGGCGGCCCTGGCGGCGCGCGAGGCCGGCCTCCGGTACGAGATCCTCGAGGCCACCGAGCCCTTCTCCACGGTCGTCAACTTCCCCAAGGGCAAGCCGATCTACACCTATCCGCGGGAGATGACCCCGGCGGGGGACCTGCAGTTCGCGGCCGAGGTCAAGGAGCCGCTGGTGGCCGAGCTGCGTGAGCAGACCCTCGACCGCGGTATCGAGCCCCGCATGGCCCGGGTGGAGCGGGTCGAGGGGTCGGCGGGCCGCTTCACCGTGGTCATCCCCGACGGCGGGGACCTGCAAGCCCTCCGGGTGGTCGTCGCCATCGGCCGCTCCGGGAACTTCCGCCAACTCGGCGTGGCCGGCGAGGACCTCGACAAGGTCTCCAACCGTCTGCACGACCCCAAGGACTACGCCGGCCAGGACGTGCTCGTCGTCGGCGGCGGCGACAGCGCCATGGAGACGGCCATCGCCGTGGCCACCGCCGGCGGACGCGTGACCCTCTCCTACCGCCGGCCGGAGTTCTCGCGGCCCAAGCCGGAGAACCTGGAACGCCTCGAGGCGCTCTCCGCCGACCCGATGGCGGACGTCTCGGTGGACACGCCCACCTCCGAACGCGTCACCACCTCGAGCGGCCCCTTCCTCGAGGAGGAGCGCCGCCCCGGATCGATCGACGTCAGGATGTCGTCCAAGGTCCTCGCCATCGAGGAGGGCGAGGTGGCGCTCTCCGATGCCGGCGGCGAAGAGGTGAAGCTGCGCAACGACGCGGTCTTCACCATGATCGGCCGGGAGGCGCCGCTGGAGTTCTTCCGGCGCTCGGGGGTGCGCATCCGCGGCGAGATGGGGCCGCGCGAGTGGACCGGCTTCGGCCTGTTCATGGCCTTCTGCATGTTCCTCTACAACTGGAAAGCGGGAGGTCCCCTGACCCGCTGGTTCCAGGAGGCCGGCTGGTTCCCCTTCAACGTGCCGTCCCTGCTGGCCGCCGCCGACGCCCACGCCGCCGACCTCTGGGGGCTGATGGCCTTCAACCTGGGCAAGCCCGGCTTCTACTACAGTCTCGCCTACTGCGCCCTCGTGGTGATCTTCGGGTACCGGAGGGTGCGCCGGCGGCCGACGCCGTACGTGAAGTGGCAGACGGGGAGCCTGGCCCTCTTCCAGGTGGTGCCCCTGTTCCTGCTGCCCTACTTCGTGCTGCCCTGGATGGGCAACGCCGGCTGGTTCGACGCCGGCTTCGCCAAGAGCTTCGCCGACGCCTTCTTCCCCGAGGTCTCCTACGACCACGGGCGCGAGTACTGGCGCGCCTTCGGCTTCGTTCTGGCCTGGCCCCTCTTCGTGTGGAACGTCTTCACCCACCAGCCGCTGACGGCGTGGCTGGTGGTCAGCCTCGTGCAGACCTTCGTCATCATCCCGGCGATCATCTACTTCTGGGGCAAGGGCGCCTACTGCGGCTGGATCTGCTCCTGCGGGGCCCTGGCCGAAACCCTCGGCGACGGCCACCGGCACAAGATGATGCACGGGGCCCGCTGGAACCGCTGGAACATGCTCGGCCAGGCGATCCTGGCGATCTGCCTGCTGCTGCTGGCGACCCGCGTCATCGGCTGGATCTGGCCCGAGAGCGGGATCGGCGCAGCCCTGCGGCAGGTGCACGAGGGACTGCTCTACGGCTGGAGCCTCGGCGGCGTCCCCCTCAACTACAGCTATCTCGTCGACCTGATGCTGGCTGGCGTCGTCGGCTACGGCGCCTACTTCTGGTACAGCGGCCGCGTCTGGTGCCGCTTCGCCTGCCCCCTGGCGGCGCTGATGCACGTGTACGCCCGCTTCAGCCGTTTCCGGATCCTGGCGGACAAGAAGAAGTGCATCTCCTGCAACGTCTGCACCTCCGTCTGCCACCAGGGCATCGACATCATGAACTTCGCCAACAAGGGGCTGCCCATGGCCGACCCCGAGTGCGTCCGCTGCTCGGCCTGCGTCGAGTCCTGTCCCACCGGCGTGCTGGAGTTCGGCCAGGTCGACCCCGGGACCGGCGAGGTGCTCAAGGTCGACAGGCTGGTCGCCTCGACGACCCGGCAGCGGGAGTCGACTTGACCCCCGGAACCAGGATCACCGGTTCCCTCATTCTGCTCACAGCGATTACGCTTCTCTCCCGCGGCCATCCTGCTGACGCGGCCGACGGTGACGCCCCCGCGGCTGCCCGGCAAGGAGAAGGGGGGACTCCGGTCTCTCGCAGAAGGTGGCCGCCGGGACTGCTTCGCTTG
>CAZEHQ010000051.1:0-21135 GCA_964512165.1 uncultured Gemmatimonadaceae bacterium | reverse complement strand
CCTCTGGATCTTCTCTCAGGAGGCGGAGGCCATGGTCATCGTCCAGGACGGTCAACCGCGGGCGGTGATCGTCACCGCCGCCGAGCCGAGTCCCTCGGCGGCCCGGGCCGCCGCCGAGTTGCAGCACTTCGTCGAGCGGATCTCCGGCGCCGAGCTGCCCGTGTACGCCGGCGCCGCGGCGGTTCCCGGGAGCCTCGGGGACCAGGCGCGCCTCCACGTGGGCCGCTCCGAGGCGGTGCGCCGCCTCGGCGTCGAGCCGACCTCCGGCCACGACCGCGACGCCACCGGCGAGGGGTTCGTCCTGCGCACGGTGGGTCCCCGCGACCTCGTGCTGGCTGGCAACGAGGACGCCTTCTACCGCGGCACCGAGTACGCCGTGTACGAGTTGCTGGAACGGCTCGGCTGCCGGTGGTACTTCCCGGGGGAGTTCGGCCAGGTCCTCCCGGAGCAGGAGACGATCACCGTGCCCGACCTCGACGTCGAGCAGCGTCCTTCCTTCGTGGTGCGCAACATCTGGATGTCGGGCTGGGCCGACGACACGGGCGACCACCCCGACTGGCTGATCCGCAACAAGGGGACCCTCCACCGTCCCTTCGCCTTCGCCGGCGACGGCTCCATCGGGCGCCTGGCGCCGCCGGAGATCTACGAGGAGGTGCATCCCGAGATCTACGCCATGGGCCCGGACGGCCAGCGCCGCTCCAGGGGGCCGAAGGGCGAGCTGCACCTGACCATGCTCTGCGTCACCAATCCCCTGACCGAGGAGATCGCCGTGCGGACGGTCAGGGAGTACTTCCGCGATCATCCCGAGGCCAACAGCTACGGGTTCTCGGCCCCCGACTGGTCGCCGCGGTGTTACTGTGACGTCTGCGTCGCCGGCGACCACGCCTTCGAGATCGACAGCGGCCTCGATGTCTCGATCTCCGACGCCTACTTCAACTTCGTCAACAACGTCGCCCACGGGGTCAACGCCGAGTACCCCGACCGCTACATCGTCATCCTCGCCTACGACAACCGCGTGCGCCCCCCCGAGGGGCTGGACCGGCCCTGGAACCGCAACATCGTCGTGCAGCTCGCCCGCCTCGGCGTCAGCGCCCTGCGCCCCATCCCCGGCGGCGGCGACATCTTCGCGCGGCGCCACGAGCGCACGATCCAGGCCTGGGCCCGCATCTCCCCGAAGATGGTCATCTACGACTACGACCCCCACGCCACCCTGAACCGCATGCCCTTCTGGAACGTCCACTCCATCCGCGCCAACCTGCCCTTCTACCGCGACCACGGCGTTGTCGGCTTCACCACGGAGGGCCACAACACCTTCCTGCGCACCGGCCTCAACTACTACGTGCGGTCGCGGCTCATGTGGGACGTAGACGCCGACGTGGACGCCCTCGTGGACGACTTCCACCGGCGCTTCTTCGGGCCCGCCGAGGCGCCCATGAGGGCCTTCTTCGACCGGATCGAGGGCATGCTGGAGGCCTCGCCCGAGCACGTGACCTGGACCTCGAAGCTGGGAGACTGGACGCGCATCTACCCGCCCGAGCGCACCCTGGCCCTGGGGAAGCTTCTCGACCGGGCGGAGGGACTCGCCGACACTCCCCGGCTGCGCCGGCGCGTCGCCGCCTACCGGGCCCTGCACGAGTACATGACGATCCACAACGCCATGGTGACCAGCGTCCACGAGGGGAGGTACCGCGAGGCCTTGGCCGAGCTGGAGCGGCTGAGCCTCCCCGTGGAGGCGGCCGAGACGATCCAGCCGGGCCTGCTGCCCCCCGAGCCGCAGTGGGTGATGGACTCCGACAGGGGCCTGAGCACCTGGCGCCGCTACATCGAGGCCCTGGCGGAGCGCGACGGTGGCGGCCTCGGCCGGCGCCTGGCCCTGGGACCCGCCACCGCGGGGTTCCGCACCGACGGCAACAACGAGGGCCTCTTCGAGCAGTGGCACCTCGACGAGGTGGCGTCGGACCTGGAGTGGCAGCCCATCCCCGTGACCACCGACTGGACCCAGGGCGGCCATGTCGATTCCGAGGGCTACGCCTACTCCGGCCTGGGGTGGTACCGGTTCTCGGCGCCCGTGCCTCGGGCCGAGCCGGGCGCGCCGGCGCGGCTCTACGTGCCGCTGGTCTACGCCGACAAGATGTGGGTCTGGGCCAACGGCCACCTCGTCCACTCCCCCACCGACGAGCTGCACCGCTACGGCACCGACATCGACGTCTCGCGCCGGCTGCGTCCGGGCGAGGAGAACTCCTTCACCTTCCGCATGAGCGGCACCTGGGACCGGGCCCAGCGCCACGGGCTGGGCGACCGCTGGCTCCTGTGGACGCCCGGTGGCTGAGGCCGGTCCGGCCGGGCTCCGGCCAATGGGGCCCTGAGGGCGGCGGCCGCTGTCCCGCTCCTGATGGCGCCCGCCGGCGAAGGCGCCCGTCCCGCAGCGGCGGAATCGGCGGCGGGGCGCGAGCGCAGCCTGCCCGTGGAGGAGTACGTGAGCCGGATGAAGGCCGGCTGGATCGGCCAGATGGCCGGCGTCGGCTGGGGCACCCCCACCGAGTGGACCTCCCTCGGGGCGATCATCCCGCAGGAGAAGGTGCCGGCCTGGAGCCCGGGGCGGGTCAACCAGTTCGGCCTTCCTGCGGACCCTGGAGGTCCACGGCCTCGGCGTGTCGTCGCGGCAGGCCGGCCTCGACTTCGCCGGCAGCGGCTACGAGTTGTGGCACGCCAACCGCTTCGGCCGGGAGAACCTGCGCCGGGGGATCGCGCCGCCCGACTCCGGACATCCCCTGTTCACCGACCACGCCGACGACATCGACTACCAGATCGAGGCCGTTCCCGGGGCTCATCGCCCCGGGCCTGCCGAACACGGTGATCGAGCTGGGCGAGAAGTTCGGGCGGCTGATGAACTACGGCGACGGCCTCTACGGAGGGCAGTTCGTGGGTTGCATGTACGCCGAGGCCTTCTTCGAGCGGGACCTGACCCGCATCGTCGAGGCCGGCCTGCGGTGCCTGCCCCCGGAGAGCCAGTACGCCGGGATGGTGCGCGACGTGCTCCAGTGGCACCGCGAGGACCCGGAGGACTGGACCCGCACCTGGCGGCGCGTGGAGGCCCGCTATCACACCGACCCCGCCTACACCCACGGCCGCTGCAGCCTGCCCGGCGCCGAAGGCGACTTCAGCATCGAGGCCAAGCTCAACGGCGCCTACATCCTCATCGGCCTCCTGTACGGCGGCGGCGACCCCGAGCGCACCATGACCCTGGCCCTGCGCTGCGGCCAGGACTCCGACTGCAACCCCTCCAGCGCCGCCGGCATCCTCTTCACCAGCCTCGGCCTCGAAGCCGTCCCGGAGCGCTTCAAGTCGGCCCTGAGCCTGGAGACGAGGTTCAGCCACAGCCCCTACGGCTTCCCGCGGCTGATCGAGGTCTGCGAGGCCCTGGCGCGGCAGGCGGTGGAAAGCGGCGGCGGCGATGTCGAGGCGGATGCCGAGGGCGGCGAGACCCTGGTCATTCCCGCCGCCCCGGTCCGGCCGAGCGCCCTGGAGAGGTCGTGGGACCCCGGGCCCGCGGCCGGCAGCGTCTACCCGGAAGGAAGAGCTCGAGGGCGTTCCGGCCCCCGAGGAGTTCCCGCTCAGGTGCGGAAGGTGACGCTGTCGCCGTTGACGGTGATGGCGGGATGGCGGACCACGGCGCGGAACTCCCAGGCCGTCCCCTCCTTCAGCCCTTCCACCCTCGCGGCGTAGTCCCCCGTCGACCGCCGGGTCTCGAAGGGAGTGTCCACCCAGTCCTCGAGGTCGTCGGTGAGCAGCCGCCGCGGCCGGTACTGGAAGCCCGCCTCCACCGCGTCGCCCGCCCCCAGGTCGGCCACCGACGCCTGCAGCAGCCAGCTCCCGGAGGCCTCGTCCCGGACGGCCTCTCCCGTGACCACCGCCGGCGGCACCAGCCCCACCCGGGCGTCGGTGATCCGGAGGACCACGGGGTTCGGCCAGCGGCGGGTGTTGTAGAGCCTCTGCATGCGCCCGACCCGGATGCGCAGCCCCTCCTCCTCCTGGCTCCACTCGACGGCCGGGCCCTGCTCGTCGGCCAGGTCGTCGGCCTGGCCGAGGACATGCACCTTGGTCGCCGGACCGGCGCGCACCGACGACAGGGTCCTTTCCCGGCGCTCGTAGAGCGGCCACTCCCCCTCCCCCGTGAGGAAGGCGTAGACCGCGTCCCCGTCCTTGCGGGCGGCGAACCAGACCCGGTCCTCGCCCGGCACCCTCCAGGGCTCGACATCGTGGATCGCCTCGCCGTTGACGAAGGTCCACAGGGCGATCTCGCGCAGCAGGGCCTCCTGCTCGATGGGCAGCTCGCCGTCGGGCTTGGGGCCGACGTTGAGCACCAGGTTGCCGCCCTTGGCCCGGGTCTCGATGAGCAGCTCGATCAGCTGCGTCCCCGACTTGTAGCTCTCGTTCGTCGGCTTGTACTGCCATCCCGTGCCCATGGTGACGCACGCCTCCCACGGCTCCGTCGACCGCACGCCGGGGATCCACTGCTCCGGCGTGCGCATCGCACCCCGGGTGATGACGATCTCCGGACGCAGCTCCCAGCACAGCTCCCGCAGGCCGTCGGAGGGACCGTCGAAGAACATGATATCGATGTCGCCGTAGTTGGTGAGCAGCTCCCGCACCTGGGTCTTGTTGTGGTCCAGCAGCCCCTCGCAGGCCTCGGGTCGGATCCCCCGCCGCACCGGCATGCCCTGGCCGTGGAGGAAGTGGAAGTCGTCGGGCGAGTGGTAGAGGCCGATGGCGATCCCCTGGCGGCGGAAGGCCTCGATGATCTCGCCCGTGGCGTCCCTCCCGAAGGCGGTGCTGGCCACGTTGAACCCGGTGGACTCGGTGTGGAACATGCAGAACCCGGAGTGGTGCTTGGTGGTGAAGACGACATAGCGCATCCCCGCCAGGCGGGCCAGGACGGCCCACTCGTCGGGGTCGAACCGCTTGGGGTTGAAGGTGGACGGCAGGACTCGCGTGAACTTCTCCAGATAGTCCTCGGAGGCGCGGGCCATGGAGTGGCCGATGACCGAGCCGAGCTGGCTGTCGATGCTCCAGTGGATGAACATCCCGAAGCCGAGACCGTTGAACCACTGCAGTCGTTCCGGACGGTTGCCGGGGGGGGATTCAGTCATGGTCTCTCCTTCAGCGCCACGGCAGCAGCAGGTCGGGGGCCTGCCGGTCGAGGCAGGCGCCGCTCGGCCTGGGACCGAGGGGGCGGATGATCCGCCCGTCGTCGCCGGTTCCGTAGGCGATCTCCAAGTACGGCGTCTCCAAGACCCGGTGGCCCTCGTGGCGGGAGTTCATCACCGCGTCGATGACCCCCGTGGTCAGCAGGGTGCGCTCGGGCGGGGTGGGCGCCGCCCCCTCCTGGAAGAACCGCTCGATGTTGCGGCACAGGTAGCCGAAGTTGGCTCCCGGGCCGTCGGGCTGCAGGTAGAACTCGCTCGCCTGCACGCGGCCATCGGCGCGCGCGGCGTAGGCCCAGTCGGAGACGTACCCCTGCAGCAGCAGAGCCGCCGTCCGCAGCCCGTCCACGTGCTCCATCAGGAACAGGCGCGGGACCTCGGCGTGCTCCTCCATGGGGCCGGGTGGCTTGTTCTCGATCGTGCCGCAGGCCGCCTCCGCCAGCTCCCGCGGCCACACGCCGCGATCGGCGGCCTCCCACACTTCGCCCCCCTCTAGGCACTGCACCGAGCGCACGCCGGTCTCGCCGCCCGGGCGGGCATCGATCATGCACTGCAGGACCTCGAGGGTGTGGAAGCCGTAGGCCTCGACCTTGCCGTAGCCGACGGCCAGGGCCTCCTCGATGGGAGCCCCCCTCTCGGGCTCGAGCCAAGGATTGCGCCATGCCAGGGGCAGGCAGGAACCAGCCATGAGCGGGATCCGCAGCTCCCGCGCCCGGTTCCACATCCACAGGGCGTCGGCGAAGTCCCAGGCGAGGTGCTTGTCGTTGAAGACCGGCACCGGGCGGCCGCCGCGGCCAATCTCGCCGGCGATCTGCTCGAAGAACGAGCGGCGGGGATAGAGGATCCTGTCGCGCTCGTCCCACGGGTAGTCGCCGTGCTCGCCGATGAGCAGCACCGCGTCGACGTCGAGGCGGGCGCCGCCGCGCGTCAGGGCCTGGCGGATGCTCGGGTACACGGGAACGCCGTGGTCCCGGGCGAGGGCTAGGCCGATGTCGTTCTCCGGGACCTGGTCGAGGTAGAGGGAGACGACGTCGACCTCGGGCGGGAAGAAGCCCTCGTCGGTGGACATGCCCTTGAGGAACTTGGTGACGATGGCGTCGGCGTGGGAGGTGGCGTAGTAGACGGTGCAGACCGCCGCCACGCGCAGGCGGCGGGTCATGGCGCGGCGGCCTCCGGGCGCCTCCAGGGGAAGACCCGGGAGCCGCCCACGTGCCCCTCTCCGGGAGACTCGGTGTACCGCGGGCTGCCCGCCCGGCGCAGGGCTGCGCCGATGTCGCGCGAGCAGGCCCACACGGGCACGTGGGAGGATCCCGTCATGTCGGGAATGTAGTCACGGCCCAAGGGGGGCATAGTCGAGTCCGCTGCGCAGGAAGCGGAGAGAGGTCCGTGCCTCGAAGACGGACCCATACTGGTTGTGGACCCCAGGGCATATCCGTACAATGTGTCACGGCCCTGGAGTCGTGTCCGTGGAGCAGCCATCTCCCGCTCCGCAACCCGGCCGGCCGACTCGTAAAGGAGGACCCGATGGAGTTGCTCACCCAACTCTGGGGATCGATGGCGATCACCGGCAAGGTGGTTGTCCTGGTCCTGTTCGCCCTGTCCATCTACTCCTATGCAGTCATGGTGGACCGTTTCCTGGCCCTGCGCACGGACCGGCAGCGCTCGGGTGCCTTCGTCGAGGGGATCGAGGGCGAGAGCGATGCCGGCCCCATCCTCGACGCCGCCCGAGAGGCGGTTGCGGAGGGCCGGTGCTCCCTCGGATCGGTGGTTGCGGCCGGCCTTGACGAGTACGGGTCCCTGCGCGCCGACGACCAGCCCGGGGCCGTAGTCGTCGAAGGCGTGGACGAGGCCGTCAGCCGCGAACTCGACGTGGCGGTCATCAACCTGCGTGTGCGCCTCAGCGGCATGGCCACCATCTCGGGCGTGGCGCCCTTCCTCGGCCTCTTCGGCACCGTCACCGGCCTGATCGCCGCCTTTCGCGGCATCGCCGAGACCGGCTCGGGAGGACTGGCGACGGTTTCCGGCGGAATCTCCGAGGCCCTGGTGACCACGGTGATCGGCCTCTTCGTCGCCATCCCGGCCCTGTGGGCCTACAACTTCTTCATGAACAGGATCGACGTGATGGCCGTGGAGCTGGACAATGCCGCCACCCGGGTGGTGAACCGCGCCGTCCGTCACGCCCTGCGAGCCAGCGCCGCCTAGCCAGCACGGCTCACCGGTCCAACCTGGGATGCCACGCAGGAAGCGTCAGTTGCGAACGGCCGCCGGGCAGCGGGAGCGGACGAGTCCCATGCCCGACATCACCCCGGTGGTGAACGTGGCCCTGGTGTTGTTGATCATCTTCATGATCGTCATGCCCATCATCCGCGAGGGGGTCGAGGTCGACACACCCCAGGCCGACCACGCCGACCGGATGGAGGAGGCCGCCGAACAGCTGGTCGTGTTGTCGGTCAAGGAGGATGGGAGTCTGTTCGTCAACCTGACCGAGGTGGACAAGAACCGCCTGAAGGACGAACTGGCCCTCGCCTACCAGGGACAGGAGGGCAACCCGATCATCATCAAGGGGGCCCGCCATCTGCCGTACCAGGAGATTCTCGAGTTGATGGAGGTGTGCCAAGGGATCGGCGCGCCCGCCGTGGACCTGCTGGCCAGGAAGGAACGCTAGATGCCCCGCCGGAGCAGGGCCCTCGGCCGCCTCGAGTCCAACATCAACATCACCCCCATGGGTGATGTCTCCCTCTGTCTGCTGCTGGGTTTCCTCGTCATCACGCCGATCCTCATCGAGACCCTGCAGGCCAACCTCCCCCAGGCCGGGGCGGTCTCCTCGGGGCAGTTGAAGCCCGATCCCGTCGTCGTCCTCACCGCTGACGGCAGGATCCTGGTCGACGATGAAGAGGTGGCCTTCGAGAGTCTCGCGGTCAAGATGGATGAGTTGTTCCCGAAGGGGGTGCTGACCGAGCGCAAGGTGATGTTCAGCGGCTCGGGCGAGGTTCCCTACCAGGACGTGATCCGGTTGCTCGACAGGCTCCGCGGACTCGGCGTCGAGACCTTCGGCATCCGCTGAGCGCTCCTGTCGGGGCGCCGGTATCCGCCCTGGGGCCGGGCCTCGGGTTTCACCCGCCGCGTGTTCCCTCCCCACCGACGACGGCCTCCCTCAGGCGGCGCAACTGCCCCGATACGGCATGAACCCCGCGGACGGAGGTGGGCTGCAGCCGCCGTACCTCCGTCAGAGCGCTGTCGATCGCCCCGAGGGCCTCCGTCCGCCCTGATCCCCCGGCCTCCCAGGTGTCGAAGGCGAGGCGGCCGCGGCCATAGGCGGCCATGGCCGTGAGGTCGGCGGCGTCGCGCTCCACGTGGGCCCTCGCCACCGGCGTGTCCGCCAGGTTCCGGGCCTCGGCCAGGTCCCCTGCGTTGGCCGCCTCGGTGCTCGACAGCAGGCCGGGCAACTGATTGAAGCTGTCCGTCCAACCGGTGAACCATCCGCGCCAGTAACGCACAAGGTCACGGCCGGTCATGGTGCGTCCCGGAGGCGCCGAGGCCACCGCGGCCTCGACCCGGTCGTAGATCCGTTGCATGGCCGGCGCCGCCGCGCCGTACCAACCATCCATGAAGACCCGCCGCAGCTCCGGGACATCCATCTCGGCATCCCACAGCAACTGCCACTCGAGCCAGTAACTCAACTCCCAGCCGAACCCGCGGGCCATGTGCTCACGCTGCACGCCGAAGAGCCCGAGGTCGTGGTAATAGCGGATCTCTGCGGCCACCACCCGGGGCGTCGGCAAGGGCAGGATGTTGGCATACAGGTAGGGGTAGGTGGTGACCTTGGCGGCCACCTGCTTCCAGCCCTCGTAGATGCGCCCCACCTCGCCGTGGTCCGGACATCTCCCCTCGGCCGGACCGTGGACCGGACAGGCGCCGAGGGGGGCCACGAGGGGCACGACGCGTTCGTGAGCGCGGAGGCCCGAGGGGGGCTCCATGGTCGCCGAGTAGCTGTAGGCGAGGAAACAGGCGCCGAGACCGGGATGGGTCGGAGCCAGGGCTTCGACGACCCGGTTGCAGAACAGCAACATGCGCGCCCCGGGATCCTCCGCCAGGGCCCGGTCGGCCTCGCTCTCCGACCAGTACGGGTCGTCGTTGGGACTCACCGTGGCGAAGGCCACGGCCTCCGGCGCATACCGGCCGCGGAGGCTCTCCACGACTCGCCGCAGGACCCCGGGATGGGACAACTCCCGCTGCACCGAGCCGCCTCGGGACGACTCGACCACCCGCTTGCCGTCGATCAGGGGAAACAACTCGGGGTGGGAGGAGAACAGCGAGTCCGGCACGTAGCGGTACAGGGAATGGGCGCCGCTGAGAGACACGCCCCCGCGCCGGTTGAGGGCGTAGTACTCCGCAGAACGCCCCTGTTCCGCCTCGTCGAGAACGCGGATGTAGCCCTCGTACCCGCGAACAGCGCTGGTCCAGGACTCGCGCCAGGCGAAGGAAGGGCGGTGGACGTACTCGAAGTCCTCCACCTCGATGGTGGACCGGCTCGGCACCACCCGGTCCCCTGGGCCGAAGCCGAGGATGTGGAGGCCGAGCTTCCACTCCACGAACCAGCTGACGCCGTTGGCGACTCCGGCGTCCGTCGGGCCAAGGACTACCAGCTCGTCGCCGCGCAGGCGAAGGTGGCAGCCGTCGTAGCCTAGGCGGTCTCCGGCGATGGAGGGTGGTCCGTCGGAGCCGGCAAGACCGACGAGGACTCGTCCCGCGGTGCGGACCTGGTGCAGACTGTCGACCACGGGCAGACGGGCGCCGGAAACCCTCTCCACGGCGGTCTGGAGGCGACGAACGGCTTCGTCCAGGGTACGGCCGGCACCGGCCCGCCCGACGATGGTCGCCCGGGGCACCCCGTCCTCGACGAGGACGAGAGCGCGGACCGGGGCGGCGGAGATCAACCCGATGAGCAGAATCAGTATGCGGGGCATCGTCGGTTTCCGGGGAAAGGTATCCCAACCTACTGCACCGCGGCCCGGGCGGCCACGGATTGCCCGACGAACGCCTTCACACCTAACCTTAGCCTTCTTGGAGGGAATTCCATGAAACCGACCTTCCTGGCCGCGGCCGCGATCCTGGCAACGGTGCCGCCCCTGTCGGCCGATCCCCCCGACCGCCTCGCCGAGGCCCTGTCCGCCGTCTCCTTCGAGCGCTCGGACCTGGGCTGCCGCCCGAAGACCTGGTGGTCCCGCTTCGGCCACTTCGCCGGGACCCGGCGGGTCCCCTTCTTCTTTCCCGATCTCTTCGCCGAGCCCCTGCGCACCTACGAGACGAGCCGGATCATGGCCGGCGCCATGGAGCGCTACCTGGCGCCCTCCTACCGGGAGGCCAACGACGACGGCGCCTTCAAGACCGCCTACTTCCTCGGCTTCACCCACCTGTCGCCGGCGCACCGCGGCTACCGCGCCGGCGGCGGCGATCTCCCCGCCGATCTCGCCGAGCCCCTGGCAGCCGCCGTGGAGGAGCTCTACCTCGCCGGCGGGACGGAGGCCGGCGCCGACCTGCTGGCCCGGGTACGGGCCGAGGCGGCGGCCCTGCCCCCCGCGCTGCACCGCCCCCTGGCCCGGTTCCTCTGGCGCCTGGCCCGGTCCCAGCGCTGGGCGGAGGAAGCCTTCGAGGGGGTTTCGGCCGCCGACCAGGCCTGGATCGCCGACGAGCAGGCCGCCCACCAGATCGAGTACGCCCCGGCCCTGCGGCGGGCCTCGGCGGCGGCCGACCTGGTCCTGCTGACCAACACGGCCCAGCAGGTCCTGCAGGCGGCCGAGACGGCTCACCGGCAGCTCTCGGCGGCCGTGGACAGCGCCGGTCCCGTGGCCGCTCGCATCCTCTGGCCGACGCCCCTGGGCGACGTGCTCATCGCCGGCACCGGGGCCGACGAGCATGGATGCCGGGACTGCCTCGCCGTGATCGACCTGGGAGGCGCTGACACCTACGGCGCCGGCGCCGGCGCCGGGCCGGCCCAGCGGATCGCAGTGGTCCTCGACCTTTCCGGGGACGACACCTACCGGGGCGGGGGCCCGGGCGAGCCCGTGCAGGGCGCCGGGGTCTTCGGTGTCGGCCTGCTCTGGGACGGCGGCGGCAACGACCGCTACGAGGCCCAGGGCATGGCCCAGGGCAGCGGCTTCTTCGGCGCCGGCATCCTCTGGGACGAGGGCGACGGCGACGACGAGTACCGGGCCCGGTTCTCGGCCCAGGGAGCCGGGTACTTCGGGCTGGGCCTGCTGGTCGACGACGGCGGCGGCGACACCTACTACCTGTGGGGGGACGGCCAGGGCTTCGGCGGCCCCGGAGGCGGCATCGGCGTCCTCGGCGACGCCGGCGGCGACGACACCTACACCGCCGAGGTCGACGCCCGGATCACGGGACGGGGGTCCTACCACACGGCTGACCGCGTCACCAGCTCCCACGCCCAGGGCGCCGCCATCGGGAGGCGCGCCGATCTCGAGGAGGGCTACTCCTGGGCGGGAGGCCTGGGGGCCCTCGTCGACCTGTCCGGGGACGACGTCCGGCGCGCCGGCAACTGGGCCCTCGGGGCGGGGTACTGGTTCGGCACGGGGCTGGTCTACGACGGCGGGGGCGACGACCTCTACGAGGCGGTCTACTACTCTATGGCCTCGGGGGCCCACTTCTGCATCGGGGCGATCTTCGACGAGGGGGACGGCGACGACCGCTACCGCCTGATCGACCCCCCCCTCGAGCCTCGGAGCGACACCATGAACGCCTCGGCGGGGGCCGGCCTGGGCTTCGGCTGGGACTACACCATGGGCCTCCTCGTCGACAAGGGCGGCGACGACTGGTACGAGGCGCGCATCATCTCCGGGGCCCAGGCCATGATCCGCTCCACCGCCATCCTCGCCGATTTCGGCAGCGGCAATGACACCTACGTGCTGCCCGAAGGCGCCGGCGGCGGCCACGGCGCCTTCCGCGACAGCTACGCCAGGGACCGCCATCCCCACGAGATCGGCTACGGCCCCTACAGCCACCACGGCACCAACTTCGGCTTCCTCCTCGATACCGGCGGCGAGGACCGCTACCTGAACTACTCCGACACGGGAGAGCACCCGCCGTCGGCGGTCTGGAAGGACGGATCGACCTGGCTGCAGCCGGCGCCCGGCTCCGAGGAGTACGGCCTCGACTCCTACGGCGTGGGCATGGACGTGGAGGGCGGCACGATCCCCGAGTTCACCATCTTCGCCCCCTTGGAGGAACGCGAATGAGCCGCACCCGGCAACTCCTCCTGGCCAGCGCCCTGACCGCCGTCCTGGCCGACGGCGCCGCCGCCCGCGAGCCTTCCTTCGAGCCGGCTCTCGGCGTCGACCGGCTGACCCAGGCCCTCGACATGGTGGGCTTCGACCGCTCCGACCTCGGCGTGCGGCCGAAGGCCTACTGGTCGCGCTTCCCGCGCATCGACCGGATCCCCCATATCCTGCCCTTCCTGCCCGAACTGCTGGCCGAGCCCCTGGAGACTTACGGCTTCGTGCGGGTCATGGCCGGCGCCGTGGAGGAGCACCTCGATCCCGCATACCGGGAGGAGCGGCCCAACGCCATGTTCAAGGTGGTCCACTTCCTCGGGGTGGAGAAGAAGGTCGTGGGGCCCCGGGGCTACGACTACGCCATCGACTTCGCCACCTTCTCGAAGGCCTACGGGGGCGGGCCGGCCGAGACCGGGCCGAACCTGTCCGCTACCCTGGAGCAGCTCCATATCTCGGCGGGCTCGCCCTTCGCCGCCGGCGATCTGCGGGAGGCGGCGGCCCGGGTGCCGGCGGCCCTCCACCCGCCCCTGTCGGCGCTGCTGGCGGGGCTCGAGCAGGCCTGCCGCTGGCACGGCACCGCCTTTCACGCGGTCGACCCCGCCGACCGCGCCGCCGCCCTGGAGCGCCGCCCCCTCCACGAAAAGCACTACGCTCCCGAGCTCGACCGCGTCGCCCGGGACCTGGACGCCGTCTCCCTCTACCACGCTGCCCAGCTGGCCGTGTCGGCCCTGGAGCGGGCCTCGCGAGAGCTGGCCGAGGCCAGGGACGGCCTGCCGGAGCGGGAGCGGGCCTTCGCCCCCGTCGACCTGCCCACGCCCTTCGGGCGCCTTCGCCTGGCCGGCGACGGGAGCGACCGCCACGGGGACTGCGGCGACTGCCTGGCCCTGATCGACCTGGGGGGCGACGATGTCTACGAGGGCTCCGTGGGAGCCGCCTTCGAGCGGCCCGTCAGCGTCGCTCTCGACCTCGAAGGCGACGACCGCTACCTGGCGGCCCCCCCGGGCCGCCCCACCCAGGGGGCGGGACTGCTCGGCGTGGGCCTGCTTCTGGACGTGGCGGGGAACGACCGCTACGAGGCCGAGGACATCGCCCAGGGCCTCGGCTACTTCGGGCTGGGCCTGCTGTGGGACGACGAGGGCGACGACATCCGGCAGCTCCGCTTCAGCGGCCAGGGGGCAGCCTACTTCGGCATCGGCCTGCTCGTCGACGGCGCCGGCGACGATGTCTACGACCTCTGGGGCGACGGCCAAGGCTTCGGCGGCATCGGCGGCGGCGTCGGCGTCCTGGCCGACCGCTCCGGCGACGACCGCTATACCGCCGAGATCGACGCTCACATCACCGGCCGGGGTTCCGGGCACACGCGCAAGCGGGTCACCTACTCCAACGCCCAGGGCGCCGCCAACGGGCGCCGCGGCGACCTCTCCGACGGCCACGCCTGGGCCGGCGGCCTGGGGGCGCTTCTGGACCTGGAGGGGGACGACGTCTACGAGGCCGGCAACTGGGCCCTGGGCGCCGGCTACTGGTTCGGCGCCGGCATCCTCTACGACGGGGGCGGCAGCGACCGCTACCGGTCGGTCTACTATTCCCTGGCCTCCGGCGCCCACTTCTGCCTGGGCGCCGTCTTCGACGATGGCGACGGCGACGACACCTACACCGTCTGGGACCCGCCCATCGCCGACGATCTGGTACCCCCGGGACTGGGCATGAACGCCGCCGCCGGAGCCGGGCTCTCCTTCGCCTGGGACTTCTGCGTCTCCCTCCTGGTCGACAAGGGGGGGGACGATACCTACACGGGGCGCATCATCTCCGGCGCCCGGGCCATGATCCGCTCCACGGCGATCCTGGCCGACCTCGGCGGCGGCGACGACGTGTACACCTTGCCCGGGGGAGCCGGGGGCGGCAGCGCCGCCTCCTCCTACCACGGCCCGGCCGATACCCTGCTGAGCAGCTTCCTGGTGGAGTACACCCCGGCGAGCCAGTACGGCACCAACTTCGCCTTCCTCCTCGACGCCGGGGGCACCGACGAGTACCGATCCTTCGACGACGACGGCGCCCACACCCCCCACCGACTGTGGGCGGACGGACGCACCTGGCAGCAGCCGCCGCCCGACGCCGACGACTACGGCAACGATTCGTACGGGATCGGCATGGACGTGGAGGGCGGCACCATCCACGAGTTCCATCGCTTCCAGCGGCAGCAGCACCGCCGCTGAGAGAGGAGAGGCCGGCCGCGGCTGGCCACGGGCAGGCTCCCTACGGCCCGGCGCCCGGCTCCTCGTCGATGAGCATGTAGCGGTCCACGGGCAGATCTTCCAGGATCTGCACCGACCCGCTCGGCCAGCTCACCGCCAGCCTGTCCACCGAGGTCGCTGCCCCGAGTCCGAAGTGGGCCCGCAGGTCGCTCGACGACAGGAAGCTGGCCCCGGCCCGGACCTCCCGCACCTGGGTCCGCCCCCCGGCGGTGACCCGGATCCTGGCGCCGATGCCGTCGCGATTGCTGGTCCGCCCGCGCAAGCGCACCCCCAGCCAGTGGCCCTCGGCGCCGTCGTTGCGCAGCAGGGTCGGCGTGTCGTCGGCATTCAGCACGAGGACGTCCACGTCGCCGTCGTCGTCGTAGTCCCCGAGGGCCGCGCCCCGGCTCACCTTGTGGACCCGCAGTCCGGGGCCGGCGAGAGCGCTCGCATCCTCGAAGACGCCCTGACCCCGGTTGGCGAAGACCAGGTTCGGCTGCGCGTAGGAGGTGCCCAGGTCGTGATCGTCGACGACGGGGTACACGTGGCCGTTGGCGACGAAGAGATCGAGATCGGCGTCGTTGTCGAGATCGGCGAAGGCCGTGCCCCATCCGACCCAGGGCATGCTCGCCTCCCCGAGGCCGGCGCCGAAGGTGACGTCGGAGAAGTAGCCGCCGCCGTCGTTGCGGTACAGGGTGTTGTAGTCGTCGGAGAAGTGAGTGACGTAGAGGTCCAGGTCCCCGTCGCCGTCGTAGTCCCCGAGGTCGACGCCCATTCCCGCCTGCACGTCGCCGCTGACGTTGTGGCTGGCCCCGGAACGGAGGGAGATATCGCGGAAGGTGCCGTCCCCCAGGTTCCGGAAGAACAGGTTCGGCGTCGTGTCGTCGGCGACGTAGATGTCCGGCCAGCCGTCGTCGTCGAGATCCGCGAAGACCGGCTGGAATCCCTTGTACGGCGTGGCCACCCGCACCCCGGACACCTGGCTCACGTCGCGGAAGGCGCCGCCGTCGTTCCGGTAGAGGACGTCCGGGGCCCCGCGATAGGCCTCGGGACCGTAGAACACCTCGACGCCCTTCCACTGGCAGTACTCCATGGACCGCGGTCTCAGGTCCTTCTGGAAGCGGACGAAGTTGGCCGCGTAGAGATCGAGGTCCCCGTCGCGGTCGTAGTCGCCCCAGGCCGCGCCCGTGCCCCAGAGCGTGTCCCCTACCCCGGCGGCGGCGGTGACGTCGGAGAAACGCCCGGACCCGTCGTTCTCGAAGAGGCGGTTGGCGCCGTAGTTGGTGACATAGACGTCGGCGTCCCCGTCGTTGTCGTAGTCGGCAACGGCGGCGCCCATGCTCCACGAGGTGTCGCCGAGGCCGGAGCCCGCGGTGACGTCGACGAAGGGCCGGGGGTTGTCGTTGCGGTAGAGCCGGTTGTGGGCCAGCGGGTCGCGCCGGCCGAAGGTGGAGCCGCTGAGCAGGTAGATGTCGAGGTCGCCGTCGCCGTCGGCATCGAGGAAGGCCGCCCCCCCGCCCTTGGCCTCGATCAGGTAGCGCTTGTCAGGGCTGCCGGAGACGTTCCGGACCGAGAGCCCGGCCTCGGCGGCGACATCGGTGAACCACAGCCCCCGGCCCGAGGCGGAGTAGTCCGGTGGGGACATAGGGTCCGGGCCCTCCTCCTGACTGCAGCCCGCCAGCAGCAGGGCCGCGCCGGCGAGGCAGAGGGCCGTGACCGGCCTCGGTAGATGACCTCTCCTTTCGCGCATTCGACTCGGCGGGGAAACTTCGGGGGGGAGAGGCGGGGCTCGCAAGGCACCCGCCTGAACGAGGCCGCCACCCCGCCCCTCGGCAGGCCCTCACTATATTCGGGGCATGTCTCGGCGCCTCCTGACCGCCGGTCTCACCCTCGCCATGGCCGCCTGCCAACCCCGCCCGGATGCCTTCGACGGCCGCTGGGCGCGCTACGCGTTCAGCGACGGATCGCCGATTCCGGGGATCACCCACCTGGTCCTGGCCCTGCCCGGGCGTGAGACCGCCGACGACGAGCCCGCTTTCTGGTGGCGGCTGGAGGCTTTCTCCGGCGACCACCGCCGCTTTTCCATCGACCTGCTCGCCGGCGGCCTCGACTTCCTGCACATGGGCGCCCCATCCGTCCCCGTGCACCGCTACCTGCTGACGGATGAGGAGGGCGCCCTCTTCGAGTATGTCGACGCCGCCAGCGGCCGGGCCCTGTTGCCGAAGCTCGGCTTCTTCACCCACCTGACGCCGCGGGCCTCCTCCGTCGACGACCCCGGACTGCCTCTCTTCGAGCGCGGGAGCTGGCTCGGCAAGCCGGTCCACCGCGTCGCCGGCGGCACCGGGGCCACGCCGGCCGATGTCGGCGGCGCCCTCCGCCTCGCCCTCGACTCGGAGGTCCTCGTCGGCACGAGCCGCTCCTTCCGGGACGATGGCTCCGGGCGCCTGTACGAACCCTCGCCGGACTGGAGCCGCGACGGACCCGACTACGAGTACGTCGACCTCGACGGGGACGACTACGCGGCCATGGTCGAGGCCGGCTTCAACATCTTCCGGGTCCCCGAAGAGCACCTGAAGTGGGTGCGGGACGAGCCCGTCTGGTTCCTGGTGCGGGGCGGCTTCGGGGCCCGTCCCGACCTGCTGTTCCGGCCCAACTTCTTCGGCGCCGTCATGTACATGGACGAGCCCGCCATCCGCGCCATGGCCTTCGACGGCATGTTCCGCCACTTCCGGGATCCGGCGAAAGCCGCCGAGGTCGTGGTGGAGCTCACCCGGGGGCGCTACCACGGCGACGGTGGCTACGGACGCGGTCACCTGCAGCGCCTGCTCGCCAGGGACGGCTGGGACCTGGGCGCCATGGAGATGCCGCAGCCCGACTACCCGGTATGGGAGACGGTGGCCAGCGCCTGCTGGTACGAGATGGAGGCAGGCGCGGCGGGCTGGTGCATGGAAGGACGCTACCAGCCGGCGTGGTTCGCGGGGCTGATGCGCGATGAGCTGGGCGTCGACTTCCCGGCCGATGCCGAGGCCACGATCCGCTTCCACCAGGCCTTCTTCACGGGGGCCGCCCGCCGCTTCGGGGCCCGCTGGGGAGTCGCCATCTACGGCCAGATGGACCCGGAGGCCGCCGGCCTCCTCTTCCCCATCGCCTACGAGCAGGGGGCTGCCTACTTCTGGTTCTGGACCAGCGATCACGCCCACCACGTGCCCTTCGAGGAACAGCTGCGCCATGCCCGCGCCCTGCGCCGCCACGTGGCCGCCCATACCCGCCACGACCCCGGCGAGCGGGGGGCCGCGGCCCGGGTGGCCGTCGCCCTGCCCTGGGGATACCTGCTCGATCACTACCAGCTGAAGCGCTACACCTACCATGGCGAGACCTTCCCGCGGGGCCGCATGTGGTGGAGCCGCGAGATGGAGATGACCGACGAGAACCGGGAGGGGGCCACCTACGGACAGGTGTTGGCCACGGCGGCCACGCTGGCGGCGGAGCTGCTGAGGTCCGGCACGGCCTTCGACTTCATCTTCCTGCGGCGGGGAGAGGCCGCCCCCGCGGGATATGCCGAGGTGCGGCGGGTCCTGGAGAGCGGCGAGGTGGTCGTGGAGCACCCTTGATCCGGGGACTCGCGTGCCTGACCCTGTGCGCTCTCTGGGCCTGCGGTGAGGCGAAGGAGCCGACCGACCGGGGGACCGCCCCGGGGTTCCGGTTTCTCGATGTGACCGAGGCCGCCGGCCTGGATCGCCATCGCAACGTCTCCGGCTCCCCGGAGCAGCGCTGGATCGTGGAGACCATGTCGGCCGGCGCCGGGATCCTCGACGCCGACGGCGACGGCGCCCTGGACCTGTTCCTCGTCGGCGGGACCCGCTTCGAGGATCCCCCGCCCACGGCCGGCGACCGGCTCTTCCGGCAGGTGGACAGGGGGCCGGACGGTGTCCCGCGGTATGCCGACGCCACCGCGGAGGCGGGTCTCGATGGGGTCGGCTGGGGGATGGGAGTGGCCGCGGCCGATGTCGACGCCGACGCCGACCCGGACCTCTACGTGACCCGCTGGGGCCGCAACGAGCTGTACCGGAACCGCGGCGACGGCACCTTCGCCGCCATCGCCGGGACGGCGTCGGTGGACGACGGCGGCTGGGGTTCGAGCGCCGCCTTCGGAGATCTGGACGCCGACGGCCTCCTCGACCTCTACGTGACCAACTATCTCGAGTTCGACCCTGCCCGCCCGCCGGGAGGGGGCGAACCGTGCTCGTACCGCGGACTCGACGTGTTCTGCGGTCCCCTCGACGTGGAGCGCCAGGCCGACCGGCTCTACCGCAACCTCGGGGGCGGCCGCTTCGAGGACATGAGCCTGGCCACCGGCGTCGCCAGCCTGCGGCGGGCGGGTCTCGGCGTGCTCTTCGCCGACCTCGACGGGGACGGAGACCAGGACCTCTACGTGGCCAACGACTCCGACCCGAACACCTTGTACCGCAACGACGGCGACTGGCGCCTCACGGAGCACGGGGCCCTGGCCGGGGCCGCCTTCACCGAGGACGGCCAGCCCCAGGCGGGCATGGGCGTCGACGCCGGCGACTACGACCGCGACGGCGACCTGGACCTGGTGGTCACCAACTTCGCCGACGACTACAACACCCTCTACGAGAACGACGGGGCCGGCCGTTTCACGGACGCGTCGGCGTCCGCGGGCCTGGTAGCCGACTCCCGGCCCCTCCTCGGGTGGTCCACCGCCTTCGTGGACTTCGACAACGACGGCTGGCTCGACCTGTTCGTCTCCAACGGCCACCTCTACCCCCAGATCGCGGCCCACGAGGGCGGTCTGAGCTATCCCCAGGCCGACCTGCTGCACCGCAATTGGAAGGGCCGCTTCACCCGCGCCGACGGCGGCCCGGGGTGGGATCGCCGGGCCGTGGGGCGGGCGGCGGCGGTGGGCGATCTCGACGACGACGGCGACGCCGACCTGCTCTTCGTCGACCTGAACGAGCGGCCCACGCTGCTGCTCAACGACGGCGGCAACCGCCACGCGTGGGTCGGTCTGCGCGTCCTCGACGCGGCCGCTACCGTGGCCGTGGGCGCCCGCGTGGAGCTGTTCTCCGGGGGGGCACGGCAGATCGCCGAGGTCCGAGCCGGCCGCGGCTTCCAGTCCAGCCACGATCCCCGGCTGCTCTTCGGCCTCGGCGCGGCGGGGAGGATCGACAGCCTGCGCGTGCGCTTCCCCTCCGGCCGGCAGCAGAGACTGGGGAGTCTGGAGACCCGGCGCTACCACACCCTCCGCGAGGGAGCCACGCCGGTGGCCGGCCTTCCCGTGCCGGCCCCGGCGGTTGGACCGGCGGCGGCGGCGAGGCCGGCGGCGGCGGTGGACCTGCCTCCCGGGGACCGGCGACGGCCGGCGGCCGAGCTCGTCGCCCGGGGCAAGGCTCTCTACCTGGAGGGCCGCTACCGCCAAGCCGAGGCCTACCTGCGCCGCGCCATGGAGATGGCACCGGACAGCCTGCAGGTCCGGGTGAATCTGGCCGTCGTGCTCCATGCCGGACTCGGCCGCGCCCGCGAGGCCGCCGAACTGCTGTCGGCGGTGGCCCGGGCGGCTCCGGGGCGCGCCGACGTTCACCTGTTGCTGGGCAAGGTGCACCTGAGTCTGGACCAGGCGTCGGAGGCGGCCTCGGCTTTCGCCCGCGCCGCGGAGCTGTCGCCCCGCTCCTACGAGGCCTTCACGTGGGTCGGCGTCGCCCGCCTGCGGGAGGACGACCTGGCCGGCGCCCGGCAGGCCCTGGAGAGAGCGGTGCGGCTGGGGCCCGGGCAGCCGCGGCCCCACCTGCTCCTGGCCCAAGTCCTCGACCGCCTCGGACGCACCTCGGAGGCGCGCCGCCTCGCCGCGCGGCATGCCCGGCTCGCCGAGCTGGACAGGGACCTGGAGGTCCTGCGCCAACGCAGCCTGCGGGACCCGTCGGACCTGCCATCCCGGACGCGGCTCGGCAACCTGCTGCTGGCGCGGGGCGACCTGGCGGCGGCGGGAGCCGCTTTCCAGGAGGCTCTCGCCCTCGAGGGCGCCCACGGACCCGCCTGGTACGGACTGGCTTCGGTGCTCGTGCGCTACGGTGATATGGCCGGGGCCGAGGAGGCACTGCGGCAAGCCACCACCCATGGGCCCGGGGACCCCCGCGCCTGGAACGACCTGGGCATGACGAGGCTGCAACTCGGGCGGGCGGAAGACGCCCTGAGAGCCTTTCGCCGCGCCCTGGCCCTGCGCGACGACGTGGCCCTGGTGCACGCCAATCTCGGCAGGGCCTTGCTGGCCCTGAAGCGGACCTCCGAAGCGCGGCGTGCCCTGGAACGGGCCCTGGAACTGGACCCGGGGGACCGCCAAGCGGCGGAGATGCTGCGCGCCCTGGAGCGCTGACGGCGGCGGAAGGCTCTCAG
>CAZEHQ010000050.1:0-21412 GCA_964512165.1 uncultured Gemmatimonadaceae bacterium | reverse complement strand
CTGGGCGGTCTTCGGGACCAGGTGGGGGATCTTGCGCAGCCAGGCGTCGGAGTGGTTGTGGACGTCGACGAAGCCGGGGGCCACGATGAGGCCCGAGGCGTCGATGCGCCGCCCCGCCTCGGCGCCGGAGAGGTCCCCGGCGACGGCCACGACGCGCTCCCCGCGCAGGCCCACGTCGGCGCGTTTCCGAGGTGCCCCCGTGCCGTCGATGACGGTGCCGCCGGCGATGACGATGTCGAACATCAGAGCACCTCCACTTCCAGGTCGTCGAACCAGGAGGTGCCGACGCCGTTCTGGCGCAGGACGATGGCCACGGCGCTGACCTCCGGCGGCGAGGGACCGTGGATCTCGACGCTGAGGCGGGTCCAGTCCCGGGTCCCCGTGAGACGCTCGGAGCAGACAAGGGGATAGCGCTCCGAGTGGTTGTAGATGATCCAGCGCAGCGCCAGGCACGCGCCGCGGCCGGAGACGGAATCGGTGCGCACCCAGAGGGAGACCCGGAAGCCGGTGTTCGCCTGCCAGCGCTGGGTGAAGGCGCCCTCGCCCTCGCGGTCCATCGACCACTCGGTGACGCCGGCCGTCTCACGGTGGATCTTCAGGGAGCAGTCGTCGCCGCGGCCGTGATCCCGGCACCACTCGGCGCCGTCGCCCGCGGGCAGCCAGGGCCAGGGGTCCAGCTCGCCGGCGGGCTCGTCGAGGCGCAGGGGCTTCTCGAAGCTCGAGCGGCGCTCGTACCGCGGCAGCTCGCGGAAGCCGGCGTACTCCACCGGCGGCACGGGCCCGGCTCGACTGCGGAGCTCGGCCACCTTCTCGTCCGGGCACAGGCGGATGCGGAAGCGCTCGCAGATCGGCTCGTAGAGCTCGCCGGCGCCATAGCGGGCGCCCAGATGGATGTCGTAGCCCCAGTTGCACACCGAGGCGGAGGTCCTGGCCGCGGTGTCGCCGGGGAACTCGAAGGCGGGGTTGCGGCCGGGGTCGGCGGCCAGCACGAAGAGGCCGCCCTCGCGGAAGGAACGGGGACTGGGGATGCCGGTGGCCATGTGGTTCAGCGGCATCTGCCAGACCGTGCCGTCGGCCGGCTCGGCCAGCAGGTGGGTGTAGCCATGGGCGGACCACGCGCCCTCGAAGTCGACGGTGGGAGCGGGCACGTCGCAGTACCAGGGATCGCTGTACTCGAAGGAGACCTGCTCCACCCCCGGCCGGTGGAAGACCTCCGGGCTGTGCAGCTCAAGGTGGCAGGCGAAGTCGTAGACGTAGGAGCCCCGCTTGTCGTCCCAGGTCACGGTGAGGACCCGGCGGGAAGTGGCGACGCCCCCGGGGTCGGCGGTGGTCACGGTCACCGCGAGGCGGTCGGTGCCGCGCCCGTCGACGGTGACATCGATGAGCTCGGTGGTGATGATGTGGCCGTCCAGGTTCCAGAACAGCTGGGTGCCGGCCACCAGGGGACGGCCGCCCGGGGAGAGCCTCAAGTCCCGCAGGACGACCGGTTTCAGGTTGCGGTCGAAGTAGCGCAGGTTCTGCTCCGGCTGCTCCACCGCCGCCCGCTCGAGCCGGGCGATCGGCTCGTCGCCGTCGCAGATCCACTCCTCGCCGGCCGTCACGCCGCCCCGGGTCACGAGGTCGAAGCGGCTCCGGTGGCCCATGGAGATCCTCCGTCGAATCGGTGCAATCGAGTCTGGATACGGGGAGGCCGCAAGATACCCCCGCCCCACCAGGGCGGCAACCGCCGTTGATTGACAGGGCCGAAGGCCCGGAGCTTCATATATCCCTCATGATGATCATCGATCCACACACCCATGTCTGGGTCAACGACCCCCGCTTTCCCTGGCCCGCAGAGAACCCGTCCCCTCCCGCCGAGGACCGCACCGCCGAGATGCTCCTCGAGCAGATGGCCGCCCACGGCGTGGAGAAGACGGTGCTGGTGCAGGTAATCCACTACCGCTGGGACAACCGCTACGTCGTCGACGTCATCGGACGCTATCCCGACAAGTTCATGGCCGTGGGCCGCATCAACCCGGAGGACCCGGCGGCGGCGGACCACCTCAGCGATTGGACGGAGCAGGGCGTGCACGGAGTCCGCCTGAGCCCGTCCGTCGACTCCTCGGGCGACTGGTTTGCCGACCCGGCGCGGATGAATCCCATCTTCGCGCGGGCCGAGTCCCTCGGAGTGCCCCTGCTGCTGTTGACCAAGCCGCCGAGGCTGCGCGACCTGGTGCCCCTCCTCGACCGCCACCCCGACCTCGACGTCGTCATCGACCACATGTCCGACGTCCACCCCGACGACGCCGAGGGGCGCCGGCTCCTGATGGACCTGGCCAGGTACGAGCGGGTCTACGTGAAGATCAGCCACACCTGGTCTACCTCCGGAGAAGGGTTTCCCTGGGCCGACACCCACGGCCTGGTGGAGGAGGTCTACCAGACCTTCGGCGCCCGTCGCATCATGTGGGGCACCGACTGGCCGGTCTGCCTGAGCAAGGCCGAGTACGGCCAGACCCTGTCCGTGGTCCGCGATCACATGAGCGCCTTCATCACCGCCGAGGACATGGAGTGGGTCCTGGGCCGGACGGTCCTGAGGCTGTGGCCCTTCGGGGCCAAGGGGAGCTGAGCATGCTCAGGGTCGGAATGGTGGGCGCCGAGAACAGCCACACCCTGGCCATCGCCAAGGTCCTCAACGTGGACAAGCGCCTTCGCGGCGTGCGCGCCACCCACGTCTGGGGAGAGACCCGCCGGTTCGCAAAGGAAGCGGCGGAAGCCGGGCAGATCCCGCAGATCGTCTCCCGTCCCGAGGAGATGATCGGGGAGGTCGACGGCATCGTCGTGGACCACCGCCACGGCAAGTTCCACCTGCCGGCGGCCCGACCCTTCCTCGAGACGCGGGTGCCCATGTTCATCGACAAGCCGTTCTGCTACCGGCGGGCCGAAGGCCGCAAGTTCCTCGCCCGGGCCCGCGAGCTGAAGGTGCCGGTCTGCTCGTTCTCGACCCTGCCCAAGCAGAAGGCCTTCCGCGATCTGAAGCGGGTCGTCTCCAGGCTGGGGCCGATCCACACGGTGATCTCCACCGGCCCCTGCGACATCCGCTCCAAGTGGGGCGGCATCTTCTTCTACGGCATCCATCAGGTCGACCTGATCCTGCGTCTCGTGGGCTACGACTTCTACCGCGTCCAGATGGTCAAGGGGGCGGGCGCCAACCACAGCGCCGGCATCCTCTTCCGCTCGGGCACGGTGGCGACCATGAATCTCATCGGCGAAGGCCGGCCCGAGTTCCACCTCTCCGTGATCGGCGAGGGAGGCCGGGTGGACCAGCCGATCCCCATGGACGAGAGTCCCTACCTGACCGGAGTCCGCGACTTCGTGCGCATGTTCAGGACGGGCGAGACGGAGGAGACCGAGCAGACCATGCTCGGGCCCGTGGCCGTGCTCGAGTCGCTCGAGAAGTCCGTGGCCAAGCCTTTCGCACGCGTGGGAGCCGGTGTCTGAACCGGGTCCCACGATCCTTTCACCGGAAGAGAGCAGAGGATTGTCGGACTGGCAACTGAAGTCTGAGCGGGAGACGCGCTACGACGCCGTCTCCCTCGGCGAGGTCCTGATGCGGATCGATCCCGGAGACGTGCCCACGGCGCGGGCCCGGACGGCGCGCATCTGGCACGGCGGCGGCGAGACCAACGTCACCGAGGGGCTGAGCTACTGCTTCGGTCTGCGCACCGCCGTGGTCACCGCCCTCGTGGACGACGGCATCGGCCGCAACATCGAGAACCAGCTGCGCGAGGCCGGCATCGACACGGGCCACGTCATCTGGTTCAGCCCCTCGGGCAAGGGCCAGCATTCCACCGACGGCAAGGGTACGCTGCACAACGGCATCAACTTCACCTGGGCGGGCAAGGGGGTGCTGCCCTCGGTCACCGAGTACTACCGGGCCCACACCCCGGTGCGCGAGATCGGCCCCGGCGACGTGGACTGGGACCACCTCTTCGCCGAGCTGGGGACGCGCTGGTTCAGCACCGGCGGCATCTACACCCTGCTGTCGCAGAAGACGGCCGATCTGGCGCTGGAGGCGTTGACCCGGGCCGGGGAGCACGGCGCCGGACGCTCCTTCGACCTCAACTACCGCTCGAAGGTGGAGCCCGACAAGGACCGCGCCCGTCAGATCAACCGCGGCATCGTGCCCCATGTCGACTTCCTCGTGGGCAATCAGGACGACTTCGACGACGCCCTCGGGTACGAGACCGAGTCCGTCGACAAGGAGGCCCCCTTCGACGAGTGGCTGGAGATCTACACCGGCATGCTGCGGCAGGTGTCGAGGGACTACCCGAACCTGCGGTACATCGGCACGCAGCTGCGCGGCGCCCTGTCGGCGGACCGCATCAACTGGGGCGCCGTCCTCTACGAGGTCAGGAGCGATACCGTGCACCAGGCAGCGGTGCGGACGGATGTGGAGATCGCCGACCGCACCGGCGGCGGCGACTCCTTCGCCTCCGGCGTGATCGCGGCGCTGCTGAAGGGGCGGCCTCCCGCCGAGGCCGTGCAGTGGGGCGCCGCCCACGGCATCCTGGTGCAGGAGACGGTGGGCGACACCTCCATGGTCACGCAGGCGGACGTGGAGAAGGAGGTCGACCGGGCGCTGAAGGGAGGAGGGGTATCGGCGCTGCGGTGACCGGCCGCGGGGCCCGCCGTACGACCTCCCGGGGAGGGCGGAGCCTCCCGCCTCCTCGCCCGCTCCATCGATGAGCGACAGGGGATACGAAGGCTGGCGGCGCAACTTCTACACCCTCTGGGCGGCGGAGCTGACGGCCATCATCGGCTTTCAGGCGATGCAGCCCTTCCTGCCCTACTACATCCAGGAATTCGATGTCGAGGACCTGACCGAGGCCTTGGTATGGGCCGGCCGCATGGGCACCTCCGCGGGCCTGGCCATGGCGGTCTCGGCGCCGGTATGGGGAACCCTCGCCGACCGCCACGGCCGCAAGCCGATGGTCGTGCGCTCCATGCTCGGCGGCGGCCTCTGCGTGGTCCTCATGGCCTATGTGCCCAGCGTCGAGTGGCTCCTCCTCGCCCGGGTCCTCCAGGGCGTCCTCGCCGGCACCGTCACCGCCTGCCTGACCCTGGTCTCCACCTCGACGCCGCGTTCCCATCTCGCCTTCGCCCTCGGCCTGATGCAGGGGGCCTTCATGCTCGGAGCCTCGGTGGGCCCCCTCATCGGCGGGCCGATGATCGAGGCCTTCGGCTACCGCAGCTGCTTCCTCGTCTCGGGCGGTCTCGTCGTCCTGGCGGGGCTCTGCGTCCAGTTTCGGGTGCACGAGGACTTCAACCGATCGCGGTCGGTGGAGAGCTCCTCGCGTTACCGGCTGCCGGGGCGGGACATGGTTCGGCTCCTCTCCATGAGGCCTTTCCTGGTGCTCGTGGCGACGGTCACCTCCATGTCCTTCGCCTTCGGCTTCATCATGCCCGTGGTGCCCCTCTTCCTGCAACGTCTGGCGGAGGGGCGGGACATCCTCTCCCTGGCCGGATTGATCTTCGGTCTTGCCGGGCTCGTGGGGGCCGTCTCCTCCGCCGTCATGGGCCGGTTCTCCGACCGCCTCGGCCCGCGGCGGGTGCTGGTGGGCGGTCTCTGGGCCGCGGGCGTCCTCTACCTCGGCCAGGGTTTCTCGACCACCGTATGGGCTCTCGGGATGCTGGTGATCCTCAACGGCGTGGCCACGGGATCGGTGCGGCCCGTGGCCAATGCGGTGCTGACGCGGATCATCGATGAAGAGGACCGCGGCAAGGCCTTCGGGGTCATGTCGAGCTTGGCCGCCCTGGGCTGGGCCCTCGGACCCCTCGCCGGCAGCTACCTGGGTGCGGAGTTGGGGTTCCGCTCGGTCTTCTACACGACCTCCGTGCTCTTCCTCATCGTCGGCGGCTGGGTCTGGTTGGCCACGGGCCGCGACCGGAAAGGATGGAACCGATGACCCGCCCGAAAGTGCTGGTCGACGCCGGACCCTACGCCACCGCCCCGGACTGGAAGCGCCTGGAACAAGCCGCCCATGTGGTGCGGGTCACCGAGGAGCGCGACGAGGCCGGCCTGATCGCGGACCTGGCGGGATGCGCGGGGCTGATCACCCAGGGCGGGCGCCTGCCGCCGCTCGGGGAAACCCTCTTCCGCGCCTGTCCGGAGTTGCGCATCGTCGGTGTGCGGGGGGACCGGTTCGGTACCGGCGTCGACCTGCCGGCTGCCCGCGAGCACGGCATTCGCGTCATCGACACGGACAACATCGCTTCCGCCCCGCCCGTGGCCGAGTGGGACCTGGCCATGATGCTGATCTGCCTGCGGAACGCCGGCGCCGTGTACCGGCAGATGATGGCCGGCACCGAGACCTGGGCGATGGCCGGCAACAAAGACTGGGTCCACGGCGAGTTGACCGGAAAGCGGGTGGGGCTCGTCGGCTGCGGACACGTCGGTCAGCGTCTGATCGAGTTGCTGGCGCCCTTCCGCGTCGATCTGCTGGTGAGGGACCCCTACCTGGAGGAGGAGGTCGCCGAGAGGCTGGGGATCCGCCGCGGCAGCCTCGAGGAGGTCCTGGATCACGCCGAGATCCTCGTGGTGCAGGTGCCGCACACACCGAGGACGGAGGGCCTCATCGGCGCCGCCGAGCTGGAGCGGCTGGGCGACGGCAGGATCCTGGTCAACTGCAGCCGCGGCAAGGTGATCGATCACCAGTCCCTGGTGGCGCGGCTGCAGGCCGGGCGGCTGATCGCCGGCCTCGACGTCTTCGACCCGGAGCCCCTGCCTGCCGACAGTGTCCTGCGCCGCCTGCCCAACGTGTTCTGTACCCCCCACATCGCCTGGTACGCGCCCCACGTCTTCCACCGCTACTTCGGCAGCCTCGTGGACGAGTTCGTCCGCTTCTTCAACGGGGATGAGCTGCGCTACGAGCTGACCCAGCGGATGGTCGACATCCGCCACGGCCGGATGTAGCACCCGGGCACACGAAGAAGGGGAGGTGCGCCCCGCTTCCGGGAACACCTCCCCTGATGAGGTGGGCAGCTGACTCGCGGCCTCAGCCCTTCTTGGCCCTTGCCTTGATCGTCCTCTTTGCCTTCTTCGCGGCCTTGGACCTGGCCAGGGCGCGGCCCGGGAAGGTCAGCTCGGCGACGCCGGACTTGTCGAGCTCCCCCTTGCCAAGATCGATCATGCGCGCGAACTGGGCCTTGGTCCGGCGCGCCAGCGGCAGGTCCAGGCCCTTCTGCCGGGCCAGGCCCAGGGCGATGCCCGAGTCCTTGGCCGCGTGAGCGGCGGAGAAGTAGCACTCGTGGTCGCGGGCCACCATGTCCTCGCCGTCCGTCTCCAGGACCCGCGAGTTGGCGCCGGTCTGGGAGAACACCTCCATCAGGACCTCCAGGTCGAGGCCAAGGGCCTTGCCGAGTCCCAGCCCTTCGGCGAGTCCCGCGGTGTTGATGTTCATCACCATGTTGACCAGGGCCTTCACCTGGGCCGCCTTGCCCGTGGAGCCGATGTAGCGCAGGTCGACGCTCATACTGTCGAGGAGCGGCTTGCAGCTGTCGAAGACGCTCTCCTGGCCGCCGCACATCAGGTACAGGGTCCCCTCGCGCGCCTGGGTGATGGAGCTGGCCATGCAGCCTTCGAGGCTGCGGGCGCCGGCCCTGGCGGCCCGCTTCTCCACAAGCACGTGGGTGTCCGGGGTGATGGTGGCGCAGTTGATGAAGGTCTTGCCCTTTGCGCCCTGGAGGAGACTGTCGCCGCGCTCGGCGAAGATCGACTTCATGGAGCGGTCGTCGGTGACCACGGTGATGATGTAGTCGGCCCCTGCCGTGACCTCCGCCAGCGTCGCGGCGGCCTTGGCCTCCAGCTCCTTCGCGACGGAGGCTGCCAGCTTCGCATTGACGTCGTACACGGTGGTGACGGGGAAGCCGTCATCCTTCAGGTGGCGGGCGATGTTGGCGCCCATGCGGCCCACTCCGACGACTCCCACGGAGTAGTCGGCTTTCCTGATGCGTGGCATCTCGCGGCTCCTGTCTGCAACAGGTGCGGTTGAGGGGTCGGAGGGCCGGGAAGATAGCCCGCCGTCCCAGGGGGCACAACGAGAGTTCGAGTCCTCCGGAGCGCCGCAATCTGGACACCCTCACACCTCCCCGATTACCTTTGCTCTCCCTTTCACAGGAGCCTCGCGTGAAGATCGGACCTACCCAGATCATCCTGCCCGGCATGAGCCTCGAGGACACCCTTGCCCTGTGCATCGAGGCCGGGTACGACGCCGTGGAGCTCACCTTCACCGCCTCCGGCAAGGACCTCAACGTCGAGATGAGCGACGACGAGCTCCTGGCCGTGTCGAGGCGCTGCGGCGAGGCGGGGGTGACCATCGCCGCCTCCATCGCGCACTACGCCGAGCGCGGCAACCTGATGAGCCGCGACCCGGTCGAGCGCCGGGCCTGCAGCCGCTGCCTGGCCCGCTCCCTGGAGATCGCCGGCCGGATCGGCACCGACGCCGTCCTCCTGCACCCGGGCCAGCTCGAGGCGGAAGGGACCTACGCCCAGGCCTGGGACGATCTCGTGGGCGCCCTGCGGGAGTTGGCACCTCTGGCGGAAGGGCACCGGGCGGCGATCGCCGTGGAGAACGTGTGGAACAAGTTCATGCTGAGCCCGCGGGAGGCGGTGCAGCTCACCGACGAGGTCGGCAGCGACTGGGTGGGGATCTACCTCGATACGGCCAACATGATGGCCTACGGCCACCCCGAGCACTGGATCCGCGATCTCGGGAGCCGCATCCGGAAGGTGCATCTCAAGGACTTCGACCGCGGATCGGGGCGCTTCGTCGACCTGATGGACGGCGACACCGACTGGCCGGCGGTGATCGCCGAGCTGCGGGCCGCCGGCTACGACGGCACCCTGATCCACGAGGTCGGCGGCGACCGGGCCAGGCAGATCGAGATGGCCGCGCGCATGCGCCGCATCGTCGCCGGCTGAAGACGGCCATGAGCGGCCTCTACCTGAGAAACTGGCGCGACTTCCAGCCGAAGATCGCCCACCTCAGCGCCGTCCACTGGGGCGGGCTGAGGGCCGTGGAGCGGGACTCCGGGGACGAGCGCGACCGGCTGACGCGGCTGGGCGGCTTCGCCCGGCACGCCCTGCAGGGACGCAAGACCTCCGATCACCACAAGCACGAGAGCATGGAGCAGGTCTACTACGTGCTGTCGGGCGCGGGGGAGGTCCTCTACGACGGGAGCCGCTACGCCGTCGAGGCCGGAGACGCCATCTACCTGCCCTCCGGCGTCCACCACCAGATGTTCAACGACGGCAGCGACGACTGGCTCGAGCACCACGTGATCTCCCAGCCGGTGGACGGCAACGGCGGCCGCTTCTGCGTGCGCCACTGGCGCCAGGCCTCCCCGGACGGCGACGGCGGCGGCGCCGTCCGTTGGCGCCAGCTGGTCCCCGAAGACGGCGGCGGCCCGGGGGCCTGTCTGCGCGGCATGGCCTGCATCGAGCGCTGGGCCGTGCAACCCCAAAGCGCCAGCGCCGAGCACGCGGAGGAGAAGCTGGAGCAGGTCTGCTACGTGCTCGGAGGCCGCGGAGTCCTGCATGCGGCGGGCTCGGAGCAAGAGATCAGCGAGGGCGACATGGTCCACCTGCCTCCGGGCACCCGCCACGCCGTGCACAATCCGCACGGCGATTGGCTCACCTTCCTGGTGATGGCGGCCTGAGCATGTCCGCCGAGGCGGCCGGGCTGCAACGAACCCTCGAGAGCTTGATGGCCGCCATCCGCAGCGGCGACGGGGAGGCCCTGCGCCGAAGCCTGGCCGAGGTCGACCGTCAGCGCGAGGCCCTGGGCGAGGAAGCCCCGCCGATGCTCCGGCACTACCTCGAGAGGCGCAGCTACGAGAAGGCCCTCGCCTTTCTCCAAGGCGGTGACGAGAGCCCCGAGGCAGGGGCCTGAGCAGTTTCGAGGGGCAGTCGCCCTGGCCCCCCGCCGCACCGCCGGATCCCGCTGGCAGGACTTCTACGCGGTCATCGCCCGCATCCCCCGGGGGCGAGTGGCCACCTACGGCCAGATCGCCAGCCTGGCGGGCTACCGTGGCCACGCCCGCCAGGTGGGGTATGCCCTGGCCGCCGCACCGGATACGCCCGACCTGCCCTGGCACCGCGTCATCAATGCCAGGGGGGAGGTCTCGCCGAGGGCCCGCTCCCAGGCTCACGGGTATCAGCAGTCGCTGCTCCAGGAGGAAGGGGTCGAGTTCGTGAATGGCCGGGTCGACCTGGGGCGCTACGGCTGGGAGGGCAGGTGAGGCCGGGGATCCCGGCCGGCAGCCTCGACCGCCCGATTCTGCGGCTGGCGGTCCCCTGCCTGCTGGCGTCGGTCTCCGTACCCCTCATCGGTATCGCCGATACCGCCATGATCGGTCATCTCCCCGAGGTGGCTCTCCTCGGGGCGGTCGCCACGGCCAGCGTGCTCTTCGACTTCCTGTTCTGGGGCGCCGGCTTCCTGCGCATGGGGACGACTTCGATCGTCTCCCAGCATCACGGCGCCGGCGACCGCTCCGGAAGCGCCGCGGCCCTCTTCCGGGCCCTGCTGCTCGCCGCCGTCCTCGGCCTGCTCATTCTGACGATCCGGGGACCGGTCGCCGAAATCGGTTTCACCCTCGTCGGTGGTTCCGAGCAGGTGCAACTGTGGGGACGGCAGTACTTCGACATCCGTGTTCTCGGCGTGCCCCTGGTGCTGGCCACTTTGGTCCTCAACGGCTTCTTCCTTGGATCGGCCAATGCCTGGGCTCCTCTCGTGGTCACGGTGGTGACCAATCTGGTCAACATCGTGGCCGACTACGCTCTGATCTTCGGCCACTGGGGGGCGCCGGAGCTGGGTGTGATCGGTGCGGCCTGGGCATCGGTTGCAGCCGCCGCCACCGGCTTCGCCCTGGGAGTGTCCGTGCTCCTGGCCCTCTATCGAGAGACGGTCTTCGGCTCCCGGCCCCGAGCCCTCCTCGACACGGGCAGGCTCAGGCACATGCTCTCCACCAACCTCAACCTCTGCGGCCGCACCCTGTGCCTGCTGGCCGCGCAGCTCTTCATGGTGGCCCTCGTGGCCCGCATGGGCGAGGTGCCGCTGGCGGCGCACGCCGTGGTCTGGCAGCTGTGGTCCCTGGTGAGCTACGGGGTCGACGGCTTCGCCCACGCCGCCGAAGCCCTCGTGGGCAACCGCCTCGGAGCCGGGGATCGGCTGGCGGCGCGGCACTACGCCCGCCGGATCCTCGTCTGGGGGGCCTGGATCGGACTGCTCTTCGGCGGCATCTACGCCGTTGGCCTGGAGCGGATCGCCGGCTGGTTCACCCCCCATGCCGAGGTCGTCGCCGCCGTCGCGTCGCTGACGGTGCTGGTCGCCGTCGTGCAGCCCCTGAATGCGCTGGTCTTCGTTCTCGACGGGATCTTCATCGGGGCCAACGATGCGGCCTACCTCTTCCGGGCCATGGCCTTGGCCGCCTTCGCCGGCTTCGCACCCGCTGCAGTCCTGCTGGTGATCGCCCTCGATGGCGGACTGGTCTCGGCTTGGAGCGCCTACATCGTCCTCATGCTCGGACGCTTCCTGCCCCTCGCCCGGCGATACCGGGGCGGGGCCTGGCAGCGAACCTTTCTGACCACTTCCACGGGAGTCTGACATGTCCTTCTTCCAGGTAGACGACCTGCCCCGGCTGGAGCTGTTCCCGAAGGCCCTGAGCGGCATCGTGCAGGGAGAGCACCTGATGCTCTCCTTCCTCGAGCTGGCCCCGGGCTGCCGGATCCCGGAGCACAGCCACCCCCACGAGCAGGCCGGACTCGTGCTGTCGGGGAGGCTCCGGTTCCGCATCGGCGGGGAGGAGCGCGTCTCCGGCCCCGGGGATGCCTTCCTGGTTCCGCCGAACGTCGTCCACGAGGGCGAGGTGGTCGGGGACGAGGCCTGCCGGGTCCTCGATGTCTTCAGCCCGCCCCGCGAGGACTACGCCGACCGCTACAACCGCTACACGGAGACTTCGCAGGAGACCCGCTGGCGCTGAGGGGGCTTGCAGCGCGCGTATTGTGCCGCCACCGCTGATTGCAGAGGATTCACCGGACCGCCAACAAGGAGATCCCTCTTGAGCACCCTGACCGCAGCCGACTGCCGCGACGTTCTCGTCGTGGCCATCACACCCCGAGAGTTCGACGGCTCCGTCGACCTGGCCGGCGTAGGCCGCAACGTGCAGCATCTCATCGACAACGGGGCCCGCTTCCTGATGCCCATGTGCGGCACGGGCCTGGTCTACGACGCCACCCTGGAGGAGTTCGAGAGCGTCACCGGGGCTTTCGTCGACGCCGCCGACGGCCGGGCCCTGGTGGTGCCCGGCATCGGCCCGGGGTACGGCCGCGCCCTGGAGATGGCGGGCATCGCCCGCGGTCTGGGGGTGGCGGGAGCCATGATAATGCCCATCGTCGGCCCGGCCTCGGCGGGGGGGGTGTCCGAGGGCCTGGCCCGCATCGCGGGAGCCGCCGGCTTCCCGGTCGTCCTCTACCAACGCCGGCTAGACATCATGCCGGTGGACCGCGTCGTCGACCTGTGCCACCGAGACGAGGTGGTGGCGCTGAAGTACGCCGTCGATGACGTGCAGGCCTTCGGCCGCATCGCCGACGGCGCCGGGGCGGCGTGCGCCATGGTCTGCGGCATGGCCGAGGATCCCAGCGTGGAGTACCTCCAGGCCGGGGCCGTGGGCTTCAGCTCGGGGATGGCCAACTTCGTCCCCCGCATGAGCCTGAATCTGCTCTCCGCCTTCCACCGGGGGGACGTGGAGGAGGCGGAGCGCCTGCGAAGGCTCATGGTGCCCTTCGAGGACCTCCGCGGGGAGAACGGGGCCCGTTACTCCGGCTCCGCCCTGCACGCGGCCATGGACTACGCCGGCCTCGCCGGCGGCCCGGTGATCCCCTTCGCCGAGGACGTGGAGGCCGGAGACCTGCCGCGGGTCCAGGAGTTGATGGACCTTCTCCTGGCCGAGGAGACCCGTCTGCAGGGCGACTCGATCGCCGTCGCGGGCGGGGCTTCGTGAGCGGAGACGCCGCCCCGGTACGGGTCGCCCTGATCGGTCTCGGCGGCGTCTGTTCGAGCGTCCACTACCCCGGCCTGTCCCGCATCCCCGGGGTGGAGATCACCGCCCTCTGCGACGTGGACCGGGAGCAACTCGCGCTCCGCGCCGCGGAATGGGGCGTCGAGAGCTGCCACGCCGGCCTGGACGACCTCGCGAGCGCTGCCGACGTGGACGCGGTGGTCATCGCCACTCCCAATCACCAGCACCGCCAGTTGATCGAGGGCACTCTCGGAGCCGGCTTCCATGTCTTGTGCGAGAAGCCGCTCGGGATGGACCTGGCCGAGGCCGTGGCGGTCTACCGCCTCGCCGCCGCCTCGGGCCACCGGCACATGACCGCCTTCACCTACCGCTTCGTGCCGGCCATGGCCTACCTGAAGTCGCTGGTGGAGGCCGGAAAGCTCGGCCGGATCCGCCACGCACGGATCCAGAGGCTGCAGGACTGGGGGGAGAGGGCCATCGGCTGGCGCCAGTACCGCCGGCTGGCGGGACTGGGGGAACTGGGAGACATGGGGATCCACCGCATCGATTACGCCGAGGACCTGATGGGGCCCATGAGCTCGGTGTGCGCGTCGATGAAGCGACTCGTGCCCCGGGACCGTACCGGCGACGGCCAGCCCTGCCCACCCCAGGACGTCGAGGACTGGGTCGCCTGGATCGCCGAGTTCGAGAGCGGCGCCACCGGCGTCTTCGAGATGGGGAAGCTCTCCAAGGGGCGCGGTCCCCTGGGAGACCACGACCTGGCGGAGATCAACGGCACCGAGGCCTCTGCCGTCTACCAGCTGCACCGGCCCCACGAGATCCTCTTCGCCGCGAGGGGAGAGCCTTACCGGGTTCGCCCGGTGCCTCCGGCTTTCCTCACGCCTCCGGGCTCGCCCAGGGACCCGGCGCAGGGGGATCCGACCGTCGCCTTCCGCTACGACCAGGCCTGGGAGTTCATCAGCGCCATCCGCGAGGCGAGGGAATGCGTGCCCTCCTTCTACCATGGCATGCGGGCCCAGGCCGTGGCCGAAGCGGTGTTGGAGGCCTCCCGTGAGCGCCGGTGGGTCGATGTCCCTGAGGTCCCCGCTCCGGCGTGAAGACCCCCGCCGTCGATCGGCTACCGCCGTCGACCGAAGCGCCCCCCAGTCAAGGTCCACAACCCGAGAATGGCGGCGCTGAGCAGGAGCACCCAGTCCCCCCAACGGGTGTAGAGCGTCGATTCACCCCGAGGCTGCACCCGCGCCGCGATCGTCTCCGTCTCGAGGAGACGGGTCCTCTCCCGGATCCGGCCGCTCGGTTCGATGATGCAGGAGATCCCCGTGTTGGCCGCCCGCAGGACCGGGCGGCCGGTCTCCACGGCGCGCAGCACGCACATGGCCAGGTGCTGCCTCGGAGCCGCGGAGGTTCCGAACCAGGCGTCGTTCGTGGTGTTCACCAGGAGGGTGGCTCCCCTTGCCACAAGGGTTCGCGGAATCGAGGGGAAGATCGACTCATAGCAGATGAAGACGCCCATCTCCGCCTCCACTCCCGGCAGTGGCAGCACCTGGTGGTCCTCCCCGGGATCGAACCGCCCGCTGTGCACGGTCAACTCCCGGAGGTAGCCGAAGATCCGGGGCAGGGGCAGGAACTCGCCGAAGGGCACCAGGTGGACCTTGTCCGCCGTGCCGACGACGGTTCCTCTCCGGTCGATGAGGAAGGACCGGTTGTAGAGCCCTGGCTGTCCCGAGGGGGAGACGGACCCGAGGCTGCCCACCAGCAGGGGGGTGTCCGTGTCGCGGGCGAGTTCCTCGACCTGCCGCCGATGGTGGCGGTTCGCCTCCGTGTCGAGGCGGAAGGGAAGGGCGGTCTCCGGCCACAGGATGAGGTCCAGGGGGCCTTTCTCCCGCACCAGCGCGCGGGTCAGCCCGCTGTAGTGGTCGGTCGCCGAGCGGACCCCCGGTCCCAGCCACTTCTCGCCCTGGGGGACGTTGCCCTGGACGATGCCGACCCGCAGGGTCCCGGGGGTCGTCTCCTCCATGCCCCCGAGCCGGACGAATCCAGCCGCCAGGAACAACGATACCAGGAGTCCCGCCGGCAGCAGCGAGCGCCATCGGACGGATGGTTGGACGATGGCCTGCGCCGCCGCGGCGTTGACAAGGACGATGAGGAAGGTGATCCCGTGGACCCCCGTCACCGCGGCCATCTGAGCCACGGCCGGGTATCGGTACTGGGTATAGCCGAGCAGCTCCCAGGGAAACCCGCTGAGCATCCAGGTCTGCACCCAGTCCAGCAGGGTCCACTGGCAGGCCGCAAGCCACGGAAAGGCGCCTGAGGTGCGCGGCAGGCGCTGACAAAGCAGCAGGAACAGCGCCGGGTACGCCGCCAGGTACAGGATGAGGAGGGCCGTCGTCAGGCAGGCGAGAGGGAAGCCGAGCCCGCCGTAGAGCTGCAGGGTCCCGGCGACCCAGTAGACGCGCCCCAAGCCGGAGATCAGACCGAAGGAGAGGCCAGCCACGGCCGCCTGCCTGAGGGAGAGGGGCAGGCCGCATCTGCCGCCGAGGACGAGAAAGAGGCAGGGGACCAGGCAACCCCAGGCAACCCACCCCTGGTCGGCCTTGGGCAGGGCCAGCCAGTACAGCAGGCCGCCTCCGGCGCCAACGAGGGCGCTGACGCCGGAGGGCACTACAACTCCAGATACTCGACCAGAGGCTCGCGCAGCTTTTCCAGGGCGCCCCCTTCCAAATCCCTGACCTCCTGGCGGGACAGGCGCAGGCGGGCCGCCACGGCGCCGGGGGAGCGTTTTTCCTGGTAGCGCAGCTTCACCACTTCGAGCTCCCGGGAGTTCAGTCTCTCCAGGGCTCCGGTAACGACCTGACGCAGTTCCTGGCTCTCCACCAGATCGAGGGGGGAGTCGGGCAGGAGCAAGGAGATGAACCGTTCGTCCAGGGGCACCCGGCCGGTGGGTCCAGGGCCCGTAGGCGGATCCTGGGAGATGCGGTCAAATCTCGACATGTCCCTCCTGAAACCAACAAAAAAACAGGGAGCCGTTTCCGACTCCCTGATCGGTTATGGTAGCGGGGGCAGGATTCGAACCCGCGACCTTTGGGTTATGAGCCCAACGAGCTACCAGACTGCTCCACCCCGCAACACACATGGAATATACGTATTGGGGGCGCGGATGCAACCCTGTCGTCACTCCCGCGAGTCCGGCGGGGACCCATCAGGGGCGGAGTCCCCGTTCGGACGCCGCTGCATCTGCACCTCCGAGATCCGCTGCCCATCGACGGCCAGAATGGTGATCTCGAAGCCAGGAACGAGGATCGACTGGCCGGCGCCCGGCACATGCCCCAAGTGGTCATAGATGAAGCCTCCCAAGGTGTCGAAGCCATCGCTCGGAAGGTCGGAGTCCAGCAGTTCGTTCAGTTCCTCGATATTGATGCGCGGATTGACGATCAGCACCTCGTCGGGCTGCCAGTGATACAGGGTCTCCTCGGCGTCGTACTCGTCCTGCAGCTCGCCGACGATCTCCTCCACGAGGTCCTCGGTGGTCACCAGTCCGGCGGTGCCTCCGTACTCGTCGACGACGATGGCCAGTCGTGTCCGGGCCTGGCGCAGGTCGCGCAGCAACTGGTCGATCTTTCGAGTCTCGGGCACGTAGAAGGGCTCGTGCAACAGCTGGAAACCCTCGCCGTCCCCGGTGGGGACCTCGTTCAGAAGCCGGCGCATGGGAGACTCGCCGTCGACGGCGTTCGGCCCATCGAGGAGCCGCAGCAGATCCTTGGCGTAGAGGATACCGAGGATCGAGTCCAGAGACTCCTCGTATACGGGGACGCGGGAATGCCCCTGGCCCCGGATCGTGCTCAACAGGTCGGCCACGCTTCCGCCGATCTCCACGGCGGTGATGTCCACTCGCGGCACCATCACCTCTCGAGCCACCCGGTCGTGGAAGCCGAAGACCCCCTGGATCATGTCGCGCTCGCCCTCGTCCAGCACGCCGGTCTCGCCTTCCGAGTCGACCAGGCTGCGAAGCTCCTCCTCCTTCTGCGCCTTGAACTCCTCGTCGGAGTAGTCGACGGCGGCGATGCGTTGCATCACGGCCGCCAGGGGGCCGAGAAGGAGGTGAAGGGGGATGTACAGCAGGGTCAGCGCCGGGATCCGGGGCTCCTCGCCCTCGGGCTCGAAACGGACGCGGCGCGCCGTGGACGCCAGGAGCAGGCAGAGGGAGGCGGCGGCCGTCACCGCCAGGGCCGACCACTTCGCGTCGAGGTGGAAGCGAAGCAGGTAGTAGAGCGAGAGGGTCAGGGCGACGGTGCAGAATCCCTGGCCGAGGCGGGAGATCAGCAGGAGGCGATAGCGCGGCTCGTGGACACGCAGGATCTGGTTGGCGCGAGGCACGCCGGTGTCGCGCATCTTCTCCAGAGACGAACGGGGAAGGACACCCAGAGTCGCCTCATAGCTGGCGAGAACGAAGAGCGCCGCAGAGGAGAGGATGGTCAGGGTGAGTGCGGCTATTTGGGGAGGTTCCAAGAAACGGCTCTCCCACTCCTTTCTGAAAGACAGCCCGCCAGGGCTGTAGGCTGGAAGGGCACCGAGGTCACCGCTGCCCGGCCGGACAGGGTGAGGAGTAAACGAAGCGCTCCGTCTCCCGCTCCATGGCCTCGAGTTCAGCGGCGGTCTGGTGGTCGAACCCCGCCAGGTGGAGAAGTCCGTGGACGAGGAGTCGGGTGAGTTCAGCTTCCACCGTCACCCCCCGCTCCGTGGCCTGCGCCGTGGCGTGAGGCAGGGAGATGTAGATCTCTCCCGCGGTTGCCTCGAGCCCCGCCGGGGAGAGCACGCTGTCGCCTCCATTCCGGCTGTCCGGGTCTTCCCTCAGGGAGAAAGAGAGCACGTCCGTACTCCGGTCCCGCCCGCGGAAGGAGGCGTTGAGGCGGCGAACCTCGGCGTCGTCGGTCAGGACCGCCTCCACCGGGCCTCCGGCCCCGTGCACGGCCAGGACCCTCCGGGCCACCGCGGCCAGGTAGTGGCGGGTCCCGGCCGGTACGGCCTCAGGCAGGTCCGGGCTGCAGTGCAGTAGAAACATGGGCCTGGCTCCCCTTGGTCTGCCAGGGGTATTCGAGCCGCCCGTGCAGAGTTCCCATGAGCACGGGGAGGAAGGACTCTTCGACGCCATGCAAATCGCGCAGCGTCAACGGACACTCGTCGAGCTCCCCGGCCGTGAACTTCTGCTGAATGATGCGCCGCACCAACTGACGCACCCGATTCGGGGTGTGATCGGAGAGGGTTCGGGCCGCCGACTCGACCGAGTCGGCCAGCATCAGGATACCGGCCTCCTTCGTCTGGGGCTTGGGGCCATCGTAACGGAAGTCGTCCCGACGCACGTTCTCGAGGCCCTGCTCGACGGCCCGGTTGTAGAAGTACTCGATCACTGTCGTTCCGTGATGCTGGGGAATCAGGTCGATCAAGGCCTTGGGCAGCCCGTTCTCTTCCGCCAGCTCCACGCCGTCCTTGACATGGGAGTCGACGATGAGAGCGCTCATGTTGGGCGTCAGCTGATCGTGCGGATTGCGGCCGCCGCGCAGGCCCTGGTTCTCGGTGAAGTACTCGGGCTTGAGCATCTTGCCGATATCGTGGTAGTAGCACCCGACCCGGGCCAGCAGGGGATTGGCGTCGATCCGCTGCGCCGCCGCCTCTGACAGGTTGGCCATGATCAGGGAGTGGGTGTAAGTGCCGGGGGCTTGGATCGCCAGCTCCCTCAACAGCGGGCGGTTCAGGTCGGACAGCTCCAGAAGGGTGATATCGGTGGTCACCCTGAAAAGGCTCTCAAAGATCGGCAGCAGTCCTTGGATCACGATGGGCGCGGCCACTCCGATGAAGATCCCCGGCAGTACATGCTCGGGTATGTCGTCGATGTTGACGAACCGAAGCAGGTCCGTGGCGGCGATCAGCAAGGCATAGGAGGCGGTGAGCAGGACCATGGGCCGGTAGAATTGGTTCCGGTGACGCACGTGCCGCAACGAGAATACGGCGACGGCGGAGGTGAGTGCGCAGATCATGGCCACGTAGAAGTCGCCGAAGAGGGTGCCGATGAAAAGGGCGAGGAGGAAGGAGACGACCAGGGCGAGTTGGGGGCTCAGGAGGATTGTCAGCAGCATGGCCGCCAAGGGAGTGGGCACGAAGTAGGTGGGGATATCGTTGACCCGGATGTAGGAAGCGATCCCCGCCGTCGACAGGGTGATGATGGCCAGGAGCAGCAGCAGATTGGGGCTGTCGAAGACGCCCCGTTCGCGGGCGGACAAGTAGAAACCGAGGACGAGTAGAATGAAAGCCGCGATCACGCCGGAGCTCAGGACTTGGTAGAGGCTCGTGGCGAAGTCCTTCTCGGCCACCTCCGTCAAGTGCTCCGCGAGGGCGTCGAGAGCCTCCACATGGTGGGGCTCGACCTTCGCGTTCTTGTCGACGATCATCTCGTCCTGGAGGTATCGGCGCTTGATCCGGGCTACGCTGCGCCGGGCCTCCTCCCGCTGCTGCCGCGTGAGCGCTGCGTCAACCACCACGTTTGCCGTGACGAACAGCCCGAGGAGTTCGTGCACGGCCTCGGCCGCCCCGCTGGAGGCCAGCGAAGGGTAGCTCCCGATGAGAGACAGGAGCTCGCCACGCTTCAAGGAACCGACCTCGTAGAGGTCGTCGATTGGGACCTCCTGACCCTCGAGGCGGGCCTGGCGGGTCAGGGCGGTGAGGGTGTCGTCACGGGAGGCCAGGATGCCCGTGGCAAAGGCATTGGCAAGCACCTGCCGGGCGGCTTCCCGAAAGGCCGCGATCGTGTCGGGCGGCGCCGCGGACAAGGCCGCGATCAGCTTCCTCAGCGCGTCCTCGGAGAGGGAGCCGATGACGTCGGGCAACTCTCTCTGCAGCCGCCTTTGCTTCACGGATTCGGGCATCTCCATCCGTATGTTGGGCAGCAGGACGTCAAAGACCGAGTCGAGGCGCGAGAGTTGCCGGTCCCCGATCTGGGCGTGCAGCGACAACTGCGTGGGCACTCGCCGTTCGGCCTCGAGGCGCTCCCTTTCCAGTTCCTCCGGTCCCTTGCGCACGAAGAAGGTCTGGGAGGCGTTGATTCGTTCGGGGGCGATGCTGCCGACGCGCAGCTTGGTGACGTGGTGGGGGCGCTGGAAGGGTGAGAAGTAGGTCAGCAGGCCGGTGGCCCCGAGGGCGAGGGCGAGCCGGTACAGCCGCATGCCGGCTGCTCCCGGGGGGCCCTTCCTCTGACGGCTCGGCGGCGATGCCGGGGAGGCCCACGGCCGTCTCAGAGAAGGGGTGTTCACGCCGGGGACACCGCCTGCATCCCGCCCCCGTCTCCGGCCTCTGCCGGGGCCCGCTCCTCGCCGTGGCGCTCATAGGCCTGCACGATGCGCTGTACGAGGGGATTGCGCACGACATCGCGCTCGGTCAGATGGATGAAGTGGCAACCCTCGATGTCCCGCAGGACGCTGCGTACATCGACCAGGCCCGACGCCTGTCCCTCGGGCAGATCCGTCTGGGTGATGTCTCCGGTGACCACCGCCCTGGATCCCGCACCCAGGCGAGTGAGGAACATCTTCATCTGCGCCGGCGTCGTGTTTTGCGCCTCGTCGAGAATGACGAAGGAGTCGTTCAGCGTGCGTCCGCGCATGAAGGCCAGGGGGGCGACCTCGACGACTTTCATGCTCTGAAGGCGCGCCAGCCGCTCGGACTCGAGCAGTTCCTGAAGTGCGTCGTAGAGGGGGCGCAAATAGGGATCCACCTTCTCCTCCAGGGCACCGGGCAGGAACCCCAGGTTCTCACCGGCTTCCACCGCTGGTCTCGCCAGGATGATCCGGGAGATTCTCTTCTGCTTGAGGGAGGAGACCGCGGCGGCGACGGCGAGATAGGTCTTCCCCGTGCCCGCCGGGCCGATGGCGAAGACCATGTCGCTGCGTCGAAGGGCTTCGAAGTATGCGAGCTGGCCGCCGCTGCGGGCGCGTACGGTGGTCCGGTAGGTCCGGAACCCTCGTCCTCCGAGGGATTCACCCGAGGTCGACCGGGCATGGGGAGAGAGGGTTTGCAGGTCCCTTTGAAGGAGAGCCTGGACATCCTCCTCCCCGAGGTCGGGGTCATGGCGCAGGCTCTCGATGACCGTTTCCAGCAGACCGCTGGCGGCTTCTATCGACTCCTCCGGGCCGTCGACCAGGAGCCGCTCGCCACGGGCCACCAGGGACACTCCGCAACTGTTTTCGAGGGACTGCAGGTTCCGGTCGTTGTGGCCGAACAGCGCGACCGGATCCACCTCGGCGATGGAGATGGTCTTCTTCAGATCTCTCGTGGGGGCGTGATCAGGAGTTGATCAGGTGAGGGATGCTCA
>CAZEHQ010000049.1:0-21497 GCA_964512165.1 uncultured Gemmatimonadaceae bacterium | reverse complement strand
CCCCTAAAGCCTGTATATCCAGTTGGCGCGCAGTTTCTTCACGCCATCTCTGTCCAGGGTAGCGGTCCTTGTGCCAAGCTCCGTTGGATCGCCATTCAGTCTGCTCTATTCAGGTGTTAGATACCCTGCAATCTGGAAGTCGGACCTCCGATTTACAAGGTATCCCCGGGGGGCTCACACCCCGTAGACCGCCGCCAGGTTGCCCCCGAGGACGGCCGCCTCGTCAGCAGCGTCGAGACCGAGGCCGCGGATCCCGCGCACGCCGTTGACCGCCACGCCGCTGGGGGCGTTGCTGCCGAAGACGATGCGGCCGGCGCCCACCCGGCCCTCCTGGATGATCTTCTTGATCGTGATCGGCTCGGCCGCGGCGATCAGGGTGGTGCCCAGGAAGATGCGGGGGTTGGCCGCCGCCGCCTGAACCGCCAGGCCCACCCACTCGCGGTAGCCCATGTGGTCCATGATGATCGTCACCTCCGGGTGGCGGCTGGCCAGGGTGCCGATGTAAGCCGGCGAGCAGCCCGAGACCTCCGAGCCGGAGTGGATGGTCACGGGCAGGCCGAGCTCGGCGGCGGCGGCCATCACCGCGTCGGGCGCCGGGCCGTCGAGGCGGTACCCGTGGGCGGCGGCCATGAGCTTCATCGAGCGGGCCCCGGCGCCGACGCAGCGGCGCAGCTCATCCACGGCCGGCGGCCCCAGGGTCGGGTTGATCAGGCAGCCGGGGAGGAGGCGGTCCTCGCCCTCGAGGGCGGCGAGCAGCTCCGCGTTGGTCGAGCGCGGGTCCGGCGGCAGGCCGCCCGGGAAGACGACGGAGAAGTCGATCCCGGCCTCGTCCATGGTGCGCAGGATCCCGTCGCGCCCGTAGGGAGCGCCGTCGAACTCCTGCGGCATGTAGGCTTCGAAGTCGCCGACGGCCATCAGCCTTCCTCCCCCTCGAAGTCGAGGGCCGCCGAGTTGATGCAGTAGCGCAGCCCCGTGGGCGCCGGGCCGTCGGGGAAGACGTGCCCGAGGTGGCCGCCGCAGCGCGCGCACAGCACCTCGGTGCGGGTCATGCCGTGGCTGTGGTCGGCCTCCAGATCCACGCCCTCCTCGGTGCGGGGCGCGGTGAAGCTGGGCCAGCCGCTGCCGGAGTCGAACTTGGTGTCGGAGCCGAAGAGCTGCGCCCGGCAGCCGGCGCAGACGTAGGTGCCCCGGCCCTTGTAGTCGCAGTACTGGCCGGTGAAGGGACGCTCCGTGCCTTTCTGCCGCAGGATGGCGTACTGCTCGTCCGTCAGCAGCTGCCGCCACTGCTCGTCGGTGTTCTCGATCCTGTCGCTCATGGGCCTTTCCCGTGGGTGGGGGTTCCGTCCTAAACTGTCGAGGCGGCCACGGCCTACGCAAGATGGCGCCGCCGGGCCGCAAGGCCCGAGGCACGAGCCCCCTTGGAGATCGAGAGCGCCTTCCGTTGAACCTCGCACCCCTCCTGGCCCGGCGCACCCCCTTCTTCTACGGCTGGGTGGTCCTGCTCTCGGCGGGTTCCTGCAACTTCGTGCGCAACGCCGCGGCGAGCCTGACCATCGCCGTCTTCGTCTACCCCCTGTCGCAGGAGCTGGGCTGGAGCCGCACGATGATCGCCGGCGCCGCGAGCCTGGGGGGCCTGGCGGCCACCTTCGCCTCGCCGGCAGTGGGCTGGGCGGTGGACCGCTTCGGTGCGCGCGGCGTCCTGACCCTCAGCGTCTTCGTCCTCGGTCTGGCCACCATCTCCCTCGCCTGGGCCACCGCCACGGTCCCCCTCTTCGGCGCCGCCGTCCCCTGGGCCTTCTACCTCGCCTGCGGCACCGGCCGGGTCATCTTCTCCAGCCCCGTCCCCATCGCCACGTCGGTGGTCGTCTCGCGCTGGTTCGTGCGCATGCGCGGGCGGGTCAACGGCATGCTGTCGGCGGCCCACTCGGCGGGGATGGTCCTCTTCCCGCTGCTGGCCTCGGTGATCATCGCCCGTGACGGCTGGCGCGAGGCCTGGGTGGTGCTGGGTCTGGTGGTGTGGGGTGTCGCCCTGCTGCCGTCCTGGCTGCTGACGGCGCAGAGCCCCGAGGACGTGGGCCTGCGCCCCGACGGGGACCCGGCGGACCCGCCGGAGGACTCCGCCTCGCCGCCGCAGGAGGAGCCCGGGTGGACCCTGGCGGAGGCGGTGCGAACGCCGGCCCTGTGGATCCTGGCCATCGGCACGGGCGCCCTCTTTCTCATTCAGGCCGGGACCAACACCCACGCGGCGGCCTTCTTCCGCGACCAGGGGCTCGGCGCGGCCACGGCGGGGCTCGCCATCAGCCTCAACGCCGCCTTTCTCGGGATCGGCGGCCTGGTCTGGGGCCGGGTGGTAGAGGGATGCGCCCCCCGCTGCGTCATGGCCGCCGTGGCCCTGGTCATGGCCGCGGGATCGGCCCTCTTCGTCGGCGCCGACACGGCGGCCGAGGCGCTGGCCTGCTCCGCGGTCTTCGGCTTCGGGCTGGGAGGCATGCTCACCGTGCCCCCCGTGGCCTTTGCCGACTACTTCGGCCGCCGGTCCCTGGGCGCCATCCGCGGCGCCACCGAGCCCTTCACCACCTTCGGCCAGGCCGTGGGCGCCCTCGTGCCGGGCGTCGTCTTCGACCATCTCACGGCACCGGGCCGCGAGAGCTACGTCCCCGCCTTCGCGGCCTTCGCCGTCCTCGGCGCCGTCACCGCCCTCGTGCTCCTCCTCGCCCGACCTCCCGCAAGCCGGCCGCGGCCGGATGAAAGGACGACCGTGACCACGCCGCTTCACCGCCTCCGATGGCAGCGGCCGGACCAGCCCGTCCTCTCGGCCATGACCACGGACCAGGCCTGGTGCCGGGTGCAGCTCTACTACCCGACGGTGGTCTTCGCGAAAGGCCGCTACCGCATGTGGTACCTCGGCAACTGCACCGCCACGCGCACCGCCGACATGTGCCTGGGATACGCCGAGTCCGCCGACGGGCTGAGCTGGACGCCCCACGAGGCGAACCCGATCCTGACGGTGGCGGACCTGCCCTTCGGAAGCTCCTGGGGGTCGCCCCACGTGATCTTCGACGAGGAGGAGGGCCTCTTCCGGATGTGGTTCGTCAGCCTCGCCGGGCGCCGCAGCGACGAGGGCCGCCTCGTCGACATCGATCAGAAGCTGGGCTACGCCTCCAGCCCCGACGGCCTGCGGTGGGAGGTCCATCCCGAGCCGGTCCACCCCGAGGGCCACGGCCCCTTCGTGATGAAGGACGGCCCCGGGGCCTGGCGCATGTGGATGAACTCGTCCCCCGATCCGGAGGGCGGCTTCCAGGACCGGGTGAGCCACATCTACCGCTTCGAGTCGGCCGACGGCCTGAGCTGGCGCCGCGACCCGGAGCCGATGCTGTCGGCCACGGAGACCCGCCACTCCGTCATCTATCCCTGGGTCATGCGCGACGGAAAGGCGTACACCATGTGGTACGCCTGCCACGTGGGGGAGAGCCTCTTCGAGATCTTCTGCTCCACCTCGGAGGACGGGCTCACCTGGACCCACCACCTGGAGGAGCCGGTCCTGCCCGCCACCCGCGATCCCGACACCTTCGACGGCCGCTACACCTCCACGCCCTGCGTCCTCGACGACGGCGGCCGCTACCTGATGTACTACTGCACCCGCGACCACGGGAACCTCTACGGCGCCGGGGACGGGAGGGTCCTGTCCGACCGCGCCGGCATCTACCGCCACATCGGCGTCGCCCACAGCCCGAAGGAGTGACAGATGACGACCTACACCGAGACCTTCGACGACGGCCCCGCCGGCTGGTGCGGCTGGGAGGACAACGTCCGCGGCCCCCGCAGGCTGGAGTGGGCCCCCGGCACCCTGACCTCGCGCAGCCCCTGGTGGGTCGACTACAACCACGCCCCTCCCGGGGCGGGGTACCTCAACATCCTCTACGGCTCCAACACCCGCGGCGCCCTGGACGAGCGCACCCTCGACGCCGGCGGGCGCAACAGCCTCATCGACGGCGGCTTGCCCACCGACTACCGCGGCGCCCGGGTGACCCTGCGCCTGCGCGGCGAGCTGGAGACGCGGGGGTCGCAACTGGTCTTCCTGGGGCAGGGCCGCTGCGACGGCTTGACCTCGGGGTGGGTGTGCACGGGGCGGCCCTTCCCGGTCACCGCGGACTGGAGCGAGCCCACCGTAACCCTCGACCCGGACCCGGCCCTGTGGCAGTGCCTCGGCACCCGCCACGGCCGCGGCGAGACCTACGGCGAGCGCCCCCTGGAGCGCATCCTCGGCGGCGTGAACCTCAACATCCTGCTGATCCTCTTTCCCCTCACCGTCGATCCCATGGGACCGGTGGACGGGGACCCGCACCGGCTGCGGGCGGGGCGCGACTACCCGATCTGGCGTTCGCGTCTGCCCGAGGGCTATGTCGTCCTCGACACCCTGGAGATCGAGTTCACCTGAGAAGGGCGGTCTACCCGGCGAACTGGTGGGGCACCACCAGGTAGTTCACCAGGCCCATGGTGAAGCCGGTGATCACCAGCCACTTGAGACGGCTGCCGTGGCGGCCCCTCACCCCGCGCAGGTAGAGGTAGGCGGCGAAGAACCCCCACGTGGGCAGGGCGAGGAGGATCTTCGGGTCCTGGGCGCGCAGCGATTCGCCGGGGGCGCCGAACATCCACGCCGCCCCCATGGCCAGCCCCATGGAGAACAGGAAGAAGCCCCACGCGGCGGCGTGGAAGGCGACGTGCGCCGACGTGTCGAGGGCGGGGAGGAAGCGGTTCAGGCGGCCGCGCTTGAGGGCCCGGCTCTGCAGCAGGTAGGCGGCGGCGGCGCAGAAGGAGAGGGCGAAGCCGACCTGTCCGAGGAGGGTGGTGAGGACGTGGGTGCCGAGCCACGGGTAGCGCAGCAGGATGGAGGCCGACTCCTCGAAGCGGACCGGCATCAGCAGCGGGTAGAGGGTGCCGAGAAAGGCGAGGGGCGCCAGGACGAGGTTGAAGTGGCGCAGGGGGGTGAAGCGCTCCAGCAGCAGGCCGGCGGCGGCGAAGGCGATGACCACGAGGGAGATGACGAAGGTCATGTTGGCCAGCCACGGCGGCGGCGCGAAGAGGACGTGGAGCAGCAGGCCGAGAGCGTGGAGGGCGACGCCGGTCTGCAGTCCCCGCCGGCCCCAGCGCTCCCAGGCGGGATGGCCCAGCCACAGGTGGCCCTGGAAGGCGAGGGAGGCCGACAGGTAGAGAGCCAGGGCGATCCCCAGGAATACGAGGCAGGAAGTGGTCACGGGGTCTCGTCGAGGTCGAAGAGGCGCCGCACCGTCTCCAGGTGCAGGTGGCCGTCGGGCCCTGCCGACAGCTCGCGGATCTGCACCAGCGGCGGGTGCAGCAGCTTGTTGGTGTAGTCCCGGAGGATGCGCTCCACGAGGGCGCGGTCCTCCTCGGACAGGTGGCCGAGGCGCGCCGCCCAGCGCTGCAGCTCCGTCGATCGCAGCTCCGAGGCGTGCTGCTGGAGGGCGCGGATCACGTCCCCCGAGCCCAGGGAGTTGAACCAGTGCAGGAAGCCGCCCAGCTCCTCGTCGACGATGGCCTGCACGCGGCGGATCTCTCCCTCCCGCTCCTTGCGGTTGGAGGCGACGACGCTCTCCAGGTCGTCGATGTCGAAGAGGAAGACGTTGTCGAGGCCGCGCACCTCGGGATCGACGTCGCGGGGCACGGCGATGTCGATGAGGAACAGGGGGCGTCCCCGCCGCCCGGCCATGGCCGCGGCCACGGTGCCGGCGTCGATCACGAAGCCGGGGGCGGTGGTCCCGGCGATGACGATGTCGGCCTCGAGGAGGCGCCCGCCCACGGCCTCGAGGGAGACGGCCTCGCCCTGGAAGCGGCGGGCCAGCCCCTCGGCGTTGGCGGCGGTGCGGTTGGCGACGACGAAGCGGGTCAGGCCGGTGTCGAGGAGGTAGCGGGCGGTGAGCTCGATCATCTCCCCGGCGCCGATCAGCAGGGCGCCGTGGGACGACAGGTCGTCGAAGATCTGACCCGCCAGCTCCACCGCGGCGGTGCTCACCGACAGGTGGCCGCGGCCGATGTCGGTCTCGGCGCGGGCCCGCTTGCCGACGCGCAGGGCCCGCTGGAAGACCTCGTTGATCACCAGCCGCGCCGATCCGGCCGCCTGGGAGGCCTCCAGGGACTGGCGCACCTGGCCGAGGATCTGCGACTCGCCGATGACCAGGGAGTCGATGCCGGAGGCCACGCGGAAGAGGTGGGCGGCGGCGTCGCCGTCGAGGTACTCGTAGGTGCAGGAGGAGAGGCCGGCCACGTCGACGCGGCGCTCCTCGGCCAGGAAGCGGCGCACCTCCTCGAAGCCGGAGCCGTTGCCGGCGGCGTAGATCTCGGAGCGGTTGCAGGTGGACAGGATCGCCGCCTCGGCCAGGCCGTAACCGTCGCGCAGGCGGCGCAGCGAGTCGGGCCGGTCGCCCTCGGCGAAGGCGAGGCGCTCCCGCACCTCGACGGGGGCGGTGGTGTGGTTGAGTCCGAAGGTGAGCAGGCGCACGGAGTCAGCAGCCAGGGCGGCCGGCGTCAGCACCGGCCGGGGCCGGAAAAGATGCCGGTTGCCCCCGGCGGCGGCAAAGCGGTCACAGGTGCGCGGCGATGCGCCGCGCCGCCTCGGCGGCGGCGGTGACGCAGTCGCCGATGGAGATGCCGCCGCGGAAGTTGCCGCCCACGAACAGGCCCGGGCAGCCGGCCTCCAGGCGGTCGATCCCGGCCATGAGGGCGCGGTGGCCGACGGCGTACTGGGGGATCGCCCGCTTCCAGCGGTGGATGAGGACCACGTCCGGCGTCGGCTCCACCCCCATCAGCTCGCGCAGCTCGGCGCCGACGGTCTCCGCGAGGCGGCCGTCGTCCCAGGCGGCGATCTCCGGCTGGCGGCGGCCGCCGACGAAGGTGGTGAAGGCGGCGCCGCCCTCCGGCGCCCGGCCCGCGAAGGCCGAGGAGTTCCAGAAGGTGCCCAGGATGCGGCGCCCCTCGACGCGCGGCACCAGGAAGCCGAGGCCCTCCGGCGGCGGGTCCAGGGGATGCCGCGCGTACCCGAAGAACACCGCTGTCACCGGGGGATAGGGGATCTCCGTCAGCCCCTCGGGCACCTCCGCGTCGAGGCGCAGCTCCCGGTAGGCGTGGGCCGGCAGGGTCAGCAGGACGGCGCGGGCGGTGACGCTGGCGGGGGCCCCGGGGCCCTCGAAGGCGAGGCGGAAGCCGCCGGGCCCGCGGCTCACGGAGGTCAGCCGGGCGCGCGTGCGCAGCTGCTCTCCGAGGGGGGCGGCCAGCCCCTCCACCAGGGTCTGCATGCCGCCGCGGAAGCTGGCGATCCCGCCGGGACCGGCGCCGGCGGCGGGTTCTGCGCGCCGCCGAGACACGGAGGCGCCGCGGATCAGGCTGCCGTGCTCCTGCTCCAACCGCCACAGACGCGGGAAGGCGGAGCGCACGCACAGCTCCGCGGGAGATCCCGCGAAGGTGCCGGCCACGAAGGGATCGGCGCCGTAGTCGACGAACTCGCGGCCGAGGCGGCGCCGGACGAACTCCTCCAGGCTCTCCTCGGCGTCGGCCGGCGCCCGCCGCACCAGGGGCTCGCGGGCCACGCGCAGCTTGGCGGCGGCCGACAGCAGGTCCGACTTCAGCAGCGCCGGGGGACTGGCCGGGACCCGCCGCAGGGCGCCGGCGCGGAGGATGAAGCGGTTCCGGGCGGCGGCCTCCCGCGCCTCGATCAGTTGCCCGGTCAGGCCGCTGCCGGCCAGCAGCCGGCGCAGATCAGGGGAGTTGTCGAGGAGGCTGGAGGGGCCGGCGTCGAAGAGGAACCCGCCGCGGCGAAGGGTGCGCACGGCGCCGCCCGGCCGCGGGGCCGCCTCGAAGACCGAGACCTCGCTCTCCGGGGCCAGCCGGCGCAGGAAGTGGGCCGCCGCCAGCCCCCAGAGACCGCCGCCGACGATGGCGACTTCGGTGTGGGCGCTCGGATTCATGATCCAAGTGTACAACTTCTTGACTTCGTTTCGGGCGGCGAGGTAGATTAGCGAGGCGCGGGAAACGAACACCGCGCACGCTGGGCCGGCGAAGGCCGCCGGCCCCGGGCAGAATGCCAACTGGCCCCCTGATCCCGCCCTTCGGGCGAACGCTGCAGGGCCAGGGATGAGCGCGCGGGCCCACTCTTGCGGCGGCACCCCGGCAATCCGGTGCCGGTGTACAGGGCCCTCGCAGCCGATACGAAAGGAGGTGGTCCGTGAGCAGTTGTATACCCGCAGGAGGTGCGACCACCTGACCTGACGGTTTCTGTAGGTCCAGGTGGTCGCCCACCTGGCGCGGCGCCGGCGGTTAGCCGGCGCCCAAGTGGTATCCCGGCGCGTCGCAGCGGCGCGCCGGTTTTTTTTTGCCGCCCCTCAGGGGCGTCCCCTATCCTTCGCTGCCCGGGAGAGGAGGGATCACATGCTCGATATCGGAATCTTCGCCCCCTTCGGCAGGGACCACGGGCGCAACCGGGCCTTCTGCCGCGACACGGCGGTGCGGCACATCGTGCTGAGCGTCTCCGACGCCTCCGGCGGCGAGGGACCGCCGGCCGCGGCGGACCTGGCCCGTCTGGCCGGAGAGTACGCCGCCGAGGGCGTGACCCTGGCGGCGCTGACCCCGCCCCGGGTGCCCCAGCAGGCCTTCGCCGACGCCGGGACGCGCGAGCGCGAGCTGGAGTCCATCGGCCGGCTGCTGGAGTCGATGGGGACCGCCGGCGTGCCCTATGTGCACTTCTACCTCAACGTCGACCCCCTCTCCGACGATGGCGAGCGCGCCGCCCTGTGGCAGGGGCTGGTCGAGTACTACCGCGGCCTGGCCGAGCGCGCCGAGGCGGCGGGGGTGAAGGTCTCCACCCACCACTACCACGTCCCCGACCGCCTGCTGTGGAACTACGAGTCGATGTCGCGGCTCCTCGACCAGGCCCCCAGCGCCAACACCGGCGTCACCTTCTGCCAGGGCAAGTCGCAGATGGCCGGCGACGACCTGGTGGCCAACATCCTCGACTACGGGGACCGCATCTTCATGTTCCACGCCCGCGACGTGGAGACCCGCCCGGCCGGACCGGTGCCGGTGGAGCTGCGCGAGCGGTTCGAGCGGCTCGGGTACCTCGAGGTCGCCTTCGGCACCGGCGAGGTCGACATGGTGGGCTGCTTCCGGGCCCTCAAGCGGATCGACTACAAGGGCCAGGTCTACCCCGAGCACTACCCGTCCATCGCCGGCGACTCGGCGGCGGGGCTGGCGTGGACCGTCGGCTACATGCGGGCCCTGGACCAGGCCATCGAGGTTTGATGCGCTCACCCCCGGGGCCCCTCGCCGGCCTGCTCATCCTCTGCCTCCTCGCCGCCGGTGCGGCCTCGGGACAGCCGCCCTCTCCGGCCCCCGGCGACAGCCTCCGGGAGGACTTCCACCGCCGCCTTATGCTGGCCCTCGACCTCGGCGACGCCCAGCGGCAGTCTCTGCGGGATCTGAGACGGCGCCTGCAGGAGGAGCTCGACCTGCTGCGCCTCCAGATCGAGGAGGGCCGCATCTCGCCCCGGGGGGGGCGGGTGCGCTACCGCCAGGCCATCGACGCCTACCGGGCGGGGCGGGACCGGGTGCTCACCGCCGACCAGCTGGCCCTCATCGACCGCGCCCGCCGCTACCAGCGGGAGCGGCGGCTCGATCCCGCACGGCACGTGGAGCCCATGGGGCTGGCGGATGTCCTCTACCTGTCGCCGGAGCAGCGTCAGCAGTGGCTGGGGCTGCTGACGGAGCTGCGCGAGGAGGTGGCCGCCCTCAAGAAGGCGGGCCGCCCGCCGTCGCCTGACGACTACCAGGTATTCCAGGAGCGCTTCCGGACCGGCTTCGAGCAGATCCTGACCGCCTCCCAGCGGCTGGAGCTGGGGCGCCTGGAGCAGGCGAGGTGGAGAAGCCGGCAGGAGCAGGAGCGCCCGTCGCTGCTGGAGCAGTACGGCGCCATGGCGGACTCGACCGCCGGCGCCGCGGACAGCACCGCCCGCTGGGGAGAATAGACCATGGCGCTGGTACCCTGGATCCGCATCGGACAGCCGCTGGAGAACGTCCTCGACGACTACGAGCGCATTCTCGACGCCTGGGACGCGGGCGGTATCCGCGGTCTCGTCTTCGGGCGGCTGGTCTTCGCCGACGGCAAGGGCGGGTTCACGGTGCCGGCCTTCCGCCCCGACCCGGAGCCCTTCCGCCGCCGCGGCCTGGAGCTGGCCCCGGCTTCGGCGGAGCCCGACGCGGGCCTGGAGAGGCAGCTCCACGCCATGCTCGACGACGCCAGGCGCCGGGGCTGGCCGATCCTCGTGTTCTGCCCCGGCCAGAGCACCCACAGCGTCTCGGCGCCGGCCGGGCACGATCCCTTCGGCGCCCTGTCCCACGCCGCCGTGTGGGAGGATGTGTTCACCGCCTTCCCCCAGGCCGACGGCGGGGTCATGGACGGCTGGGCGGAGCTGCCCTACGAGTACGGCGCCGTCTTCCGCGAGCTCACCGCCGCCGACCGCCGCCGGGCGGAGGTCACCGGCCACGACGCCGACCGCCTGGACAGCGGCCGCCGGCAACTGATGGAAGCGTTCTCGCGGCTCACTCCCCGGCGGGTGCGCTACCACGGCCACCACGGCATGCTCTCGGCCGTGAACCTCTTCGACCTGCGCGAGGACGGCCTCCACTGGCTGCGCTGGCGCCGCGAGGCGAGCCTGGCCGAGGGCCGCGCCTTCCGCGCCGAACTCGACCGGCTGCCGCGCAAGCTGCTCCTCGGCAACGGCCTGCGCACCGCCATGTTCACCGGCATCACCGGCATCGACTACGCCGCCTGGGACGAGGTCCTCGACCTGATGCTGGTGAAGCACTACTTCTGGCAGCGCGGTTTCGACGGCCTCTACGGCACGATCACCCGCTGGGTGGAGAAGGTGAGGGAGCTGAACCCGGGGCTGACCGAGGCCGACTGCTTCGCCGTGGTCCGCGCCTGGTTCGGCACCGACCTGCCGGAGGTGGAGTCCACGGCCGACATGGACCACGGCTTCCCCCAGGCCTTCTTCGACGAGACCGTGGCCGAGGAGACGCGCCGCGCCCTGGCCGCGGCGAGCCGGCCCGAGAAGGTGCTGCCGTGGGTGGACACGGGGCGCATGCCCCACCGCGGCGACCCGATGACGGCGGGGGACCTCAAGCGCATCCTCGAGGCCTCGGAGGGGGCGGGCCTGCGGCGCTTCCTGTTCCACAACCACGGCCACCTGACGGCGGCGGAGTGGAAGGTGATCTCGCGCATGTGCGGCCGCGAGTGGGACGAGGACCCCGAGGGCTACTGGCCGCCGAACTCGCCGCCCAAGGAGGTCTACCGGTGACCGCCCTGGCCCTGCCGGTCCGCTGGTACCGCGGCGCCGGCTACTACCAGGGGCAGGCGCAGGGCGACGGCCTGGTTCACGACACCCTCGACCTGGAGCTGGAGCGCACCGCCTTCATGATCGTCGACAGCGACTGCGGCTCCAACGAGCAGGTAGAGAAGGGGATCGCCCCGGCCCTGGCGGCGGCGCGGGCGGCGGGCATGCACGTGATCTACATCCACAACGACTTCTCCCTGTGCGACGAGCCCGGCAGCATCAAGCGCGAGATCCACGGCACCCGCTGGGGAGACCCGGAGGCCGGCACCCGCGGGGCCCCGCCGCGCGGGCCCGTGAAGCCCGACTACTCGCCCTCCATCCGACCCCTGCCCCACGAGCCCGACTTTCCCAAGCGCGAGTGGTCGGGCTTCCACGAGACCCACGTCGACTACCACCTGCGCTGCCACGGTATCGAGACCCTGGTGGCCGTGGGGTTCTCGCAGCGATCGTGCCTCTACTTCACCTGCGCCGGCGCGGTGGAGCACAACTACCGCGTCGTCATGCTGCGCGACTGCACGTCCTCCGCCGAGTACCCCGACACCGTCGACGAGTCCCTCGAGGAGGGCGGGTGGCTGCGCAAGGTGATGCTGCGCAACTTCGAGCACGTGGTGGGCTACACCTCCACCAGCGCCGAGTTCGCCGGCGCCCTGAAGGCCAGGCCCCCGGGGTAGCTCCGGGGCTCACGACCGCCGCAGCCGCGAGCATGGTCGTCTCCATGTCCCCGGCCGCCTGGCCGCCGGTTCGGGTCCTCCCGCCCTTCCCGCCGGCCCGGCGCAGGCCGCCTCTCGCGGTCCCTCCGACAAACCGAAGAGGCAGCCGGATGCGCCTCTTCGCCGCCCTCATCCTCCTGCTGTCATGCAGCGCCCCGCTCCACGGCGACGAGGCCCTGCAGCGGGCAGCGGTGGAGACCATGGTCAAGGCGGCGCGGTATTTCCGCGGCCACGTGGCCGCCAACGGCGGCTATCTCTGGCTCTACAAGAGCGATCTCACCCGGCGCGAGGGCGAGGGCATCGCCTCGCCCACCACCATCTGGGTCCAGCCCCCGGGCACGCCATCGGTGGGCCTGGCCTTCCTGCGGGCGTACGAGGCCACCGGCGACACCCTCTTTCTCGACGGGGCGGTCGAGGCGGCTCGAGCCCTGGCCTGGGGGCAACTGGCTTCGGGGGGGTGGGACTACCGGATCGACTTCGACCCGGCGGCGAGCGGGAAGTGGCACTACCGGCGCGATGTCGAGGACGGCGACGGCACCACCGGAGACCGCCGCAACCGCTCGACCCTGGACGACGACAACACGCAGAGCGCCCTGCGCCTGCTCATGCGGGTCGACAAGCACCTCGGCTTTGCCGATGCCGACCTGCACCGCGCCGTCCTCTACGGGTTGGAGTCGCTGCTGGAGGCCCAGTACCCCAACGGCGCCTGGCCCCAGCGTTACAGCGGCCGTCCCGACCCCGGCGAGTTCCCCGTCCGCAAGGCGCGCTATCCGGAGAGCTGGTCACGGGAGTATCCGGAAGAGCGCTATCTCGCCTACTACACCTTCAACGACAACACCATTCCCGACGCCATCGCCACCATGATCGAGGCTCACGACATCTACGGCGACGACCGCTGGCGCGGCGCCGCCGAGAGGGGCGGCGACTTCATCATCCTGGCGCAGATGCCCGATCCCCAGCCGGCCTGGGCCCAGCAGTACAACCTGGACATGGAGCCGGCCTGGGCGCGCCGCTTCGAGCCGCCCGCCATCACCGGCGGCGAGAGTTTCGGCGTCATGCGGATCCTGCTGGAGCTGTACCTCGCCTGCGGGGAGCCGCGCTTCCTCGAACCGGTCCCCCGGGCCCTGGCCTGGGCCCGGGCCTCGCGGCTGCCCGATGGCCGCATGGCCCGGTTCTACGAGTTGAAGACCAACCGGCCCCTCTACTTCACCCGGGAGTACGCGCTCACCTACAGCGACGCGGACCCACCGACTCACTATGCCTTCAAGGTGGGCAACCGCACGGACCGCATCGAGAGCCTGTACCTGCGCCTCCTCGAGGAAGGACGGGAAGCCATCCTGGCCGAACGCGCCCGGGTGCGCCCGGTCTCCGAGGAGCGGATCCAGGCCATCGTCGACGCCCTCGACCAGGAGGGGCGCTGGCTGGAAGAAGGGCGCCTGCGAAACCCGGAGGATCGCCGCGCGCCCATCGCCGCCGAGGTCATCAGCTGCCGCACCTTCAACCGCAATCTCACCTTGCTGTCACAGTTCCTGGTCAGCCGGAACCAACCCTGAGGTAGCCGGGCACACAGGGGCGTGGGTTGCCGTCGCAAAATGCGAAAACCGTTGCAAAATGCGACGAATTGTCGCAGGTTTTGCCGCTCGGGAGAGAGAGGCCCTGCGCCGTGAGGCCATGTCATTCACATTCTCCCATGGAGAAGGAGAGTATCGTGAAACACCTGACTGCAGCACTCCTTGTGGGGTTGGCAGGCCTCGTCGTCGCTGCCCGCCCCGCCGCCGCCCAGTCTCCGGAGGTGACGGCCCGCGACGTGGTAGACGCGGAAACGCTGGCGGCCTTCGTGGAAGGCGCCAAAGCATGGTCGGCGACGTTTACCGATCCCAACGACTTTCCGTCCTATGTGGCCACCATCAGTACCGAGGGCGACTGGAAGCACGGGAACACGTACCTCATCCTCATGTTGCCGAACGGGACGGTGATCATTCATGCCGATGTCCCGACTGCGAACGGCAAGAACCTGTACGAAGCAGAGGACGCCCGTGGGAACAAGGTTGTGCAGCAGCTCCTGGCGGCTGCCGACATGGGCGGAGGCCCTGTCGAATATTTCTGGGACGATCCGGAGCAGGAGGGGGACGAAGAGACCGCCAAGATCGCCTACGCCACCAGCTATACCTCCGGGACAACGGCTACCACGGTGGTCCTGATCGGCGGCTATTACCAGGACCCTTCGCATGCCGTTGCGGCGACCTTCGATCCTTCGATCCTCGCCCCCCCCGAGGTCACGGCCGCCGACGTGGTGGATCGGGAAACCCTCAAGGCTTTTGTACAGGGGACGTTGGAGAGTTATTCCAATGCTCTGGAAGAAGTCGGGATCGATGAGCTGCTGCCCCATCAGGATATCTTCAGGGAAGAAGGAGGGCCCTGGAGGGACGGTTCCATCTACTTCTTTCTCTTCACCACCCAGGGCCATGTGATCTTCCACGGCGCCAACCGGGCGAGAGAGTTGAGAGATGCATCCCTTTGGGAGGATGTCAACGGAGTCAAGGTCGCCCAGGAGCTCATCAAGGTGGCCCAGGCGGGCGGCGGCTTCATCGAGTACTACTTCGACGATCCTGCGGTGACAGGAGATGAAGACGTCGGTTCGCCCAAGGTGGGCTATGCGGAGCTGTTCACCTTCCAGGGCCGGGATTATGTCCTCGGTGCCGGGTTCTATACCGGTGACCCCGACCGTGCCCGGAGGACCGTCTACCGTGCGGAAGTGGAGGTCACGGTCCTGGGCGACGCCGTCGAGGGGTTCATCGTCGAGTTCTCCCGCGCCACCTCCGGCCGCCGGGCCAATTACGCCTGGAACGGATTCACCGATGCCGACGGCAAGATCTCCCTGAGCATCTCCAGCACGAGGCGGGTGAGCGGCTTCTACCAGGCCCGTGTCCGCAACGCCGTCGGCGAAACGGTCGGCCGGTGGAGCAGCATTCCCCTCAACCAGAACCGGCGCCACGTTGTGCGCCTGACCCTGGGCGGCGGCGCGAGGTTGGTACGCTCCGAGGCCATGGCGTCCGCCAAGGCCGTGGCCGCGGCCGGCGGTCTGGCCCCCGGCGGGCCCAACCCCTTCAACAGCTCCACCCAGATCGCCTATCACCTGTCAGACCCGGGTCCGGTGCAGCTGGTGATCTACAATGTGCTGGGCCAGCCGGTGCGCACGCTGGTGGACGAGTTCCAGGGCGCCGGGACCTACCGGGCCGAGTGGGATGCACGCGACCAGCAGGGCGCCTCGCTGTCGTCGGGGGTCTACATCACCCGCCTGAATCATCCGGGCGGAGTGGAGACGCAGCGGCTGCTCTACTTGAAGTAAGCGAGAGCCTTCGACAGCCGAGCGTCACCGAAGAGCCGTCTGGAGTCACCCTTCAGGCGGCTTTTCCTCTATCTTGAGTCCCATGGCCGGAGGCAGACCGAATCTCGTATTCGTCCTGACCGACGATCAGGGCTACGGCGACCTGGGGTGCCACGGCAACGACGCCATCGGCACTCCCAACCTGGACCGCTTCCACGCCAGCTCGGTACGCTTCACCGACTTCCACGTCGGCACCACCTGTGCCCCCACCCGTGCCGGCCTGCTCACCGGACACTTCTGCAACAGCGCCGGCGTGTGGCACACCATCGGCGGACGCTCGCTGCTGCGCGAGGACGAGTGGACCCTGGCCGACGCGCTACGCGAGGCCGGCTACCGCACCGGCCAGTTCGGCAAGTGGCACCTGGGCGACAGCCAGCCGTTCCGTCCCCACGAGCGCGGCTTCGAGCGCGCCGTGTATCACAACGGCGGCGGCATCGGCAACATCGGCGACGCTTGGGGCAACGACTACTTCGACGACACGTACTACGTGAACGGCGTGCCGCAGAAGTTCGACGGCTACTGCACCGACGTGTTCTTCCGCGAGGGCCTGCGCTTCATCGAAGAGCACCAACACGAGCCGTTCTACTGCCACATCGCCACCAACGCGCCCCACGGCCCGCTGAACGTCGAGCCGAGCCATGCGGAGGCCTATGCCGATTCCACTCCCCACGAGGACCGCGCCCGCTTCTACGGCATGATCACCAACATCGACGCGAGCTTCGGCGTGCTGCTGCAGCGGCTGGACGAGCTCGGGCTCGCCGGCAACACCATCGTCGTCTTCATGACCGACAACGGCACCGCCAGCGGCGTGGAGCTGGACGCGCGGGGGTTCCCGCGGGAAGGGCCGGGCAGCTTCAACGCCGGCATGCGCGGCCAAAAGGGGTCGCCCTACGAGGGCGGCCACCGCGTGCCCTTCTTCCTGCGCTACCCTGACGGCGGCTGCGGCGGCGGCCGCGACGTGGGGCATCTCACCAGCTACGTGGACTTCATGCCGACGATCCTGGACCTGTGCGGGGTGACGCCGCCGGAGGAGCGCTCCTTCCACGGCCGCAGCCTGGCGCCGCTGATGCGCGGCGAGGACGACGGCACCTGGGGAGAGCGGGTCCTGGTGGCCGACACGCAGCGCATCGCCCATCCCGCGAAGTGGCGCCTGAGCTCGGTGATGCGCGGCCCCTGGCGCCTGGTGCACGGCGTGGAGCTGTACCACCTCGGCCAGGACCCCGGCCAGCGCCGCGACATCGCCGCGGACCATCCCGGCGTGGTGGACGAGCTGCGCGCCGGCTACGAACAGTGGTGGGAGCGGGTCTCCGGGCAGTTCGACCGCGACGTGCCGATGGTGGTCGGGGGCGGCGCCGAGCCGGTGCGGCTCACCACCCACGACCTGCGCAACGAGGCGTGCAACGGCGCCTGGAACCAGCGCCAGGTGCGGGAGGGACACGTCGCCAGCGGCTACTGGGCGATCGACGTGCGCCGCGCCGGCACCTACCGCATCGAGTTGCGCCGCTGGCCGGAGGACGCCGGCCATGCCCTGGACGCCGGAATCGACGGCGACGACGTCGAGTGGCGCCGCGACGCCATCCAGGAGCGCCACGCCCCGCACTACAGCGGCGGAGTGGCGCTGGCCATCGGCCGGGCGGCGCTGACGGTGGGCGGCAGGAGCTACCACCAGGAGACGCCTCCCGGCGCCACGGCGGCGGTCTTCGAGGTATCCCTTGCAGCCGGTGCCGATCGGCTCTCGGCGGCTTTCCACGACCGCGGCGATGGGACCATCGGCTCCTACTACGTCACCATCCGCCCCGCCCACGGCTGACCCACCGGAAGGGAGTACTCCGAATGATCATCGACACCCACACCCACTTCTACGATCCCACCCGGCCCGAAGGCGTGCCCTGGCCGTCGCCGGCCGAGGAACTGCTGTACCGCACCGTCCTGCCCGAGCACTTCCTGGCCGAGGCGTCCCCGTGCGGGGTGACCGGGACGGTGGTGGTCGAGGCGGCCTGCACGGTGGAGGACAACCAGTGGATCCTCGACATGGCCGACGGCGACCCCGTCATCGTCGGCTACGTGGGCCGGCTCGAGAGCGGCACGCCGCGGTTCGCGGAGCAGGTGGAGCGCTTCGCCGCCCATCCGGTCTTCCGCGGCATCCGCGCCTGGGGCGACCTCGACGGCGGCTTCCTCGAGGAGATGAAGCTGCTGGCCGATCACAACCTCGTCCTCGACTGCGTGCCGGCCGACGACGAGGCGCGCGCCGGCTTCCTGCGCCTGGCCCGCGAGTTGCCGGATCTCACCCTGGTGATCGAGCACGTGGCCAACGCGGCTGTCGACGGCGGGCCACCCGATCCGGACTGGACCCGCTTCATCGAGGCGGCAGGAGCCCACGCCAACGTCTACATGAAGGTCTCGGCCCTGACGGAGAAGAGCGCCGAGCAACCCGCCCCCGGCGACCTCGGCTACTACCGGCCTGCCCTCGATGCGATGTGGAACGCCTTCGGCGGGGAGCGCCTGCTCTACGGGAGCAACTGGCCGGTGTGCGAGCGGGCGGCCCCCTACGCCACCGGTTTCGGCATCGTGCGCGAGTACTTCGACGGGAGGGGGGCCGAGGCGGCCGAGAGGTTCTTCTGGAAGAATGCCAGGGCCGCCTACGAGTGGCCGGACCGCTGAGCACGGCGCCCCGGCCGTGAGATGCGGGTCCGGGGCGGCTCCGCCGAGGCCCCAGGTGGAGCGGCAGGTGCCCGACCGACCTGCGGTTCACGGCCCCACCCCTGGGCTCCGGTTGCGCGGGCGCCGGCGATTCGCCGATGTTCGGCGCCGAAAGGAGGCTGAGAATGGCCATCACCGACGCACAACTGGCGGAGTACGAGGAGCGGGGCGCTGTCACCATCGACGGCCCCCTCACCGACCGGGAGCTGGACCGGGTGGAGGCGGCCTGGGACCGGCTGAGGGCGAGGAGCGGAGCCCCGTATGAGGAGCCGGACTACCTCGACGCCCTGCAGCACCCGTTCTTCGAGGAGGTGGCGGCGAAGGTGCTGCGCGCCCGGGCCGTGCACTTCTGGTGGAGCATGGGGCCCCATGCGCGCGCCCCGGCGCAGCCGCCCTACGCCGATCCCCGCGAGCAGTGGGCGGCCGGCTGCCACACCGACGTGCAGGCCACCTGGTCGGACTTCACGGCCACGCCGCGCCGCATTCGCGTGGAGCTGTGGTTCTGGCTCAACGAGGTGCCCGCCCACCGCGGCGCCATGCGCTTCCTGCCCGGCAGCCACCGGCCGATCATGGAGTACTGGGACCGGGTGCTGACGCCCGAGCACAAGGCGATGCTGCCCCGCGTGCACGGCCTGCGGCCGCCGCCCGTGCCGCCGCAGGCGCCGGCCTTCCCCGAGCACCTGCCGGACCCCGAAGGGGCCCCCTGGATCGAGCGCGAGCCCGTGCCCTGCGTGGCCCGCCGCGGCCAGGTCCTGGTGATGTGCAGCAGCGGCCTGCACTCGGCCTGGCAGAACGAGGACCGGGTGGCGCGCAAGGCGATGCTCTCCCCGTGGGTCGCCGAGGGCGTTCCCTGCGGCCTGCCGAAGGGCCAGCGGGACTCGCTGATGGCCCTCTTCCCGGCCCTGGCCGAAGGGCTTCGCCCCGACCGCTCCCACATCGTGCCCGACGGCTTCGACTGGCTCTTCGAGAGCGACTACGAGCCGAAGTGGCCGGAGACCTTCCTGCCCGGCCACCCGGGGTGAGGAACCACGGCCGGGGCCGGCTTCGGCGCCTGCTGATCCCCTCTCTCGCGCTGCTGACGGGCGCCTGCGGCGACCCCGTGGAGCGCGGCATCGCCCGCATCGTCGAGGGCGGCGAGGGCGTGGAGGAGGCCCGCCTGGAGCTGAACATGGCCAAGGCCCGGGCCGTGGAGCCCCTGGTGCGCGCCGTCGACGACCGGAGCCTTCCGGTGCGGGCGCGCATCGACTTCGTCGAGGCCCTCTACCGGCTGCACCTGCGCGAGCAGCACCCGGCCATCCTCCCGGCCCTGCTGCGGGCCGTGGCCGACCCCGAGCCGGAGGTCCGCGCCGCCGCCGCCCGGGCCCTCGGCAACCTGCGGCGGCCGGAGTCGGTCGACCCCCTGCTGCAGCGTCTCTCCGTCGAGAGCGAGCCGGCCATGCAGGGCGAGATCCTGCAGGCCCTGGAGCTGATGTGCCTCGACGACAACCGCATCGATCTCTCCCTGTTCAGCGCCTCCCAGGTGGACACCCTGACCGGGCTGCTCCTGAGAATGGGCGCAGTGGAACGGCCCGACTCCCTGGACCGCGAGCGCCGGGAGTGGCTGGAGGTCGTGGCCGACCACATGGCGGCCGAGGCCCACAAGCTCTACCTGGCGGCCGACGCGGCCGGCGCCGAGAGCCTGCTGCGGGAGGCGCTGGACCTGGTCCCGGGGAGCCTGAACATCGGCCAGAAGCTGGGCCGCCTCTACTACGAGAGCGGCGAGCGCCGGCGGGGCCTGGAGCACCTCGCGGCTCTCGGCATGGTGGCCTCGGCCCGTCCCCTGCCGCGTCCGCCGGCGATCGACGGCCGGCTCGACGACCCGGCCTGGGGCGAGGTCGAGCCCATCGAGGAGTTCTACCAGTGCATCCACCGTCTCGCCCCGCATCCGGCCAGGGGACGGGCCGAGGCCCGCCTCGGCTACCACTGCCAAACCCTCTACTTCGCCGTGAAGGGGTACGAGGAGGACACGGCCGGCCTGGAGGCCGACGCCACCCAACGGGACTGGTGGGAGATCTACAAGGACGACTGCATCGAGATCTTCCTCGACACCAACCACGACTCGCGGTCGTTCTTCCAGTTCATCATCGACAGCCTCGGCACGGTGGCCGACGACGCCGACGGCGCCTACGGGGAGGGACGGGAGTGGAGCACGCAGGTGGAGATCGCCACCTTCGTGGCCGACACCTTCTGGGTGGCCGAGGTGGCCCTGCCGGCGGCCGGCCTGAAGGGGGCGGCCTTCGCTCCCGGGGACGTGTGGGGCTTCAACATCTGCAGGGTGCGCACCGGCAACGCCTCGGAGTACGCCCAGTGGGTGCCCACCTACGGCTACGCCGAACGGCCGGACCGGTTCGGGTACCTGCTGTTCGAGTAGGAGGGGGCCGCGGCCGGGTCGGTTTCTTGAGATTCGGATGCGTTCCCACTGTTCCTTTGCTTGTATTGAATCACCACGGCGAAGGCTCGCCCTCTTCGAGAAGGAGAAACCCCATGAAAGCCGGAAGACCACCCATCCCGAAATCGATGATCCTGGTTGTCGGCCCCCTCGTGCTGGCCAGCGTCTTGTTCCTGGCCCTGCCCCCCCTGGCGCAGACACAGGACGAATGTGTGCTCCCCGAAGGCGCGAGTCCTCCCGAGGAGCCGGCGGTGACGGCGCAACAGGTGGAAGACGGCAGCGCTACCTTGATGGACTTCGCCCTGGCCGGGCAAGCGGAGTTCCGCAAGGGCTCATCGACCGTGCAGGAAGCCCTCTACTTTGGCTGCCTCGTCAGGGAGGAGGGCAGCCACTGGCGTTCCGGTTCCACCTACATCGTGTCACTGCTGGCCGATGGCAGGGTGTTCGTTCACTCGAAGGACATGTCCCTGTCGGGCCGGTTGCTCAACCCGGTGATCTATGGGACGATCCTCTCGGCTCTGGGAGTATCCGTTGCCGACCTGGTCAATATGGCTTCCCCCGATTCCGCTACCTCCGCGCAGGCAATGGGCGCCGTCATGGGCACGTTGCTGCAGGAACCGCATGCTCCCTTCGATGCGACCACCCCCATTCCAGGTCTGAGCGAGGGTATACCGGGCGCCTCCGGCCATGCCGCCGTATATCTCTCGGCCAACTTCGGCCTCCCGATCATAACGCTCGTGGGATTCGAGCTCGATGAATCTCACGTGATGGAGGAAGAGATCGATTACGGCGACCCGGCAATTACTGCCGCGGAGGTGGTGGATCGGGAGAGCTTGAAGGCCTTCGTCGCGCAAGCGGGGGAGTTCGTCCTC
>CAZEHQ010000048.1:0-21994 GCA_964512165.1 uncultured Gemmatimonadaceae bacterium | reverse complement strand
GGAAGAGCGGCTTCTGCATGTAGTCCAAGAACAGCGGGTCCTGCTCCAGATCCTGGATCTTGCGGTACTTGAGGGAGGAGCCCTTGAACTCCCTGCTCTGCCGCGAGAGCTCGGGATGGCCGGCCGAAGGGCACAGCTGCATGAGCATGCTGTCGTAGCACACTTCGCCGAGCATGATCTGGTCGATGCGCCTGCAGAGGGCGTCGATCTCGTCCCGGGGGGCGACGTGGCCGAGGCGCACGTAGCCCTGCTCGCGAAACCGGCCGAGCTCGGCGGCGCTCAACTCGGGGGCGTGGAGAGCGGTCATGGCAGGCTGCCCTACTCCAGCAGAATGCCGCCGTCGAGGACGATGTTCTTGCCCGTCATCGACGGAGTCCTGCACAGCATCTCGAAGACGTAGAGCAGGTGCGCGGGAGGGACTTCCTGGTTCCACACCTTCATCAGGTTCTTGACCCCGTCGATCGCTTCGCGCGGCGTGTTGGAGATCATCTGGCCGCTGACGATGACCGGGCTGATGGAGTTGACGCGGATACCGAACTCCTTGCCGGCCTGCACCGCATAGTTGCGGCTGAGACCGAGGAGGGCCGCCTTGCTGCAGACATAGGGCGCCCCTACGTACAGCCCGCCCACCAATGCGGCCAGGGACACGATATTGATGATTTGCCGGTCGCCGCTGCCATGCTGCATCAGGCCCACCGCGCCCTGACTCATGAAAACCGCGCCTCTTGCGTTCACATCGAGAACCCGGTCCCAGTCGTCCTCGGTCATGTCGAGGAGCTTCACCTCGCTGAGGAGCCCGGCGTTGTTGATGAGCAGATCGAGGCTGTCGTAGCGTTCGGCGATCTCGGCGTAGAAGGACTTGATCTGACCCACATCGCTGAGGTCGACGCGATGGGCGCTGTAGTCGCCGCCCTGGGACGCGACGGCCTCCTCGGTCTCCTCTTGCGAGGCCACATCCACCAGAATGGGAGTCCCGCCGCGCGAGGCGATGTAGGATGCAAAGAGTCTTCCAATCGTACCGCCGGAGCCGGTGATGATACAGCGCCGGCCCTCGAGGTACTCTTCCATCGTTACGTACTGCTCCACCCCCGTACTGCCATTCATGATCTTCGTGTCTCCTGGTGCTCACCCGGTGCGAGTCGCTGCGCCTCGGCGCCGGGCATGAAAGGGCCCCCTCGGAGGGCGGTCAAGGGACGGCACCCCGCCTTGACCGGGCCGCGGCGAATCTCTTTATCCAAGGACGCGAACCACACACCGACGAAAGAGGAGCCCTTCCATTGACGGAATCCACTCGCCCAACCATCCAACCGGACGACCTGAAGGCGTTCTGCACCGCCGCCATGGTCAAGGCCGGTCTCAGCCAGGAAGACGCCGAGCTCAGCGCCCACGTCTTCGTCACCACCGACACGTGGGGAACCTTCACCCACGGCACCCGGCAGATCCGCGGCCTGATGCAGAATGCGCGTCGAGGACGCCTGGTGGCCGCCGCGAGAGAGAGGGTTGTGGGCGAGGGGCCGTCCTGGGCCATCATCGACGCCTGCGACGGCATGCCCCCCGCCATCTCCTGCCGCGCCGTCGAGCTGGCTCTTGCCAAGGCCCGAGAAAGCGGCATGTGCTACATCGGCATCCGGGGCAGCAGCCACTACGGCGCCGCCGGGTTCTACGCCAACATGATCGCCGAGAACGACATGATCGGCCTGTCCATGTGCAACGTGGAACCCTGCATGACCGTGCCCGGCGGCAAGAGCCGGGTTCTGGGTACCAATCCCATCGCCTACGCCGCACCCACCGGCACTGCCCGCACCGTCATGCTCGACATCGCCACCAGCGCGGTGGCGGCCACCAAGATCTTCGCCGCCAAGAACGAGGGGCGCAGCATTCCCGACACCTGGCTGGTGGACGAGGAGGGCATCCCCACCACCGATCCCACCGAGTTTCCCGAGAAGGGGGCGCAGCTGCCCATGGCCGGCCACAAGGGGTACGGACTGGCCGTGCTGGTGGAGCTGCTCACGGCCACCCTCAGCGGAGCGGCGATGATGAGCGGTGTCCACAGCTGGGTGGCCGACACGGACGAGCCCTCGAACCAGGGTCATGCCTTCGTCGCCATCGACGTGGGCGCCATGATGCCGCTGGAGGAGTTCCACGCCCGCATGGACGCCATGTGCAAGGAGATCAAGAGCGCTTCTCCAGCCAGGGGCGGGACCATCTTCCTGCCGGGCGAGATCGAGTGGAACCAGCGGGAGAAGGCGCTGGCCGAGGGTATCGTCATGCCCGAGGACGTCCTGATCAGCCTGCGGGGCCTGGCCGCGGACAGTGGTCTCGACCCCGCGGACTTCAACCTGGACCTGGGCTGAATGTCCGATCGATTCTGCCCCCTCAACCTGACCCCGGATGAACTGGCCGAGTACACGCCGGACTGGGAGGGCGAGCGCTCTGCCGACGGCCGCCCCAAGGTGCCGGACGAGATCCTCGAGCGGATGCAGGGCGTGACCATCACCCAGGCCTGGGGGGTCGTGGGCGGCGCGGGGTACCAGCACCAGTACGAGGGAGGATGGCAGCAGACGCATCCCGGCCAGACGCTGGTGGGCCGGGCCCTCACGGCGATGTACATGCCCAGGAGACCGGCCGTGCGCGCGGTGATGGACGCCAAGGGGGCCGCCCACGGCTGCATCGGCGACCAGATCTCCTGGCCCATCGACATGCTGGTGCCGGGTGACGTGTACGTGGCCGACATGTTCGGCAAGGTCGACCAGGGCCCCATCATCGGCGACAACCTGGCGACGGCGATCTACGCCAACTCCGGCAAGGGGGTGGTCTTCGACGGGTCGGTGCGCGACCTCGAAGGCATCGAGGAGATGCCCGACTTCCCCTGCTTCGTCCGCGGGTGGCACCCCTCCTATGCGTCGCCGACGATCATGCTGACCGGCGTCAACACGGCCATCCGCATCGGTCAAGCCACCGTCATGCCCGGGGACGTGGTGCTCGGCAAGCGTGAGGGAGTCGTCTTCATCCCGCCCCACCTCGCGGAAACGGTGGTGAAGACCTCGGAGCTGGTTCGTCTCCGGGACATGTTCGGCCAGCAGCGGCTGCGGGAAGGCAAGTACACCCCCGGCCAGGTGGACGACCGCTGGACGGAGGCGATGGAGGCTGACTTCTCCGAGTGGCTGGAGGACCACATGGACCAGCTGCCGGTCCCGAGGGAGGCCATTCAGGACCTGCTGAAGGAGAGGACCTGGTAGGCCTACCCGCCACCGTCCCCGTCGAAGAACCCCAGGTCTTCCCCCACGGCTCTGCGCGCCGCCTCCTCGTCGAGGGTGACGCCGAGACCGGGCCCGCGCGGCAGGGGGATGTGCCCGTCCACGATCAGGTCGCGCTCCACCGTCAGGCTGCTCCAGACCTCGTTGTCGAGGTGGTGGAACTCCAGGACCTGGAAGTTGGGGGAAGCGGCGCAGACGTGGGCCATGGCCATGGTGCCGATGGGACCGCAGATGTTGTGGGGTGAGATCGGCATGTAGTAGATGTCGGCGAGGTCGGCGATCCGCCGCCCTTCCGACAGACCCCCCGCCTTGGCGAGATCCGGCGAGATGATGTCCGTCGCCTGGGTCTCCACCAGCTCCCGGAACCCGTGGCGGGTGTAGAGGTTCTCCCCCGTGCAGATCGGCACCCGCGTCGCCGCCTTCACCTCTTTGAGGGCGGCCACGTTCTCGGCGGGGACCGGGTCCTCCAGCCACATCAGGTCCAGCTCTTCGAAGGCGTAGGCGACCTTGAGGATGTCGTGGGGCGCGTAGGCCCAGTGGGCGTCGATGAGCAGGTCCGTGTTCGGATGCAGCGCTTCACGGATCGCCGTGACCACCTCGACGTGGAAGGCGATGTCGCGGTTGCTCATGGTGCGGTTGTAGCGGTCGCGCCGGTCCGGGCGCGGATCGATGTCGAACTTGAGGGCGTCGAAGCCGCGGGCCTCCACCGCCTTCGCCTTGGCCGCCCAGGACTCGGGATCGTCGTCCTCGTCGCCGGCGTGGCAGTCGTTGTAGACGCGGACCGAGTCGCGCCAGGCGCCCCCGAGCAGTTGCCAGATCGGCACCCCGAGGGCCTGCCCGGTGATGTCCCACAGGGCCATCTCGATGCCGCTGATGGCGCTCATCACCGCCCCCTGGTAGTAGCCCGAGGCCGACATGGAGTCCTTCATGTCGCGGAAGAGCCGGTCCACGTTGCGCGGGTCCCGGCCGATGAGGGCGCGCCGGGTGAGGCGCTCGTCCACGGCGATGTGGTGGACGCCGGCTCCGTGGTAGGCCTCGCCGATGCCGGTGATCCCCTCGTCGGTGCGCACCTTCACCAGCACCCACGGCATCGGCTGCAGCAGGACCGCGCCGACGTCGACGATCTTCATTCCGCCATCGCCTTGCCGATCGCCGCCCGCGTGCCCTCCAGGTCGAAGCAGGCCCGCTGGTTCTCCTGCATGAGGCGGGTCGCCACGCCCATGGCCTGGGCCTCCGTCAACAGGCCGTCCCGCACCTCCGCCTCCAGGGCCCGCGTCAGCCAGCGCCGCGCCTGCATCGCGTAGGCCGCGGCGCTCGTCGGCCAGCCGGTGTCGCCGCCGAAGCCGAAGAGCTTGTTCGCCGGCGCCGTGTGCAGGAAGCGGCGCACGAAATCGCAGGAGCTGTAAGGATCGATGGCCCAGGCCCAGCACAGGTCGACCCAGACGTTGCGGTAGTGCTTGGCCAGGGCCACCAGCTCGTCGCAGTACGGGTAGGCGATGTGCATCAGCACGAAGCGGGCGTCCGGGTACTTGGCCAGCAGGCGGCACAGGTTGCCCGCCGGGATGCGGTCCACCGGCATCCGGTCGTTGCCCGCGTAGTAGCCGGTGTGCAGCTTGAAGGGCAGGTCGTGCTCGGTGGCCAGCTCCACGCCCCGGGCCCAGCACCAGTCGCCCAGACAGAGGCGGTTGCCCTCGTCCAGCCCGCTCTCCGGGTCCGGCTTCAGCGCCGCCTCCAGGGCGCGGGCGGCGTCGGCGTCGCCGCGCTCCTCCCACAGCAGGGTCCGGTTGTAGGCGTGCTGGGCCTTCACCGCGATGGCGCAGGGCCCGTGCTTCTCGAAGAGGGCCTCCATCGCCCGCCGCAGGGACGCCAGGTCCGTCACCGTCACCCCCACCTCGGCCGCCACGGCCCCGAAGTCGATCGTCCCCGAGCAGAAGTTCGCCCAGGAGAGGTCGTACAGGAAGAAGTCCGGACCGGACGCATCCGGCTCGCAGACCCAGCGGAAGTCGTCGACCTGCACGTGGTCGATGTTGGCCACATCTCGCAGCAGGCGAAGGCGCTCACCCGGCTGGCGCAGTCCGTTCAGGGTCTCCTGGGCGCCGGCCAGCCCGCCGGCGGTCAGCTCCGGCAGGCCGTAGATCTCGCTGGCGATGAGGCGCACGGCCTCGCCGTATCCCGTGAACTGCGACGCCTCCCAGGCCGGCCGGATTCCCTCGAAGCGTCCTTCGATGTCCGGGTCCGCCGCGTCCATCAGCCGCGCCATCGCCTCCTCCGACGCTCCGGCGCTGCGCAGATCGGCGGGCACGTAGTTCTCGAACAGATCGCGGAGGATGTCCGGGCCGTCGTCGACCCAGTCGGGCTCCCTGCGCAGATGCTCGTGGGTATCGCACAGGGGCGTCTCTTCGATGTGTTGCGCAAGGTCCGTGGGCATGCTCGTCCTCCAAGGGAGAGATCAGGGTGGCTCAGCTTCTCACGCGAAACAGGATCTTGTAAAGCACCGGCACGAACAACAAGGTGATCACCGTGGCAAAGAGCAGACCCATCATGATGGCCACCGCCATGGGCTCCCACATCAGCCCGCCGCCGAGATAGAGGGGAACGAGCCCCAGGGTCGTCGTGCAGGTGGTCAGCAGGATGGGGCGGAAACGCTGCCGGGCCGCGGCGACGATCGCATCGACGGAAGCCCTCCCGGAGCGGTCCTGTTCGATCTGTATGCGGTCGAGAAGGACGATGGCGTTGTTGATGACGATACCCGCCAGGGAGATCAGCCCGAGAAAGGCGAAGAAACCGAAGAAGGAACGGAAGACCAGCAACCCGGCGACGACCCCGATCAAGCCGAGGGGAATGGTGCTCAGCACGATGAAGGTCTTGCGGATGGAGTTGAACTGCAGGACCAGCAACCCCAGGATGATGAAGGCGGACAGGGGCAGCTTCGAGATGACGGCGCCCATGGCATCGCCGCTCTCCTCCGACTCGCCGCCCAGCTCGTATCGGTAGCCCTGCTTCCAGGATTGGCTGTCTGCCTCGAGCCAGGGGACCAGGACGTCGGTGACATCTTTCGCGGTGAATCCGGGGGCCGCGTCGCAGGTCACCGTCATGGTGCGATTCAGGTCGCGCCGCTTGGTTCGAGGCAGCTGCCACTGCGGAACAACCTGCGCCACCTGTCCGAGGGGTACGTTTCTCCCCGATCCCTGGGCGAAGATGCTCAGGCTCTCGAGCTGGCGCACGTCGACTTCCTGGCTGCTTTCGTGACGCAGCACGATGGGAATGCTCTGGTCGCCCTCGCGAAAGACACCCACATCGAACCCCGAAAGCGCCGCCTGCAACGACAGGGCGATGTCCTGGTTGGTCAGGCCGGACTTCCGGGTCCTGGCCGGGTCGATGTCGACGACGACCTTCTTGATCTTCGGCCCCCAGTCGTCCCCGATGTTCTTCGTTCCCGCCATCGCGTTGAGCTGTCGCTTGATGCGCCCGGCGATGGCGAACAGTCCGTCGGGATCCGGCCCGGTTATGCGCACGGCCACGTCGCTTCCGCCGCCTCCGCCCCCGGACAGCCTGGAAACCCTCACCTCGGCATCGGGGAAGGTGCGGAAGCAGAAGCCGTCCAGGCGGTCGAGGATCGACTGGTTGTCCTCGCCCGAGCTGGTGTTGAGCAACAGGTGGGCCGAACCCGGACTGCCCTCCCCCGGCTGGTACCCCAGATCGTAGGAGGGAGGTCCCTCGCCGATGAAGGCGGCCCAGTCGGTTACCCCGCGCCGCCGTTGCGGGTTCACCAGGAGACTGTCGGCGATATACTCCTCGATCTTCTGCACCCGTGCGGTGGTGGTCTCGATCCGGGTGCCCATCGGCAGATTCAGGCTCAACGTCAACAGGTTGCGCTGGCTGTCGGGAAAGAAGATGAAGGGCAGGAAACCGAACCCCAGAAGCGACAGCAGGAACAGCCCGGCGATGATTCCGGTGAACGGCCACGGGCGCTTGAGGGCTTGGAGCAGCAGTCCACTGTACCAACCGTTCAAGCGCTCGATGAGGCTGCTGTTGCCGGACTCCGCGGTTTGCCGTCTCACCCGCAGGAAGAGCACGGCCAGCAACGTCACCATGGTCAGGGAGAGCAGCCAGGATGAGAGCAGGGCCATGGTGATCACGCTGAAGAGGGGCGCCATCATCTCGCCCATGATCGACGGGGCCAGGAAGAAGGAGAGGAAGGCAGCCGAGGTGGTCAGCGAGGAGACCAGGAGCGGCACCGCCAGCTCCCGCGCCGACTCGATGGCGGCCTCCCTGGCGCCGGTGCCCCTTTCCATCTTCACCACGATCGCTTCGGACACGACGATGGCATTGTCCACCAGCATGCCCAGCGCCATGATCAGCGCCGCCAGCGACACCTGGTTCAGACCGACGTCCACCAGACTCATGACGAAGAAGGTGGCGACGATGGTCATGGGAATGAGGCTGGCCACCACCAGCCCGGTGCGCAGCCCCAGGAAGAGCAGCATGGCAACCAGCACCACGGCCACGCTCTGCAGGAGATTGCTGGTGAAGTCGGCCACCGACTTCTCCACCTCGAAGTCCTGGGAAGCCACCCGGTTCAAGGTGATCCCCAGGGGAGCCCGGGCCTGGTGGAAGGCTGTCAGCCGGTCGACCTGCCTTCCCAGCTCGATGATGTTGGCCCCTTCGGCGAGGGCCACCGAGAGCGACAGCCCCGGCTGACCGTCGATCCTGACGAGGCGCCGCATGGGCGTCTCGTACTCCCGGACGATGCGGGTGATGTCCCCGAGGTACACCCGCCCGCCCTGGCCCACCGGGATCAGCGTCCCCGCCAGGTCATCCAGATCGGCGTAGCTGCCGGTCGGCTCGAGCACCAGGCGTTCATCCTCCAGGCCGACCTCGCCGCCGGGGAAGACGATGTTCGTCGCGGCGATGTCGTTCCGGATCTTCTGGGCCGAAAGGCCCAGCTCCGCCATCCGGGCGTCGTTGAACTCCAGGTAGATCCGCTCCTCCTGGACTCCGCTGATTCTCACCTCGGAGGCGCCGGGCAACTTGATCAGGTCGTCCCGCAGCGTCCCGGCGAACTCCTCCAGTTCGGCAAAGGTGAAACCGTCTCCCCTCAGGCCGATCACGATGCCGTACACCACCCCGAGACCATCGGCCTTCACCTCGGGGCCATGGGTGCTTTCGGGCAGGTCCGGGCGGATGTTGTCGATCTTGCGCCGCAACCGGTCCCATACGGCCTGGAGTTCCCCCTGCGGTATTTCCGGTTCGAGCTCCACCGACACTACCGACAGGCCTGTCCGCGACTCGCTGGTGACGGTCTTCAGCTCGGGCAGCTCCTGGGCGACCTCCTCGATCCTGCCGGTGATCAATGACTCGACGCGCTCGGGGCCGGCCCCGGGAAAGCCGGTCACCACCGAGGCCGCGCGGATCGTGAAAGGCGGCATGCTGTCGCGCGGCATCGACCGGTACCCTGCCAGGCCGAGTACCCCGACGACGAGCAGGGCCACGATGGTGACGCGGCTGTTGTCCAGGGCGATGCGGGTGAGATTCATGGCGATCCGAGGAGCCGCACCTTCATTCCGTTCATCAGGGACCCGAGGCCCGCGGTGGCGACCAGCTCCCCATCGGCGAGCCCCTCTTCGACGGCGAAACCGTCCGCGAGCAGGCTGCCGATGCGGACCGGCCGCCGCTGGACGGTCCCCACGCCCTGGTCGACTCCGTCTATGATGAAGACAAACCGGCCCGCGGCGTCCTCCCCCACGGCCTTGACCGGGACCACCAGCGGGTCTGCCGGCCCGCCGGTACCGAAGCGGAACTCCGCATCCCCTGCCATGCCGGGCCGGATGGAGGGTGAGGGGGCGTCGAGCCGCACCCTGACCGGATAGGTGCTGGAAGCGTCGAGGGCCCAGGATATCTCCCGCACCCGGGCGGCGAACTCCTCCCCGGGAAGGGCGGAGAAACGCACCCGCACCGGGTCTCCGTTGCGGATACGGGCGATATGCCCTTCGGGAACTCCCACCTCCATTTCGATATCCTCGCCGGCGCTCAGCTCCACCAGGGGCGCCCCGGCCTGGATCACCTCGTTGACCTCGAAGTGGACCGCGGTGACGATGCCGGCGACGGGGGCGTGGATCTCGTTGAACTTCAGTTGGCGCTCCTGCAGGTCCAGGCTCTTCTCGGCCGACTCATGGCTGGACGTGGCCGCCGCATAGCCGGCCTTGGCCTGCTCGTACTCGGCGAGGGAGACGTTGTCGGCCTGGTAGAGCTGCCGGACCCGGGTGAGACTGGACTGGGCGTTGGCCTTCTGCACCCGGGCGTTGTCCAGGGCCGCCCTCGCCCTCTCGCAAGCGAGGACCGCATCGCGGCTGTCGAGGGCGGCGATGCGCTGGCCGGCTTGCACCCGGTCCCCGGCCTTCACCTCGATCGATTCGATGAGCCCTCCGGCCCGGAAGCTGAGCCTCGCTTCGGTGCCGGCCCGGGCGGTGCCGGCGAAACGCTGACTCCGGACCGCGCTCGCGGGACGCACCTCGGCGTACTTCACCGGGCGGACGGGCTCCGGAGCCTGGGGTTCATCTCCGCATCCGGCCCACAGCCCCAAGGCCAAGGCAGGAATCGCACCCCGCTTCATGGAGCCCTCTTTCTCTCGGCGAAGAACGCCGTCAGGCGCCCGACGAAGGCATCCCGCTCCCCGGGAGTCATGAACATGGTGTACCCCCCCACGCTGTTTTCGAGCTGCAGATAGCTGACCAGGTACTCGTACACGGCGCCGGCCTCCGCCTGGCTGGCGGAGAGAGCGGCCTGTTGCGCATCCACCAACTGGGCGATTCCCAGCAGGCCCTTCTCATAGGCGTCCTGCACCAGCTCGAAGTTCTTGCGGGCACTGGCCGCGGCCACCTGGGCGAAGTGTATGTTGGTGCTCCTGGAAACCAGGTTCGCCATCCGCACCCGGACCGCTTGGGAGAGCTGCTGCCGCAGGCTCTCTTCCTGGAGGCGGAACTGCCGCTGCTGAATCGCCGTCTGGTCGACGGCCACCTTGCGCTGGTTTCCCTGGAACAGGGGATAGGTGAAGTGAAGGGCGAGGTTCCAGGTCCCATCGAGGGGAGCCGACGAGGCCGGCGGCATCCCCTGGCCGTCCCGCCAGAAGGTGTGGTCCGCCTGCCCCCGCAAGGCCACCGAAGGCAGGTAGTACTGCCGGTAGTTCATCCGCTGCCGGCGCTCCGCCGCTTTCATGTTGGCCTCGAGCTGTTTGAGCGAAGGCATGTTCCCGAGGGCCTCCTCGACGAGGAAATCGGTCAGGATCTCCACATCTCCGGCGCGGCGGACCAGATCGCCCATGCGTGTCGGGTCGAAGCCGTCGAAGAGATCGTCGGAAAGCGCGGCATCCTCCACCTCGAACTCCTCGCCCATGTCCGCCCGGTTCAGCAGCCGGTTGAGCTGCACCTTGGCCAGGTACAGGTTGTTGAAAGCCTGGATGGAGGACTGGGTCGCGCGCGCGACTTCGCTCTCCCAGCGGTACACGTCGGCGACGCCCGCATAGCCGACGGCATGGCGGGTGCGGGCGATCCTCAGGTTGCGCCGCGAGGCCTCGAGGTTCTCGTCCTGGATCCGCCCGGCGGTCCTGGCGAGCAGGATGTCGAAGTAGGCCGTCGCCAGGTTCAGCACCACGTCCAGGGCCACCAGGTCGGCTCGATGGCGGGCGGCCTCGGCGAGGTACCGCTGGATCTCCAGGTTTGCCAGGGCCGGCTCGGAGAACAGCACCTGCTGCACGGTACCGGTGCCCTTTCCGGTGCGCTCCGGCTGCTGGCCGAAAGCGCGTTCGGCGGCCTCCGGGTCGATCTGCAGCAGGGCGGCCGAGGTCTCAACGGTGGGAAGCAGGGACGACCTGGCCCGGCGCATCTCCTGGGCGGCCAGATCGACGTTGCCCTCCTCGATGCGCAGGTCCAGGTTGCTGCGCAGGCCCTCCGCGATGACCTCCCGCAGACTCAAGCGACGATCCCCGGCCGGTTCGTCGGCCTTGAGGAAGCGGGCGGAAAACAGCGTCTCGAAAGAGAGGTCGAGGCCGATCTTGCGGACCGTCGCGCCGTTCAGCACCCGCAGGTCGTCGAGGTTGCGCCGCACGGGCATCGCCGCCAGCTCCTCCCCGAGGGCGACTCCCTCCACGATCAGGGCGAGGCTGCGGACGATCTGGTCCCGGCCGTTCTGGTCGCCGATACAGGCCATGATCCCGGCATCCACATGCGACCGGCCCATGGCAAAGGAAGGCAGCTTGCGCCCGGCAAGGGCCGCGGCCAGCCCGGCGACCTCCTCGGGACTGCGGTCGAACACCATCGTCAGGTATACCGCGTCGACCGAGTCGCCCAGCGCCGGCAGGGGGGGTTCCGCCCCCCAGAAGACCAGCTCCACCCCGGCTCCGTACGGGGCGGCGAGGCGTTGGAAGAAAGCCACGAAGTCCAGCCTGTCTTTCAGGGACTCGCTGACGATGACGGCCAGATGGGAGAAAGGATGGATGCGGTGGAAGGCCTCCAGGTCCTCTTCGATCGGATGGGTACCGAGGACGTAGGTGAAGTTGGGCACCCCGGATACGCCGGGCTCGGCCAGCGGCATCCGCTGCAGCTCGACGTCGAGGACCCCCACGGCGATCGTCGGCTTGGGCAGATCGCCCAGGGCGGCCAGCATCGCCGCGCTCGCCGGCCCCACGGCGATGACCAGATCGACGGCAGGATCCTTCGCCAGGGACAGGTAGTCCGCGCGCTCCGCCCCGAAGCGCAGGTGCTCGGGTAGGAAGTGAACGGACTTGCCGGCCCCAAGAACCTTGTGGATCTCCTCCCGGAGGAAGTCCAGATCGCTGCCGGAATCGGTGTCACGGGGCTCGGAGTCGAGCAACAGCCCGATGTGGAGATCCCTGTTCTGACTCTGCGCGCACGCCGGCTGCGGCGGCAGCGCCAGACCGATGGCCAGGATCGCGTATGTGGCTGCTCTCAGCATCCAATCTCCAGAGACGCCGCTTCTAACGGGCCGAAGGGCCTCTCGATCCGCGCCCCGGCCAGGCGCACCTCCGGGTTGCCTGAAGCGCGTATCCTGGGGTCGTGCGAGGCGCAGGCATTTCCACCTCTCCATCGGTGCGAGGGGTCGTGGTCCGGGTGAAGGCGCGAGAGTATAATCATGCCGGCCACCGAAATCGACACGAGGCCTGGGGAGGACGGCCCTGAACTACACCGCAGACCGCGGCACATTCACACGGAGGAAGGGAGAGGGAGAATGGTCAGGGTAGCCATGTTGAGCCGCTGGCATGTCCATGCCGGTGAGTATGCCACACGCATCAACGACGAGGAGCGGGCGGAGGTGGCCGCCGTCTGGGATGAAGAGCCCGAACGCGGCCAGGGTTGGGCCGCCGAGCTGGGGGTCGACTTCGAGCCCGATCTGGATCGCCTGCTGGGGCGGGACGACATCGACGCGGTGGCCGTCGACGCGCCCACCAACATGCATCCCGAGGTGATGATCAAGGCCGCGCAGGCCGGCAAGCACATCTTCACCGAGAAGGTCATGGCCACCACGGTGAGCGAGTGCCGGGCCATCGCCGACGCGGTGACCCGGGCGGGCGTCAAGTTCTGCATCTCCTTCCCCCGGCGCGGGCTGCCCGAGGTGCAGTTCGCCGGACAGCTGATTGCGGGCGGGCACCTGGGACAGATCACCCTGCTGCGCATCCGGGTCGCCCACGGCGGCTCCGTCGCCGGCTGGCTTCCGCCGCACTTCTACGATCCCGTCGCCTGCGGCGGCGGTGCGATGATCGACCTGGGGGCCCACGGCATGTACATCGCGCGCTGGCTGCTGGGCCAACCGCGGCAGATCGCCTCCGCCTTCAACCACATCACGGGGCGCGCCGTGGAGGACAACACCCTGTCGGTGATCACCTTCGAGAATCAGGCCATCGCCATCAACGAGACCAGCTTCGTGCAGCACGGCGGGGTCTTCTACCTGGAGATCAACGGGACCGAGGGCACCTACATCACCGGCGGGCCGGAGGAGAAGACGCGCCTTCAGGCCCCCAAGTGGTCCGGCCGCGACGACTGGGTGGAGCCGGAGGAGTTGCCCGAGCCGCTGGTGCACCCCGTGACCCAGTGGATCAACGCCATTGTCGAGGACAGCCCCATCGACTACGGCCTCACCGAGGGCATCCAACTCACCGAGCTGATGGAAGGCGCCTACCGCGCCCATCGCGAGGCGCGTACCGTCAGCTACCCGCTGGACTGAGGAGTCAGGCACTCATGGAGATAGCGCTCAGCACGGAGGAACGCTCGGCGGAAGCCCTGTCGCCGGCGCACCTCGACCAGGCGGTGGCCGCGATTCGCAACGACGGATTCGTGGTCCTCGACGACATCATCGCCCACGACCACCTGGACCAGCTTCGGGAACGGATGGATCAGGACTCCCAGCGGCTCATCGCCGCCGAACGCTGGGGCGGCGCCGGGGGGCTCCCCGGACACCTGCAGCAGGGGGCGCCGCCCTTCGCGCCCTTCGTCCACCGCGACATCGTGGCCAACCCCTACGTGATCCAGGTGAGCCACGCCCTGCTCGGCGACGGTCTCTTCAACAACTTCTACAGTGGCAACACCAACTGTCCCGGGAGCGGCACGCAACCGCTGCACCGGGATTCCGATCACCTCTGGCCCGGGCTCGAGCAGGCTCACCCGGCGGCGCAGGTCGTGGTCAACGTCTCACCCCACGACGTGAGCGAGGAGAACGGCGGTGTCGAGCTGTGGCCCGGCACTCATCGGATAGCTGATGTCGGTCCGTGATCGACGCCGAGACCGAAGCGGCGAGGCGCGCCGTGGCGCCGCCGGTGCGCGGCAACGCCCGCAAGGGCGGCGTGCTGATCCGGGACATGCGGCTCTGGCACCGCGGCGTGCCCAACCGTTCCGACCGCCCGCGCCACATGATCGCCATGATCCACAACATCCGCTGGTTCCACCGGAGCCGCGTCGTGACCTTCGCCCGCGGCTGCGAATCCGCCTTCCCGGACTGCGCCCTGGACCACAACGCCGTCTTCAGCGACGAGCCGATCGACTACCTGTCCCTGGGGACGGGGTAGGTGGTTGCCCATTCGCCATCCCTTCCTGGACGTCGAATCAGCGGACCAGGGGCCCAAGGCGATTCCCGCGGATGGCATATCGATCGCTTACTGCATCGCCCCCGCTTGAAGGGTTTCAAGCGTTGCGAGTATTTCTTCCAGCGTACGCCGCTGTTGTTCGGTGCGATTGATTGTCGCAACACCATCGAAGAGCTGATGTCCGTAGTAACCAAACTGCGAGTGATTGCCGCCGACGATTTCGATCCACTCTGTGTGCTCGGGGAGATTTCGCTTCGTCGATTCAATCCTCTCCACCGTTGCAATGCCGTCATTGCTGGCGAAGACCTTCTTTACCGGAATCGCAATGTCGGATAGATCGAAGTCCTTCGGGAGCGAAGTACCGATCAGAATGAGTGCGCTTGCCGATGATCGATCAGCATGGACAAGCTCGGCCGCTACTCCGCCGCCTTTGGAATGTCCGGAGACGACCCACTTGTCCACGGCTTCAGTTCGTGCAACGATCTGTTGTGCACGGCCAATCGCCTCGCGTCTGTGGGACTCGAAGGGAGCAAAGCGATAGGGCAGCTTGACGATTGCCGCAATGAAGCCGTTTTCCGCAACAGCACGGATGAGGGGTGCGTACGCGCCAGGCTCGACGACAGCACCGTGAAAGAACAGCAAGCCTGTACGACCTTTCGGCTCCGCAGGTGTAAACACGATCATCTCGTCGGTATCGGCGACGGTAATTCGGGTATTGCTTTGGAGCGTTCTCTCGTCGAAGCCTCTTGCGCGGAATGAATCGTACAGCCAGAGTGTGAATGCAATACCGGCGGCGATCCAGACGGTCCGAAAGATCCTCCAGATTCGCCGGCCAAGTCGCTGCGGGGGGTTCGCGGGAGTCTCGGACTCAGTACGACTCATGGCAGCACATGCAATCTCCTGATTTCCCTGACAGTCTCACATCCTGCCTCAGGCTTCGTACATCACCGGACAGATCCGGGGGTCGTCCAGGTGGGCGGTGTAGTATCCCTGGTCGCCGGGCACCGGCACGGCCCGCTCGTCGCGCAGATGCACGGCCAGGCTCCAACGGGCCGAGTCCGAGAGATTGGCGTTGGAGCCGTGGTAGGTCAGGCAGTGGTGGACGCTGAGCCCGCCCATGGGCATCAGCGCCGGCACCTCCTCCCAGCTCTCGCCGGCGGGGACGGTGATCTCCTCGCGCAGCTTGTGCTGGTCCTTGTCGAAGAAGTTCCCCCGGTCCAGGAATCCCCAGCGGTGGGACCCGCGCACGAAGAGCATCGGCCCCGACGCCGCGCCCACGTCGCTCAAAGCGATCCACGCCGTGAACAGCCCTTCGGCCTGCTGCCACATGCGCCAGTACTGCCGGTCCTGATGCCAGCCGACATTCCCGGCCGACGCTGACCCCGGGGGCTTGATCAGCAACTGGCTCGCCCACACCTGCACCCGCCGTGAGCCCGTCATCCCGGCGACCCGGCGTCCCACCTGCGGACAGGTCACCAGTCCATACAGCCCCGTATCCGACCGGTGCGGATTGTTGATCTTGCACAAGACCCGCGGGTCGTAGCCGGGATGCTCGGTGGGCGGCAGCCCCGTGTCGAAGGAACCGTCGCGCACCGCCGCCATCCCCCGCAGCGCCTTCTTCAACACATCGTCAGGCGCAACCTGCCCGTCGGCGATGCGGTACCCGTCGCGCTCGTACTGCTCGACCGCTTGTTCCATGTGTCTCTCCGAGCCCCCGGGCCGCGACCTCCGGTGAGCCTTCCGGCTGTGGAGGGCTGCCCCGCGGCCTGCCGACTGAACGTGAGGAGGCCGTCGAGCCGGGTGACCCTACGTGTCCGGGCCCGCCGAACCGGAGGAACCCCCCACCGGCCAGCAACCCTCTACGCCGTAGGCCTCGCTCTCTCCCGGCCAGGGCGGCATGGTGACGATGGCGATCTTCAGCGGCCGGTCGCCCACGGTCCGGAACTGGAAGTGGGCGCCCACGGGGATCGACAGGCTGGCCCCCGGGGAGACTTCGACGATCCGCTCCTGCTCGCCGAGGCGGCGCCAGACCTGGCCCGCGCCGTCGAGGACGTACCACAACTCCTCGACGGTGCGGTGGGCCACGGGCAGGGAGACCTGCCCGGGGTGCAGGGTGCAGTGGACCATGCTGCCGCGGCGGCCGCGGGCCAGCAGCCGGATCTCCGAGCCGTCCGGCGCCAGGACATCGTGGTTCCCCGCAGGCCGCTCGAGATCCAGGGCCTGGCTCATGGGGAACCTGTGCTCACCGCGGTCAGGCGGTGAAGAAGGCGACCACGGTCCAGCAGACCGCCGCGAGGGCGGCGGCCATCGAGGCCTGGGGGATCTGCGTCTTCACGTGGTCCATGAGGTCGCAGCCCGTGCACATCGAGCTGAGCACGGTGGTGTCGGAGATGGGCGAGCACTGGTCGCCGTAGACGCTGCCGTCCATGACCGCGGCGAAGCACAGGGTCATGAACAGCTCGGGGTGGGCCAGGCCGTGGGCGCCGGCCACCGCCCAAGCCAGCGGCATGGCCAGGGGGAAGGCGACGGCGTAGGTGCCCCAACTGGTGCCCGTGGAGAAGGCGATGACGATGGTGATGACCTGCAGCAGGACGGGCAGCAGGAAGTAGGGAATCGCCGCGCCGAGCTGCTCGACGAGGAAGACGCCGCCCCCCGTCTCCTTGCTGATGCCGCCGATGGTAATGGCCAGCAGCAGGATCACCGAGCCGAGGACGACGCCCTTGAGGCCGTCGTGGAAGCCGGAGATCAGGTCCTTGAGCGACATGCCCTTGGCCAGGGCCATGCCCGCCGCCAGCAGCAGGGCGAAGCCGAAGGCCCACTGCACGTTCGGCGAGCCGGTGGCGATGAAGGTGCCCACGGCGATGGCGATGAGCGAGCCCAGGGGCAGGAAGAACTCGAGGATGTGCGGCTTGTAGCCCTCGGGAACGTTGCTCCCCTGCAGCTCCTTGGCGCTCAGGGGGGCGGCCCCCTCGGCGTCGAGCTGTCCCGTCTCCCGGGAGCGGTCCATGGCGGCCCTCATGCGCCCGCCGAGGAAGTAGGGCTTCTCGATGCTGAGGAGGAAGGTCCCCAGGACCGCGAAGATGGCGTAGAAGCAGAAGGGGACGCTCTTGAAGAAGAAGAGGAGCCGGTCGCTCTCGGTGGCCAGGAAGGCGACGCCGGAGACGAAGATGAAGGCCTGGATGTACCCGGGCCAGGCGTTGAAGGCGAGCTGGGAGGCGATGGGAGAGGCGGTGGAGTCGACGATGTAGGCCAGCTCCTCGTGGCTGACCTTCTCCTTGTCGGCGATCGGCTTGACCGTGGTGCCCACGAGGACGGTGCTGACCGTGCCCCCCTGGAAGAACACGACGCCGAGCATCCAGGCCACCAGCTTGGCGCTGCGGGGGCCGCGGACGAAGCGCACGGTCATGAACTCGGCAAAGGCCTGGGCCGCGCCGGTGCGCGACCAGATGCCCATGAGGCCGCCCAGGAGCCACAGATAGAGGAGCAGGACGGCGGCGGCGTTGGTCGAGGCCAGGGAGGGGATGAGCACCTCTCCGGTGAAGTCGTAGCGGGTCAGCAGCAGGGCGCCGGCGACGATGCCTCCCAGCAGGGAGGGGACCGGCTCCCGGGTGAGCCAGCACAGGAGCACGGCCACCACGGCCGGCAGCAGCGACCAGAAGCCCCAGTGGTGCTTGGCGATGAGCTGGTAGTAGAGAGTCCGGGCTTCGCCACCGACCAGGGTCTCGGCGAAGACGAACTCCTCCATGACCGCGGGCTCCTCGTTCGAGCCCTCGATCCGGTCCGGGTTGAGCACGGCCTGCTTGAGGGGGACGGCCTCGAAGTGGACGGGCTTCTTCTTGTAGATGTAGTAGAGCCGGCCGTCGGCGTCTGTCTGCACGTCCAGGGCCACCTGCTCCACGGTCCAGGTGGGGGGAACGTTGGCGCCCACGATCCACGACACGACCAGGGCGGCGACGAAGATGAGGAACTTGCGATGGCCGGGGTTCATGGGGGGTCTCCAGGGGAAGGACGGAGCGCGGCAGAGGGATCGCCGGGGCTGCGGGCGAGCAGCCCTCGGGACCACGAAAGGGGTTGCATCTGCGATGGTCAAGGGATTCCCGGCGGCGGCGCCAGGTCGCGCCGTATCTTTCGGTCCACCCGGAGGCGCCATGCACACCGCTCTGCACATCTCCTGTCTCCTTCTCCTCGCGGCGGCGATGCCCGGCTGCGACCGGGACCGAGACAAGTCGGCCGGCCCGGAGAGCACGGTCAAGGTCGGCTTCCTCGTTTCGGGCGACCGCGCCTCGTACGCGGACGCCGCAGCCATCGCGGTGGACGAGATCAACGACGGCGGGGGGCTGCTCGGCCGGACCTTGGAGCTCGTCATCCGGATGGGAATCGAGGAGCCTTCGGTCTCCGTCGAGGCCGCGGAGAGGATGATCGTCGACGACGAGGTGATCGCCCTCATCGGGCCCAACCGCTCCTCCCACGCCGTGGTCGTGGGCGAGACGGCGCAGCGCCACGGGCGGCCCATGATCACCACCTCCGCCACCAACCCGGAGGTGACCCGGGCCGGCGGCTTCGTCTTCATGGCCGCCTTCACCGATCTCTTCCAAGGGAGCGTCATGGCCCGGTTCGCCCGCGAGGAACCGGGCCTGGAGGCTGTCGCCGTACTGACCATGCGCGGCGAGGTCTACACGGAGGGGATCTCCGAGATCTTCGTCTCCAGGTTCCGCGATTCCGGCGGGACGGTGGCGGCGGAGGAATTCTTCGACACGGGAGAGACCGACTTCGGAGAGCCCCTGGACCGCCTGGCCGCGGCGGCGGCGGGAGCGGTCTTCGTCTCGGGGCTGGTGCCGGAGATCGCCCTGATCACGCAGCAGGCCAGGGCCCTGCCGCTGCTCGACCCGGCGGGCGATCCGGTGCTCTTCCTCGGCGCCGACGCCTGGGACAACCCGGACCTGCTGGCCCACCCGGAGGCCGAGCTGGAGGGCAGCTTCTTCAGCACCCACTTCTCGCCGGATACGGACGAGCCGGGGGCGCGCGCCTTCGTCGACGAGTACCGGTCCCGGTTCGGCGCCGCCCCCACCGGCGGGGACGCCGTGAACTACGACGCCGTGCGGCTGCTGGCCCAGGCCGTGGAGCGGGCCGGCCGCCTCGACCCGGAGGCGATCCGGGCGCAACTGGCCGCCACCGAGGACTACGCCGGGGCCACGCGGATCGCCGGGTACGACGACAACCGCCACCCTGCCAAGAGCGCCGTGATCATGACGATTCGAGAGGGCGAGAAGGTCTTCCACCGGCAGATCGACCCGGCGCCCCCGGGGGATCGATAGCCGGGCAAGGAGCAAGAGCCATGCGCATCGAGAGGATCGAGACGATCGAGCTGGAGTTGCCTTGGGGCCCGCCCGAGAACGGCGCCACCCGCACCTGGCCCGTGCATCGCGTGCACGCGGACAACGGCCTCGTGGGCATCAGCCGGGGCGGCAGCCGCGACCTGATCGAGCGCCATCTGGCGCCACTCCTCGTGGGCGAGGACCCGCGCCGCACGGCCCACCTCTGGCAGAGGATGTACGACGCGGCCTGGGGCTTCCGCGGCCCGGGGCGCGCCGCCATGGGCACCATCGGCGCCCTCGACGTGGCCCTCTGGGACCTCTACGGCAAGGCCTGCGGCGAGCCCGTATGGCGGCTGCTCGGCGGCTGCCGCTCCCGCGTTCCGGCCTACGCCGACGGCATCGGCTATGCCGACGCCGACGCCGCCGAGGTGGCAGAGCTGGTGGCGAAGCACGCCGGCCTGGGGTACCGCGCCGTCAAGTTCCACCTCACCTCACCGGAGCCGGAGGTCGCCCTGGCCAAGGTTCAGGCCTCCCGGCAGGCCCTGGGCCCGGACCGCCGCCTGATGATCGACGTGCGCCGCCTGTGGGACGGGCACCTGGCGGCGCGCATGGCCCGGGCCTTCGCGCCGTACGACCTCTACTGGATCGAGGAGCCGATCCGCGGCGACGACGAGCCGGGGCAGCTGCGCATGGTGCGCGAGGCGGCCGGCCCCGCCCTGCTGGCCGGCGGCGAGGGCGAAGGCACGATCTACGGGACCCGCCGCCTCATCGTCGAAGGGGGCCTGCAGGTGGCGCAGAGCGACATCCTCATCGGCGGCGGCTTCACGGGGCTCATGCGGATCGCCGCGGTGGCCGAGTCGCACCACGCCCACGTCGCTCCCCACGGCGCCAGCTTCCCCGAGATCAACTGCCACCTCGTGGCGGCCGTGCCCAACGGCCTGATCATCCCCGCCTGCCCACACACCGAGCCCTACCAGATCTGGTCGCGCCTCTACGACCCGCCCTTCGTCGTGACCGATGGAGAGGTGGAGATGACGGAGAGGCCCGGCCTCGGTCTCGACTTCGACGAGGCCTTCCTCGAGGAGTTCAGGACCGGGCGGGAGGCCTGACGGGCCCGGTGAACAGCTCGTCGGGCAGGATGCTGCCGGTCTCGACCGCGTGCCGGTGCTCGGGCAGTCCATCGGTGGTGACCACGCCGAGGGCGGTGAAGCGCCCGCTGTCGCCGCTGGCGCCGCTGCGGTTGCCGCCGCTGTGCCCGCGCAGCCAGTCGGCGTCGATGATCCGCTCGCCCTTCCAGATGCCGCGGGTGGCGTTCAGGTGCCCGAAGCGGGCCAGGTCGGAGGCGCTGATCACCACCCACCCGGGACCGCTGCGGACGACGTGGCCGCCGATCTCGTACGGCGGGTCGAGGTAGGTGTAGCTGTCCGGGATCGTCGGGTAGAGGAACTTCCGCTCCTTGACCTCGCCCCCCGGCAGCCAGTCCCAGCGCCCGGCGGGGATGCCGATGGCGTCGAAGAGCCGCTCCTGCACCACGTCCTTGAGGTCGCGGCCCCAGGCCGCGGTCAGGGCCTGCCCCAGGCGCCAGAAGCCGGCGCTGCTGTAGAGGCCAACGGTGCCTGGCTCGGCGTGGGAGTAGCAGTCGAAGAAGGGGTCCCCCGTCCACTTTGCCCACGCGGAAACGCCGGGGACGGCATCGGCCTCCTCCAGGCCGGTGCGCTTCTCCCGCCAGCGGATGCCGATCTCGAAGGGGAACCCGCCCCAGTGGACGCTTTCGTCCCGCCGGCCCACGAGGTGGCGCCAAGTCAGCCGCTCGTGGTGGCCCGCGGTGAGGTACTTGTGCGGATGGGAGAGCTCGCCCTCGCCGGTCCAGGTGCGGTGGATCGGCTCGTCCGGGTCGAGCAGTCCTTCCGCCGCCGCCGCGCCCAGGACCGCCCAGGTGAGGGCCTTGCCCACGGAGGCGGTCTGGTGCCGGTAGTGGCGGTCTCCCCAGGCGTGCACGAGGCAGCCGCCGCGGGTCAGGACGGCGCCGTAGCGGTCGCCGCCGTGGTCCTCGCCCCCGAAGCGGGCGCCGCGCACGTCCAGCCCGGCCAGCCAGCGCGCGAAACCCTCCGGGTCGAGGCCGGCCTGCTCCGGAGTGACCTGCACCCAGTCCTTCTCCGGGTAGGTGACCCAGCCGGGCACCTCGACGGTGTGCGTGGGGGCGATGAGGTCCATGGGGGAAACCTTGTGCGCTGTCCGCCGACGCTGCAAGCCGCGCAGGTCTGCGCCACCGGGCCGCCGGGCCGCGACGCCGCAAGCCGGACGGGACCAGCCGGCGGGCCCCAGGGCCG
>CAZEHQ010000047.1:16539-22033 GCA_964512165.1 uncultured Gemmatimonadaceae bacterium | reverse complement strand
GCAGGGCCAACAAGGTGCCGAGGAAGCCGATGATGAAGGCCCAGTCGATGTCGCGCCGCAGCAGGAGAGGATTGCGGTCACCCTTCTGTTCGAGTCTAATCCCCTGGTCGTTCACGTGGATGTGGTTGGGCATGCCGCGGTCATGGCCTCCGGCGACGAAACCCAGGGGGCTCAGGGGACGGCGTAACTCGGCACCCCCAAGGGACAGGTTCATTGCGCCGCCACGCGCCACGGCCACCATCCTCCTCTCTGCCTCTTGGACCACCTGCTGGTGGGTGGTTGTGTCCCGGGCATGCCGGATGGTCCAGGAGACGGCGCTCGCGACGAAACAGCCCACGATGAGGACGAAACCGACGGCGAAGCGCAGGCTCTGCAGGTGGTCGAGCAGCTCCCGCCACAGGATGGCGCCCAGCATCACACCACTTCCCGGCGCAGGAATCCGTGCACGGCGAGCATCAGCAGCAGGACGTTGGCCAGGGCCAGGAGTGCCAGGTCCAAAGCGGCGTTTGGGAGGACCGTGGACATGGTCGCGCGGTAGGGAGGAAACGCAGGCAGGCGGCTCAAGTCGATCGGATCCCAATCTCGAAAACTGGTCCCGCCCAGCATGTCCGAGATCATGGCTGCCTTCTGATTCCGTGACAGATCAGTGCGCGGCCCTAACTCTTCAAAGAGGGCCCTGAGTTCCTGTCTGGAAGCGGCTCGATTTACGTCGTCAGGGGTGAAGTAGCGGGGGGAGGAGAAGATCCCGCTCTCGCGCAGCCAGTCGACCAAGTCTCCACGGCAGCGGCGCGTGTGCTCGATGAAGCCGCGGTACGAGGACAGGTCGGTTCCGGCCAGGGTGGAGACGGCCCCGGGAAAGGCGGGCGTCACCAGCAAGCGGCGGATCGTCTGGTCGAGCCGGACCTGGGCGATGCGGTCGGCGAGGACCTCTTCCTCAAGGCGCCCCATCCTCTCGGCGTCGCGGATGCGCCGCAGCTCATGCGCACCATAGAAGGCCTGGACTCTCGGGATGAGCTCGCGGTAGAAGCCGCTACCAACAACCATGCCTCGCAAGAAGGCTGGGTTGCGGTACGACAGCCTCGGTCCTGGTAGATTCTCTTCCTCAATCAACTCCACCAGTTCTGACTGCCACCCCCAACCGATCTCGTACTGCTCGACGTTCTCCCGAACCTCCCGCGCCTCTCTCTCCCCTTCCATCGGCATCAGCTCCCCCACGAGGTAGGCCGAACCGGTGGGCACCACCACCGTGACCACGGCCCAGATGGAGATGGCCACCACCAGGCCGGTAGCCGGCCGGTCGACGCGCACCGACAGCCAAAGCCCCAGCAAGTAGAAGACGGAGGCGTAGAGCAGCGTGGCCAACAGGATCAGGGCGATGCGCAGCCACTCGTCGCCGGTGAAGTGCACCGCCGGCTCACTGAAGGCCACGAGAAGGGCGACGCCGAAGCCGGCCACCACCGGCAGGCCCGTGCAGGCCAGGCCACCGAGCCACTTGCCGAGGAGCAGGTGCGTCCGCGGCACGGGGTTGCTGAACAGCAGGGAGAGGGTGCCGGCCTGGCGTTCGCCCGAGACCGAGTCGTACGCGAAGAACAGGGCCACGAGGCTCAGCAGCAGCGCCGAGATGGTGGCCAGGTCGAAGACAGGGAAGGCGTGCATGAGGGGGTTGCTGTCCTGGGGCGCGGACAGCAGGGTGGGGACCGAGCCGTGAGAGAAGTGCAGCACGTTGCCGAGACGGTCCTTGAGACCTTCGCCGAAGATGGCCAGGGGCGACGGCGGCCGATGGGTGAAGGGTTGGTACTCGAGGAGCTGGGCATAGACCTTGATGTTGTCCAGCTGAGCCCGCTCCTGGACCACCTGCACCTCGTGGGCCTCGACCCGCAGGGCGTACTCGTCGACGAGGGCGTACGCGCTCAGCCCCATCAGCACCGCGCACGCCCCGAAGGCCATGGCGAAGCGGTAGGTCAGGACGCCGGCCAGGAACTCCTTGCAGGCGATGGCGGCGATCATGGGTTGACGGCTTCCTCGGCAGGGTCAGCGGGGATCACGCGGTTGCGCCCTCAGGCCGCCCGCATGTAGTCGAGGTAGATGCGCTCCAGGTCCTCCGACTTCAGCTCCTCCCGGTCGCGCACCATCACCAGGTGACCCTCCTTCATGATCCCCACGCGGTCGGCGATCTCCCGGGCCCGGAAGATGTCGTGGGTGGAGATGAAGACCGCCTTGCCGGCGTCGCGCATCTCCATCAGCAGGTCGCAGAAGTCGGCGGCCCCGGCCGGGTCGAGACCGGAGGTGGGCTCGTCCATGACCACCACGGGGGCGTCCTTCACCAGGACCGCGGCGATGCCGAGACGCTGGCGCATCCCCTTGGAGTAGGTGCGCACTCGACTCCCGAAGGCCCGTTCCGGCAGGCCGACGCGGCGCAGGGCCATGGCGTACTCCTCCCGCGTGCACCGCTTGCCCGCGAGGCGGGCGAAGAAGTGGAGGTTCTGCAGCCCCGTGAGGTTGCCGTACAGGGTGACGTTCTCGGGCAGGAAGGCCACGCGCTCCTTGGATTCCAGAGGATCCTGCACGACGTCGACGCCATCGATGAGCGCGGTGCCCTCCGTGGGATCGATGAACCCCAGGACCAGGTTGATCGTCGTCGTCTTGCCCGCCCCGTTGGCCCCGAGGAGGGCGAACAACTCCCCTCCGCTCACGGTCAGGTTCAGGTGGTCGAGGGCCAGCACCCCGTCCTCGTAGCGCTTCGTCAGGTCGATCGTCTGCAACATTGGCTGTGCCTCACTCCACTGCGGGTGAATTGGGTGTCCCCGGTGCAAGACCCGTGCCGGGATGCATGAATCGCCATAACCGGTAGAGAGGCAAGAGGTTGTGTGGTATCTGTCAAATCCCCCGGGAATCACCAACTGGGTAACCAGGGAACAGAGCGATCTACCATCTCCTTGTTCAATCCATTGCCGGGCAAGGAGATAAGTGCTACTGGTCCCTCTCTATACGAAGCGGGGAGCGGTGTCCCGCCGACGGCACTCATGGAGCCCGGCTCCCGGCCGCTCCGACGAGCTGGTCACGCCGTCCTGCCGCCGATGCAGGGATCCCGCGGACCTGATCGGCACCTTGCGGAATCTGGGAATTCGCTTGACTACGTCCATGATGGCGGGTAACTCCGACATGAGGCGAAAGGGACGAGTCATGGGTTTCTGGACGACACAGAGAACGGCGGCGGCGATCTCCAGCCGGGTGATCCTGTTCACCTTGGCGCTGGCCGGCTGTTCCTCCGAGCCGGACCGCCCCATCGGCCCCGGGCCCGATCCGGACGGCTCCACCGGGGGCGAGACCGCCCTGGTCTTCGCCGACTCGTCGCTGCAGTCCGCCGTGGAGGAAGCAGCGCCCGGGACCGGCGACGCGGCGGTGGGGCTGGTCTCGCTGACGGCCAAGGAGCGGGGGATCGCCGATCTGGGCGGCATCGAGCAGCTGACGCGACTGGAGGTCCTGGACCTGTACGGCAACGAGATCCGCGACCTGACTCCCCTGGAGGGGCTCCCGCGGCTGCGCTACCTCGACCTGGGGGCCAACCAAGTCGAGGATGTCTCGCCCCTGGCGTCGCTGAAGAGCCTGCAGGTGCTGCTGCTGGCCGACAATGCGGTGGCGGAGGTGCCCGCCTTCGCGGGTTTGGACAGCCTGCAGAGCGTGGACCTGACCGGCAATCCGCTGAGCGAGGCGGCCCAGACCCGGCTCGCCGCCCTGCGGGAGCGCGGCGTCACCGTGGAGTTCACTTCACCAGAGCCCGAGCCGGAGGACAGCGTCGAGGTGGTCCCGCCGGAGGAGCCGCCCGAGGGATTCGGCTCTCCCCTCGGGGGCCAGCAGCTCGTGTTCGCCTCCAACCGGCGCCGGGAGGACTCCTACCTGTCCGGCCTCGAGGTGCACACCCTGGACCTGGAGACCGGCGAGGTGGTCAACCTGTCCGCCGCCCTGGCCGTCCTGCCCTATTCCGATGGCGCGGTGCCCGACACTCTCGTCGACTACCACCCGCGCAGCAGCGAGGAGCCGGCCCGGTCGCCGGACGGGACGAAGGTGGCCTTCACGTCGCGCCGGGAAAGGAACTTTGGTCTCGAGATCTACGTCCTCGACGCCGGCGGCGGCGACCCGGTGAACCTGACGCGGCACCCGGCCAACGACCACTCTGCCGCCTGGTCGCCCGACGGACAGCGCATCGCCTTCGTCTCGACCCGCGGCGGCGACAGCCGACTGGGCCACCTCTTCGTCATGGACGCGGACGGCGGCGGGGTGGAGCAGCTCACCGAGGAGCCCCAGGCCTCGTGGGCTTTCTGGCCCGCGTGGTCCCCCGACGGCTCGGTCATCTCCTGCGTCGCCTCTCAGGCAGGCGTGGAAGGGATCTTCGCGGTGGACGTGGCCAGCGGAGTGATGCGCCTGCTCTCCCCCGAGGGCGGGGAGTCGTCGTGGTCCCCCGACGGCGCCCGGATCGCCCATACCGTCCGGGACACGACCAGCGACTCCAACCACATCTGGACCATGGAGGCCGACGGCACCGGCGCCCGCCAGCTGACCTCCGGCGAGGTGTGGGACCGGACCCCCACGTGGTCCCCCGACGGCGGCCGCATCGCCTTCGCGCGGCAGACACAGGAGGAGACCCGCTACGACATCTACATCGTCCCGGCGGAAGGCGGCGACGTGGAGCGGGTGACCGACGATCCGAACGATGACATGCACCCCAACTGGACGCCCTTCTGAGATGGCCCACCTCGTGGAATCCGCCATGCCATCGAGGGGACTGATCCAGCCGCGTCAGGCGCGGGCTCCGGCATGGCTGAGCAGCCTGGCCGCCGGCCTGGCCATCGCCCTCGGCACGGCCACCCGGACGCCGGCCGACGACTGCCATGGCATCCCCGAGGGCAGCAGGGGATATCACACAACCTCCTTGCCCTGCGATTGGAAGGACCACGAACCCAGCGAGTTCTGGTACGACTACTACTTCCACAATCCCGGCTATCGGCAGGACCACTACTACCATCATCCCGGCACGCCGGCATGCGTCTACCTGACCTCCACATGCGGCCCAGGTGCGGCCACCGCTCTCCTCTCCGCCCCGGTGACCGTCCCCCTCGGGGCCGCTCTTGGTGTCAACTACCCCAACCCGTTCAACCCCGCCACGATCATCCCCTTCTCGGTGCCAGCCGATGCTGACGAAGTGGAACTGACCGTCTACAACGTCTCGGGCCAGTTGGTGCGCCACGTGTGGAGCGGTCCCTTGCCGGCCGGCGAGCACAGGGTGGCCTGGGATGGCCGGGATGGGCAGGGCCGACCCGCCGCCGCTGGGGTCTACTTGTACCAGCTGCAGGTGGGGGAGCGGAGGAGCGGCATCCGGAAGATGATCAAGCTCCAGTAGCTGCGCAGCCCGCATGCCGATGCATCCGCGCAGGCAGTCTCCGCTCACTAGTGTCATGTCGCAGAGATTCGCTCACAAAGTCGTTTGACCTTGGCG
>CAZEHQ010000047.1:9575-16529 GCA_964512165.1 uncultured Gemmatimonadaceae bacterium | reverse complement strand
GCGGCATCCGGAAGATGATCAAGCTCCAGTAGCCGCGCAGCCGCCCTTTACGGCAGCCGCCCTCTACGATTGAGTGCGGGGTGTCACCTCGGGGAAAAAGGCGGCGATGATCTTCCACTCGCCCTTGATCCGTCCCGTGAACCACACATTGCGGGTGTCGTCCCAGCGGACGTAGACCTCGCCGCTGTCCGACCGCCAGCGGCCCGACTCGCGAACGACGGTGATGGCCATGTTGCCGCGGACCTCCGTCTTCAGGATCTCCTGCTCCTGCTCGTAGTGGGCGCCCTCGGGCATGCGGGTCTCGCCCCACTCCTGCATCTCGCTCTGCATCAGGAACAGGTGGGGCACCCAGTCCAGGGGATCCTTCGACCCGCACCCGAACCAGCGCAGATAGCTCTCGTCGTGGCAGGCGCGGACCTCGTCCCAGTCCTGCTCCTTGTGGGCCTGCTGGTAGCGGCTCAACAGGCGGTGGATCTCTTCGATACTGCGGTCAGTCACCTGGCTCTCCTTGGAGATCTGCGGTGAACGTGTAGCCCACGCCGACCGGCACCTCGCGTCTGTCGATCTCGCGCACCACCGACTTCCCGCTCTTCGCTGCCGCGGAGGAGGCCTGCCGGCCGCGGCCCTCCGGGGCCGAGCTGGTGGGAAGGACGACGGCACACTCGCCGACGTACACCGCCGACAGCGTGCATCCCAGGCCGGTCTTCAGCTCTTCCACCCGCCCGGAGAAGGCCTTCAGCAACTCCCGCCGCCGGTGCGGATCGGTCTCGCTCTGCAACAAGCGGCCCAGGGTCTTCGCCGCGAGGTGATCCGGCACGGCGGGGTCGTACCGGGACAGCAGCTGTGACAGCGGATCCGCTGCCCGAGGGTTCTCTGGTTTCATCATTCTCACTCGATCAGGTCGGAGAGGCTGGCCCGGAGTTGCCGGCGCGCCGAGTGCAGGCGCCAGCGGACCGCCCCTGCCGAGCAGCCCACCGCCGCAGCGATCTCCTCGTAGGAGAGGCCGTGGTACTCGCGCAAAGTCAGGACGAGGCGCCGTTGATCGTCAAGCTCGTTGAGGGCCGACTGGATCCGGGTCGCCAGCTCCGCGGCGGGCCTCGTTCCGGCCACGCCGAGATCACGGTCGAGATCGATGTCGGCCTCGATCGACAGGTGCCGGCGATGCTGGCGGTACTTGTGGTGGTCGCGGACCAGGTTGCTGGCGATGGCCCAGAACCACGAGCGGAAACGCCCCGGGTCCTCCAGGCCCTGGAGAGACTCGTAGACGCGCACGAAGGTCTCCTGCGCCAGGTCCTCCGCGTCGGGCCCCCGGCCGGTCATGCGAAGGAAGAAACGGAAGACCGCTCCCTGGTAGCGGCCCACCAGTCGGGCGAAGGCGTCCACCTCCCCCCGCGCGAAGCGCCGCACCAGTTCCTCGTCTTCGAGATCGTTCTCGTGGCCCATGGCTCACCCTGAAGCTCTTCAATAGGGCAGCAGGTACGCCACCTTCAGGCGCACCTTCTCCGCCGTCTTCCGCACAGGGTCACCCAGGTTGCAGGCCAGGTAGACCCGGCTCTTCGGCGCGATCTCGTAGCTGGCGAGGAGGTTTATGTCACGCTCCCCCAAGTGGCGGGCGTCCTGCACGAAGCCGCGCAGGAAGAGGCGCCGGGTGGCGAACCAGGTCGCCCGCCCCCGCCAGATCGTCTTGCCTTCGTCCAGCTCGCCCCCCGGCAGGTAGTCCCAGACGCGTGACCCTCCGCCCTCGAGGGCCAGCGACGCCGACGGCTTCACCTCCAGACTCGCCCTGGCGGATCTCGCCGCCCCGAAGTAGCCGTCGTCGAAGTCGAACCGGTCCTGGAATCCCCCGCCCACGTCAAGCGTCCACTTTCTGCTGTCGCCCGTATCGAACCCCAGGTCGAAGGTCTGGCCTTCATACCAGGTTCCCTGCCACGGCCAGCGCCAGAAGCTGTGGGTGAGGGAGGCGAAGGAGTGGTCCCATGTGAACAGCGACAGATCCGCCGTCGTCCACTCCCAGCCCCAACCGTTCTCCACCGAGCGCCGCTCCATCGACACGGCCTGGCCGAGACTCAACTGACCGAGGCCCCCGATTCGGGGACGCCAGTCCGCCGAGATCTCCACCGATCTCGACCCGACGCCGGCATCCCTCTCGATGAAGCCGAGCCGGTCGGCACTGAAGCCGGCCCCGATCGACCGGAAGCGAAGACCTCCCAGGATGCTCCCGTGGCGGTACTCCATGTCCGCCCCTGCCATGTAGCCGCTGCCCCGATCCGCGTCGCCGCTCTCCGCCGCATAGCCGTTGAAGGTGTATCGATCGCCCCACTCCAGCCTCGAGTCCAACGCCGCGATTCGTTGCATCACCTTCCCGCCCCCCCATACCCCCTCCAGCAAGGCGCCGGCGGTGGAACCTCCGGAGATCTCCCTCTCCAGCTTCATCACCCCGAATCGGGGCCTCTCGCCGGCCGGGCCCCGATCCTGCGCGGCCAGGATCCCCACCGTGTATCCCGCGCTCCTGCCGCTGAACCTGGCGCCGAAGTCGGGATCGGCGATCCGCCGGCTGTAGAACAGTCCGTGCCTGCCGAGAAAGTCGGCATGCTCGACGAAGAACGGACGCCTCTCCTTCAGCAGGAGGGGAAAGCGGGAGAGGTTGATCTCTTCCTCGTCGGCCTCGATCTGAGCGAAGTCGGGATTCACCGTCACGTCCAGGGTCGCATTGGTGGCGACACCGTACTTCACGTCCAGCCCCATGTCGGGCCGGCCGATGCCCGAGGCGGCATGAGGAAGCAGCTCCAGGTGCAGGCCCGGGTCGATCCCTCGCAGACCGACGAGATGGCCCGCCTTCGACACCCTCAACACCGAGCCGTCCTCCCGGTAGATGGCCGCCCAGTGGCTGCGCTCCCTCCCGGTGACGGCCAGGCGTTCCACGTTGAAGCCCCACACCATCTCGCCGCCGGCGAAGGCCAGGGTCGAGAAGGAGATGGCCACCTCGGCCGACCAGCCGCTGTCGAGGACCGCGGCCTCCGCCCGCCAGACCCCGTCCCAGCCCTTGTTGTTGGCCGCGTATCCGCCGGCGCCGTCGTCCGTCATCTGGAAGTCGTGCTGGATTCCGAGGGGGTTGGTGTAGAACCCGTAGGCGTTGCGGTGGTCGTGGTGCGTGTCGAGCACGATGCCCACCAAGTCCCGCGGGGCGAAGCGGCCGTCCCTGGGTACCACGCGGGCATCGATATTCTCCGGGGTGGAGTCGGCCATGTACAGGCCGAAGTAGAGCTGGTCCTGAGTGTAGAGGACCTTCACCACTGTCTGGTTCCGGGCGGCAACGCCCTCGACCGGATCGAGCAGCACGAAGCCGCTGCTCGGCTCCGCCAGGTCCCAGCAGGCATCGTCCAGGTGGCCGTCCACCACCGGCGGCGTCTCGGTCCGGCTGGCCACGACGGTCCTGGCGCCATGCATCTCCGAGGCCACGGACTCACCTGCTGGAATCCCGGACAGGTAGATGGCGGCGATGGTCCACCTGGCGGCCATGATGAACCGGGCCCTCACTTCGACTCCTCCGCGGCGTGCCGGCCCGCAAGCACCCTGAAGGCCACGACGCTGAGGCAGGTGATGAGGACGCCCAGCAGGAAGAGCCGGTCATAGCCCATTTCGAGAGCGAGACGACCGCCTCCGAAGGAGGTGGCCGCGAAGCCCACCAGGGCGGCGGTGGTGGTCATCGCCGACATGGTCGGCCTCCAGGACGTGGAGACCAGTTCCTGGTGGAAGAGGCTGAAGGCGGGCATGCGCACCGCCGTCAGCACGATGATGCTCACATACCCCAGGCCGGCGGCCTCCCAGCGGGGGATCAGGGCCATGGGCAGCAGGGCCAGGGCGATGCCGACCGTCGTGCCGGTGAAGACCCGCCGGTGGCCCGCCCTGGCCAGCACCTTCGGCATCACCAGCGCCGCGGGGACGGAGAGCAGCTGGGCCAGCCCGATCAGCCAGCCGATGGAGAGGGGCGGGATCCCCAGCTCCGAGTCCAGGTAGACGTTGAAGAAGGTGCGGGCCACGGCGACCCCCGGAGCGGCGAGCAGGCTGATGAGCCCGATCATCAGCAGCGGCCCATCCGGCCGCTGCTCCTCTCGGCCGGGCCCGGAAGGCCCCGGCTGTTCCTGTCCGGCGTCGGCGGTGGTGGAACCGAAGAGGACCAGCGCCGGCGCCAGGGAGAGCGCGGCCACAAGCAGGCTCAGCTGGTAGGCGAGGAGCCCGTCGCCGCCAAGCCGCGCGAACACCTGCGGCAGAGCTCCCCCCAGGGCGCTGCCGGCGAAGCCGAAGAGGGGCCACACCGCCCCGCGCAGCGAGAACACGAGGGAGCGGTTGCCGCCTGACGCGGCCTGCATCAGGAAGGGGCTGCTGTTGACCATGTAGGCTGCGAAGCCGCAGCTGATGACCACCTTCACCGAGACGATCCACCCCGCGCGCAACGAGCCGGGGAGGAACCCCGCGAAGGACATGAGGAGGTATCCCGCGGCCATGAGGGCCGCACCTCCCACCAGAACGCGGCGGCATCCGGCCCGGCGCGCCCAGTGGCCGGCTGCCGGGCTGAAGAGGGCGAAGGCCAGCAGTCCGGCCGCGTTGATCTGACCGATGGAGTCGACGCCGTAGCCCATCCTCAGCAGATAGAGGTTGAAGAGGACGCTGTAGATGCCGAAGGCCGCGAACCCGATCAGCGCGGCACCGGCCATGTACAGCTTGACGTCTCTCTCCAGGCGCGCCGGAAGGCCCGCCAGCCAGGTCGCTGCGCGATGCACGGTCGCTCATCCCCCTTTCCACACAGGAGACGAGCGAGAGGGGCAGATGTTTGTACGGAAGTGCAGGACCGCGAAGCAGCCTCAGCCAGATGCCTGTCCCCGATGCCGGCGAATGGGTGGTCTGCAACGCCGTAGGGCGTTCAGCTTGACACTGTTCGCGGCATGTCGTTAAAGCCCCGTGAACCCCGCGGGCTCGGCGGGCGTTCACTCACGCCTTGGTCTTCCACGGAGCACGACATGAGCACCCGGAAACCGCCGCTTCAGATCACCCTGGCCACGGCGGCCATGGCAGCCATTGCGGCCACCGCCGCGCCAGCCGCGGCCGAGGGGCCGGGCTGGGTCACCGCCCTGGACTCGGTCCGCGTCGAGCGTTCGGGAGCCTGGTACCATGACCAGTTCCGCTACGCGAAGACCACCTGTCTGTCCACAAGCGAGACGGGCGCCGCCCTCACCTTCGAGTTCACGGGAACGGGGGTGGCCCTCGGTCTGGGCCAACTCGGCGTTCCCGCCTACGGGGGGCCGCGCCTCGGCAAGTTGATCGTCACCGTGGACGACGGCAGCCCCCGCGTCCTCTACCCGGCGGTGGAAGGGCGGGAGGTGGTGCTGGCCCGGGGGCTGCCCCATGGCCGGCACCGGGTACGGGTGGCCCACCAACCCGAGGCGGGGGAAGTCGGCTGCAGGGTCTCCGGGTTCCGGGTCCTGGGGCAGGACTCGGGAGATCTCTCCTTCCACCTGAACGGCGAGGAGAACGCCTTCTTCGTGGACGCCCGTGCGGTGGTGCGCCGCGGCGGCGAGGTGGTCCGGGACGTGCTGGTGCGCAACTGGCTGACCGGGGCCTGCCGGCTCACGGGTTTGCCCGCGGGAGAGGGATACTCGCTGGAGCTGATCGCCTTCGGATGGGAGCCCCGCAAGATCGACGGAATCGCCATCCGGCAAGGCGAGGAGACGCGCCTGCCGCCGGTCTACCTGCTGCGCCAGCCTAGGTCCGCGGCGCGGGGGATCCGGTTCCCCGCCCTCGGATACCCGGCCATCCGCAAGCCCGGCGAGTCCTTCCGGGTGAGGATCGCCTCCTACGGCACGCCGGTCAGCGAGGTGAGGCTCACGCGGCAGGCCGGCCCGGCTACGATCTCCCGGGCCCTCCCCTTCGAGGAGGACCCGGAGGCGGCCTACTACTACGACCGGGAACACACGGTGACGCTGCCGCCGGACATGCCGCCGGGGCTGTACGATCTGTGGGTCTGGCTGGGCGGCTACCGCGGACGTTGGGAGCGGCGCTCCCCCGCGAGCGTGTACGTCGTGCAGGAATACCCGGAGGATCCGGTCTTCATGACCTTCGGGCACCTGGACACGCAGGGGCAGTACCAGGCCGAGTTCGAGAGACGCCTGGCGCAGGTCGCCAACCTCATCGCGCCGGACATGGTCCTCATCAGCAACTCGGTGAACCCGGCCTACATCTCGGGGGCGCACCAAACGCTGCGGGTGCCCTACACGATCAACTTCGGCAATCACCAGTTCTACGGACACGAGCGCTGGTACGGAGACCCGGTGGGGATGATCGACTACGGCCCCGACCTGTGCATCCTCAACTTCGGCCACGCCTGGCACGTGGACCTGTCCAAGGCCGAGGCGCTCATGGCCTCGCGCGCCGACGCGCGGATCAAGGTGATCAACGCCTACGAGCCCAACGCGCCGGTGGAGAGCTTCCTGGATCGGTACAAGGTGCCGTTGATCCACGATGGCCATGGTCCCCCTCCAAAGGTGACGTCCATCGGATCCACACCCACCATACGGGCGGGCAAGGTCAGCTCGGAGAGTTTCCGGGTCGTCCGCTTCGAGGACGGACGCGTGGCGTCCCTGACCTATCTCGGTGACGAGGTGGCGGCCATCCCCTTCCCGCGGGAGGGGCCATCACCTCTCGAGGTAGTCTACGAGCCGCCCAACGACGGCACGCACGACCGGGTGACGGCCACGGTGACCAACCGGCTGAAGGAGGACTTTCCCGACGGCCGCGTGACCTTCGTGCTGCCGGCCGGGGAGTACCAGGTGGAGGGCGGACGGCTGGAGACGACGGTCGCCAGCGACGACGAACGGTACACGGTGCTGACGGCGAGGGTGGACATGCCGGCGGAGGGAAGCGTGCGGGTCACGGCCGGGAAGAGGGCGGACCAGTGAA
>CAZEHQ010000047.1:0-9565 GCA_964512165.1 uncultured Gemmatimonadaceae bacterium | reverse complement strand
TGGTTCGGATGCGGATGCCAATGGTCGCCGGGGCCGGCACCGTCCCGGGGGTCGACCTTGTAACCCTCCAAACGCACCTGTACGTTCCTGACGCGCAATCGCGAAGACATGATCACAATCGACCCCTCGATCCGTCATGGCCAGCCGGTGGTGAAGGGAACCCGGGTGCCGGTACACCGGATCATCGGGAGCCTTGCAGGCGGGGCCACGCCCGAAGAGGTGTGTGAGGAGTACGGTACCGTAGACGCGGATGTACGGGCCGCGCTTGCATATGCCGAGGAACTCGTAGAAGCAAAGGAAGCAATGCCGTGGGCAAGATATTCTTGATCGCCGATGGGGGTGACCTCGTCGAACTCGAGCAGCAGGAGTACTCGTCCGAGGACCAGTTGCAGGACCTTCTCGCCCGCTTCCCGAGCCTGCTGCCGGGCGACGACTTCGATCCATCCGCGCCCCGCCGGTGGTTGCTGGTCTCGCGGGAAGCGGGGATTCCGGGCGAGAGCGACGGCGGCGACCGCTGGTCCCTCGACCACCTCTTCCTGGATCAGGATGGCGTGCCGACGCTGGTCGAGGTCAAGCGAAGCTCGGACACCCGGCTCCGCCGAGAGGTGGTCGGACAGATGCTCGACTACGCGGCGAACGGGGTTGCCTTCTGGCCCCTCGAGCAACTGCAGGCTCTCTTCCGCAGTTCATGCGAGAATTCGGGGAACGATCCCGATCTTCAGTTGCAGGAGTTCATCGAGCATGAATCGGCGGAGGAGTTCTGGAAGGCGGTCAAGACCAACCTTCAGGCGGGCCGTATACGCCTCGTGTTCGTGGCCGACGAGATTCCGGCGGAGCTGCAACGAGTCGTCGAGTTCCTGAATGACCAGATGGACCCGGCGGAAGTGCTCGCCGTGGAGATCCCGCGCTACTCGGGGAGTGGGCTCGAGACGCTGGCCCCCCGCGCCATCGGTCTGACGGTCGCTGCGAGGACGAAGAAGGCAGGCTCGACTCCGGGCCAGCCTTGGGACGAGCCTCGCTTCCTGGCGGCCTTGGAGCAGAACGAGGGCCCGGAACCCCGGACGGTGGCGGCGGACCTGATGGCTTGGTTCAGGAAGCGGGGCATGGAAGACTCGTGGGGCAAGGGAGCAGTCACCGGGAATTACCTCCCTGTCGCTACCCAAGGGGAGAATCGGTATGCCCCGTTGGTTCTGCGCACCTCCGGACAGGTCGCAATCCGGTTCCCGCACATCAAGACACGACCTGCCTTCTCATCTACAGAGATGCGTGAGCAACTTCGCCAGAGGCTCAACGAGTTGCCCTCCGTGGAGATCCCCCCCGACGGCATCGAGAAACGGCCCAGCTTCCCGATGAGCGTGCTGAGGGACCCGGCCAGCATGGCCTCCTTCAAGTCCACGGTCGACTGGATGCTCCAACGCATCAGGGACTCGGGATGACCACAAACGGGCGATACGGACCGAACAGCGGGGCATGGGGCCAGGACGCCTCCCGGCGCCCCCGGCCGTCCTTCTGACCCCTCCTCAGGCCGAACCGAGCGACAGGCTCCCCGCCCAGACCTCGCGCACGGCTCCGCCCTCCTCCAGAAGCAACTGCCCGCCGTCGCCGAAGCCGGCGAGCACTCCGCTGAGCCGCTCTCCGCCGTCGACCACGGTGACCCGCTCCCCGAGGCCGGCGCAGCGCGCTTCCCAGCCGCGGCGCAGGGCCGCGAACCCCGCCGCCGTCCAGGCCTCCAGCCACGGCGTCAGCCGCTGCAGCAGCGCCGACAGCACCTCCCGCGGAGAGGGCGCCGAGCCGGTCTCCACGAGGACCGAGGTGGCTGGCTGATCGATGGCCTCCGCCTCGGCCCGCGTCATGCCGAGGTTCAGGCCGATGCCGAGCACGACCAGCTGGGGCTGCCCGCTCCCCGGCGCCGGCTCGGGCAGGATCCCGGCGATCTTGCGGCGGCCCACGATCACGTCGTTGGGCCACTTGGTCTGGGCCGTCAGACCCTGGTCCGCCAGGCAGTCTGCCACGCCCAGTGCGGCTGCCATGGACAGCGATCCCAGGTGGCGGGGGTCCTCCGCGGCTTCGAGCACCAGGGAGCAGGCGAGGTCGCTCCCCGGGCGGGAGACCCAGGTGCGCTGCCCGCGCCCGCGGCCCCCGGTCTGGTCGTCGGTGGCCACCACCGTCCCGGGGGGCGCATCTCCAGACGCGATACGCCCGAGGAGGAGGGAGTTCGTCGAGGGGACCTGCTCGATCCATTCAGGGGGGTGGAAGCTCATCCGGTCTGCTCCGGGTCGGTGCTGCTGGAGTATCGGCATCGCTCCGGCGGGCGCCAACGGGCCGGGGTTTGACCCGCCCGTGGCGGCGCGCCCTCCTTTCTCTGCATGAAACCCGCCATCCAGGGGCGCGGCCACCTGCCACCGGATCCGCATCCCCGACGGGTCCCGGCGCCGGAACGGTTGACCGCCTCGTCGAGGCAACCCTGCCGATTTTCGATGCGGCCGATGCCCGCGACCAGCACCGGAACTAGCGGCGCCTCGTCCGGTCCCTTCTCTCCGCAGAGTTGGATGCGCCCGATGCCCGCGACCGGCACGAGAGCCGCGGCTTCGACGAGACCATCGCAGCAGGCCCCCGGCCGCTACCCGCAGGAGACCGCCCCATGACCCGCTTCGGCGACCTCCCCCTCTCCCGCCCGCCCCAAGGCGACTACGGCAGCCTCGAGGAACCCCTGCGGCGCATCCGCGCCCACCGCCCCCTCGACCTGAACGCCGAGCGCTGGCGCACCCGCCACCCCGGCGGCTCCTTCGAAGCCTGGCGCGAGCAGGCCCGAGGCTGCCTGCTGCAGGGCCTGCACTGCGACCCGGGGCCGGCGGACCTGCGCCCGGCGGTGCTCGACTCGGAGCAGCGGGACGGCCTGATCGTGGAGCGCGTCGCCTTCACGGCCACCCCGTGGAGCCGCCTCCAGGGGTACTTCCTGCGGCCGGCGGATACACCCGGCCCCTTGCCCGGGCTGGTCGTCTTCCATGCCTGGGGCGGGCCCATGCTCTTCGGCAAGGAACGCATCGTAAACAGCGGCCGCGACCATCCCGTGCTGGTCGAGCACCGGCACCAGTACTACAGCGGCCGCTACCTCGCCGAGGTCTTCGCCGCCGCCGGCTACGCGGTGGTCGTCGTCGACGCCTGGCACTTCGGAGAGCGCGCCCCCCGGGGCCTGGGCGCGGCCATCCCCGCCCGCTACGATCCCTTCGACCTGAACGAGGAGGAGTACGAGGTGCTCGACGGCCAGGTTCGCTCGGCTCTCTACCTCGGCGTGCGCCAGCTGAACTGGGCCGGCACCACCTGGATGGGCGTCAACTACTGGGACGACAGCCGCTGCGTCGACTACCTGCTCTCGCGGCCGGAGGTGGACGGCGGGCGGATCGGCTGCACCGGCCTGTCAGGCGGCGGCTGGCGCACGAACGTCCTCGCCGCCCTCGACGGGCGCATCAAGGCGTCGGTGAGCGTGGGCTGGATGACGACGGGGGACTACCAGCAGGTCTACAACGTGGACGGGGCGATCGGCACCTTCTGCCTGCTGCCGGGGGTGTGGGACCGCCTCGACGTGCCGGACCTCGCGATCATGTCGGCGCCGGGAGCCGCCATGGTGGTCTCGGGGCGGCGGGACGAGTTGTTCCCGGTGGAGGGCCAGGCCGACGCCGCGCGCCAGATCCAGGCGGGATACGAGTGGGCGGGCTGCGGGGATCGCTTTTGCGACTACCGGCCCGACAAGGACCACTGCTACGACGCGGAGATCCAGGCCGAGGCCCTGGCCTGGTTCGGCCGGCACCTCGGCGGCTGAGGCACCGGCGGCTGGACGGCGTCAGCCCTTCTCGGCTTCGATCTGCCGGAAGGGCACCTCGTTCACGTACTCCTCCACCACCTTGCCGCCGATCAGGTGCTCGGTGATGATGCGCTCGAGCTTCTCCACCGTCATCGAGTGGTACCAGGTCTGCTCGGGGTAGACCAGCACCGTGGGCCCGCGCTCGCAGACCCGCAGGCAGTCCGCCTTGCTGCGGTGGATCCCGGTGGTGGGATCGCCGTAACCCAGCTCGCGGAGGCGGTTCTTCAGGTAGTCCCAGCACTCCTCGCCGGTGCCGTCGCTGTGGCACTTCGGCTTCGTCGGGGTGGCGCACAGGAAGATGTGACGCCGGATCGTGCTGTCCGTCTGCTCGCTCATGCCTTCCACTCCTCCACGATGCGCCGGTGCGCGTACGGCCTCGGCTGGTCTCCCTCGTAGTATCCCACGGTGTGGCCCTCTCCCTCCATCAGGTACTTGTAGGTGGTCAGTCCCTCCAGCCCCACCGGCCCGCGGCTGTGCAGGCGTCCGGTGCTGATGCCGACCTCGGCGCCGAGGCCGAAGCGGAAGCCGTCGGCGAAGCGCGTCGATGCGTTCACGAAGACCGACGCCGAGTCCACCCCCTGCAGGAAGCGCACCGCCGCCGCCCGGTCCTCGGTGACGATCGTGTCGGTGTGGGCGCTGCCGTAGCGGTTGATGTGGTCCACCGCTTCCTCCAGGCCGTCCACCACCTTCACCGCCAGGATGTAGTCGAGGTACTCGGCGCTCCAGTCCTCCTCCGAGGCCGCCCCCACCCGGCCGTCGCCGGCGATCCTGCACGTGCGGGGGTCGCCGCGCAGTTCCACGTCGGCCTCGGACAGCCGCCCCAGCGCCGTCCCGAGGAAGGCCTCGGCCACGCCGGCGTGGACCAGCAGGGTCTCGGCGGTGCAGCAGGTGGAGACGTCCTGCACCTTGGCGTCCACCGCCACCTTCAGCGCCTTGTCGAGATCGGCGGCGGCGTCGACGTACACGTGGCAGACGCCGTCGGAGTGGCCGGTGACGGGGATCTTCGTGTTGTCCATGATGTAGCGCACGAAGTCGTTGCTGCCGCGGGGGATGATCAGGTCGATGGCGTCGTCCTGCTCCAGCATGGAGCGCACGTCCTCGCGCGTCTCCAGCAGGGTGAGCCAGCCGCCGGGAAGGCCCTCGACGGCTGCCGTGGCGCGCACGATCAGGTCGGCCAGGGCGCGGTTGGAGCGGGCCGCCTCGGAGCCGCCCTTCATGAGCACGGCGTTGCCCGACTTCAGGCAGAGGGCGGCGATCTGCACCAGGGCGTCGGGCCGCGACTCGAAGATCACGCCGAGGACGCCGATGGGGACGGTGACGCGGAACAGCCGGAGCCCGTCGTCGACCTCGGTGGCGCGCTGGGTCTGCCACAGGGGGTCCTCCAGAGCGGCGACGCTGCGCACGCTCTCGACGGCGCGCTCGTACTTGCCCGAGGCCAGGTCGAGGCGCGACACCAGCGGCTGGCCCAGCTCGCCCCGGGCGGCCAGCTCCTGCGCCTCGCTGCGGTCGGCGGCATTGGCCTCCAGCATCGCCTCGCGCTCGGCCTCCAGGGCCCGGGCGATCGCCTCCAGGCCGGCGTCGCGCACGTGGCCGGGGGTCGCTGCCAGCTTGCGGGCCGCATCGCGGGCATGCAGGGCCAGATCGCGCAGGTCGGCGGGTGCTTCGGTTGCCGTGCTCACGAGTCCTCCTGCTTGCGCGCCGAGAGGGCCGCCTCGCTGGCGGCGCCCATCATCTTCTGGATCTGCCCCATCACCCGCTGGGGGTCCTCCACCTGCCCCTCGGCGAGGAGCACGTAGTCCACGAGGAAGTGGGACCACGACTTCAGCTCCTCCGAGTCGCGCTGCGCGCTGAGCAGCTCGCCCATGTTGCGGATCGCCGCGTGCCCCGGGTTGATCTCGAGGGTCCGCTTGGTGAGGGGGAAGCTCTCGTCGCTGATGCGCATGAGCCGCTCCATCTGCTGGCTCACGCCCCCCTTGGGGGTCACCAGGGCGCAGGGGCTGTCGCTCAGCCGGCTCGACTCCCTCACGTCGCCCACCCGCTCCTCCAGCTCCTTCTTCAGGTAGCTCACCAGCTCGATGGTGCGCTCCTTGTCGGTGGCGTCCTCGGTCCCTTCGAGCTTGACCTCCTCGGGCAGCTCCACGTCCTCGGCGTCGATCGCCTGGAAGGGCTTGCCGTCGAAGTCCTGCATCGACCCCACCACCCACTCGTCCACCGGGTCGGTGAGATAGAGGACCTCCAGGTCGTGGCGCCGGAACGCCTCCAGCAGGGGGCTCTGCTCGACCGCCGCCCTGCTGTCGCCGCTCAGGTAGAAGATCTTCTCCTGGTCCGACTTCATGCGGTCCACGTAGTCCTGCAGGGCGACCAGCCCTTCGGTCTGAGGGGTGCGGGTTCTCTCGGCGCTCTCGGCGCTCTCGGGGCCGTCACCGGCGTCAGACTCGGCGCCCTCCTCGGCGTCCGCCTGCGCATCGGCCTCCCGGGCCGCCTCGGCGGGCGCCTCCGCGCCATCCTGCACGTCAGCCTCCTGGCCCGCCTCCTCGGCTTCAGTCTCCGCGGCGGCTTCCCCGGCCGCGCCGGCTTCCCGGGCCGCCTCCCCGGCCTCCGCCTCCGCACCGGCCTCCTGCGCCGCCTCCACGGCGTCCGCCCCAGCGGGGCCGGCGTCGGTGGCCAGCCTCTCCGAGAAGGAGGAGTAGAAGCGCAGCAGCTTGCCCACCTGCTCGCGGTGCTCGAAGTCGCGGGCCACGCCCTCCTTGAGAACGATGCCGAAGGACTCCCAGAAGGTCAGGAAGGCCGCCGGGTCCCGGTCGGCGAGACCTTCGATGCAGGACAGGACCCGCCGCGTCAGGGTCTGCCGGATCTTGGTGACCACGGGGTTGTTCTGCAGCGACTCGCGGGCCACGTTCAGCGGCAGGTCGTCGCAGTCGACGACGCCGCGCACGAAGCGCAGGTACAGGGGCAGGACCTCGCAGTCGTCCTGGATGAAGACGCGCTTCACGTGCAGGTTGACGCGGACCTTGGGATCGGGCGAGAACAGCAACTCCAGCGGCGACTGCCGCGGCACGTAGAGGACGGCGTAGAACTGGATCGGCACGTCCACGGCCACGTGCTCCCAGACCAGCGGCTCCTGGTGGTCGCCAGAGAGGTGCTGGTAGAACTCCTTGTACTGCTCCTCCGTGATCTCGTTGCGGGGACGCGCCCACAGGGCCGAGGCCTCGTTCGACTGCTTGCCGGCGACCTTGATCGGGTAGGCCACGTAGTCGGAGTGGCGGCGCACGACGGCCTCGAGGCGGTGGGCGTCGAGATACTCCTCGCAGTCGGAGCGCACGAAGACCTCGATCTCGGTGCCGCGGTCGGTCTTGTCGCGAGTCGTGGCCACGGTGTAGCTGCCGTCGCCCGTGGACTCCCACACCACCGCCTCGGCGTCGGCATCGGCGGAGCGGGTGGTGAGGACGACGCGCTCGGCGATCATGAAGACCGAGTAGAAGCCGACGCCGAACTGGCCGATCAGCTTCAGCCGCTGCTCCTCGTCCTGCTCGGCCGACAGCCGCTCCAGGAACTCCCGCGACCCCGAGTGGGCGATGGTGCCGATGTTGCGGTTCACCTCGTCCCGGCTCATGCCGATGCCGGTGTCGCGGATGGTCAGCTTGTTGGCGCTCTTGTCGACGCTGATGTCGATCTCGAGCTCGGCGTCGGGGTCGACGATGCCCTGATCGGTGAGGGAGCGGAAGCGGATCTTGTCGAGGGCGTCGGAGGCGTTGGAGACCAGCTCCCTCAGGAAGACATCCTTGTCGGTGTAGAGGGAGTGGACGAGGATCTGCAGGACCTGCTGCACCTCGGTCTGGAAGGTCCGCTCCTCGACCTGGGCGTCCTCTTCGCTGGTGGTGTGATGCTCGGTCGTCATGGGCCTGTTCGGAGGTGGGTGGTGGCCGCGGCTTCGGGAAACCTGAGAATCTACGGCCGCCCCCCGCCGGGGCAAGGCGGCCTTTGGCCGGTCCCGTCCGGCCCCCGTATCTTCCTGCCGCCATGCAAGCTGACTGCGATCTGCTCATCGTCGGCGCCGGCCCGGCGGGCACCGCCGCCGCCATGTACGCCGCCCGGCAGGGCCTGACCTCGATCGTCGTCGACCGGGACACCTTCCCGCGCGACAAGATCTGCGGCGACGCCCTGTCCGGAAAGGCCATGTCCATTCTCGACGAGCTCGGACTCCTGGAGGGCACCGCCGCCCTGGAGGGCAGCGAGATCAACCGCGTCCTCATGGCCAGCCCCGAGCACGTCGGCCTCAGCGTCGACCTGCGAGACCGCCGCCACCACGACCCCCTCACCGGCCGCGAGCTGCCGCTGCGCGGCTACGTGATCCGCCGCCGCGTCTTCGACCACTTCCTGGTGCGCGAGGCCCGCGCCCGCGGGATCGAGGTGCGGGAAGGATTCGCCGTCAAGGACCTGGTGCGCCGTGACGATGGCCGCGTCTTCGGCGTGCGCGGCCAGCGCATCGGAGGCTCCGGCAACGGCAACGGGCACCGCGGCCCCGAGGAGACCCTTACGGCCCGCGTCGTCCTCGGCTGCGACGGTTTCAACTCCATCGTCGCCCGCCGCGCCGGACTCTATGCCCACGATCCCCCCCACTGGATCGTCGCCCTGCGCTGCTACTACGAAGGCGTGGCCGACACCACCGACGAGATCGAGCTGCACTTCGTCGACGAGGTCCGGCCCGGGTACTTCTGGATCTTCCCCCTCGAGAACGGCGGCGCCAACATCGGTATCGGCATGGTGCACTCGGAGATGAAGCGCCGGGGGGTGGACCTCAAACGCGCCCTGGAGCAGGTCATCGGCCGGCCGCCCTTCGCCGAGCGCTTCGCCGAGGCCCGGCGGCTGGAGCGGCCCGTGGGCTGGAACCTGCCCGTGGGCAGCCGCCGGCGCCCGTGCCACGGCGACGGCTTCCTGCTGCTGGGCGACGCCGCCAGCCTGATCGACCCCTTCACCGGCGAGGGCATCGGCAACGCCCTCTACTCGGCCCGCATCGCCGCCGAGGTCTGCCGCGAGGCCGTGGACGAGGGCGACACCTCGGCCGCGGTCCTGGGCCGCTACGAGGACCGCCTCTGGGAGGCCCTCGGCCCCGAGCTGAAGGTGAGCTACCAGATGCAGCGCATGGGCCGCGTGCGGCCGCTGCTCAACTTCGTCATCGGCAAGGGGGCGCGCTCGCCCAAGGTCTCCGAGCACATCTGCGGCATGATGGCCAACGCCGTGCCGAAGAAGGAACTGACCAGCCCCCTGTACTACCTCAAGCTGCTCTTCACCTGAGAGAAAGAACCACCCGCGGCCGGCGCCCCGGGCCTACAGAGCCATGCTCAGGAAGCCGCCGTCGACGCACAGGTCGGCGCCGGTGACGAAGGAGCTGGCCTCGTGGGAGGCCAGGAAGACCGCCGCCCCCACGAGTTCCGACGGATCGCCGAAGCGCCCCATGGGCGTGTGCGCCAGGATCTGGCGCCCGCGCTCGGTGGGCTCCCCGTCCTCCTGGAACAGCAGGCGGCGGTTCTGCTGGCCGGGGAAGAACCCGGGGGTGATCGAGTTGACCCGCACCGCCGGCGCCCACTCGCGGGCCAGGAACCGCGTCAGGTTGAGAACGGCCGCCTTGGCCGCCGAGTAGGCCACCACCCGCGACAGGGGCACGTGGGCGCTGATCGAGGCGATGTTGACGATGGAGCCGCG
>CAZEHQ010000046.1:9754-22269 GCA_964512165.1 uncultured Gemmatimonadaceae bacterium | reverse complement strand
CCTGGCCTGGAACAGCGCCGCCCAGCAGATCTTCGTGGGGTGGGAGCGTGTGGACGACGAGTACGTCAACACCTACGAGGGCGGCGACGTCTTCGACACCTGGATGCAGGACGGGGTCGAGTTCTACGTCGACGGGGACCACAGCGGCGGCCCGTACTACGTGGGCTGGGATGACTCGCCGGACGCCGATCAGTTGAAGGACCGCGTCGGCCGCCAGGCCCAGTCCTACTACAGCATCGGTTCGGTGCCCGACGACGTGTACCTCGGCATCAACAGCGCCGCCAAGACCTGGGTCGTATTCCCCCCATGGGGCGACGGTTTCGGGACCAACTTCGGGTCGGAGCCGACGACGTCGATCATCGAAGTCCAGGTCACGGCCTGGGACGACCTCGACTGGCGGGGTCCGGATCAGAGCACCCGGTCCCCCCTGGTAGCCGACAAGATCCTGGGCTTCGACATGCTCGTGGAGGATCACGAGCCGACGCCCGCAAGCTACAGCGGCTTCTACGGGCTTGCCGGCATCACCGGCGGCTACGGCAACGCCGACCAGTTGATCCACGCCGAGCTGGTCCCCTGCGATACCGGGGACTGCGGCTCGTCGCCGGGCACGGCCGTGGAGGTCAGCAGCTGGGCCAGGATCAAGTCGGGCTTCCGGTCCGAGTAGACGCACGACCTGGGGCGTCGCGGGGGTACGGTGCAGGAGGTCGTGTCTCCGTCCGCCGCAGCACTCCACCATAACGGGTCGGAGAGGGGGGATGTCCACGACATCCCCCCTTTTCTGTGATCGACGGTCCAGGGATCGCGGGATCACGAGAGCAGGGGCGTGATGAGCCGAAGGCGCGACATCCTGGTCCTGACGCTGATCGCCATCGGCGGCTCGGGCCAGATCGTGCGCGGCCAGGTGCAGGCGTACTCGATCCCGGGGGAGATCACCTGGAAACGGGCCGAGCAGCCCCCCCTCGATGTCCGGCGTTCCCTGCCGACGATCGACTTCGCCTCCCATGTGGACGGCATATCCGCCCTCGACACGACGGCGTCGATTCCCGTGCCGTCCTTCGCCTCGGGCCGGATGGCGGACCTGACCAGGCAGGAGCGCGCGGCGCTGGCGGTGTTCTCCCGCCACGTGGTCAGGGACACGGTCCGCGCCCGCCAGGCCGCGGCGGCCGGCGCCGACACGGTGGTGCGCCCCGGCGACGTGATGCTGTGGCCCGGGCAGGACTTTCCACGGACGCCGGCCGAGGTCCTGACCCTGCGCGGCGCCGGGATCGACACGGTACGGGCCTACGTGAACCTGGCTCACGCCGTGCTGTGGCAGGTCGACCCCAAGGTGCGCACCCGGCTGCTGACTTCGCCGACCATCTACGAGCGTACTCTCAGCTCGGGCGAGGAGCGGATCCTGCTCGACAACCTCGTCGACGGCGATCCGGCAACGGCTTTCGTGCGGGTGGACCGGGCGCTGCAGACGGTGGAGAAGGCAGCCGTGGTGATCTCCCTGGACCTGGAGCGGAGGTTCCCCGTCGGCCGGGTGCGGTTCTATCCCCGGCCGGGCGAGGGCCTGCGGATCAGCGCCTACGAGGTGGAGACGAACGACGGGATCGAGGTGGCCACCGGCGTGGAGGCGCAGATCGCCGGGGCGGTGGGGGTGAACCCCCTGTTCCGGGCGCTGAAGATCGAGCCGAACAATCCCGCCGACACGGTGACGGTGGAGCTGGATCCGCCCCGCTACCTGCAGCGCTTCAAGTTCCGCTCCCTCACCTCCCTCGACTACGACATCGCCGAGTTCGAGGTCTACAACCAGGGCTACGTTCCCAGGGCGGTCTTCCTCAGCAAGCCCCTGCCGTTCTGGAAGGAAGCCCTGCCCGCCGTGGAAGCCTACCTGGCCGGCGACCAGGCGGGGGTGGACGAGCTCCGCGCGTTGCCGGCCAGCACCCTGGGGCGGATCTGGTGGGAGGAGGAGAAGGTGGGGGACCCGGCGGCCTCCCGGGCCGTCGTCAGCCTGCAGACCGGCTCGAGCCCGGAGACGCTGAGGTATTTCCGCCTCAACCAGAACGCCGACGTCGTCGAGTGGCGCCCCCACGCCAAGGTGGTGGATCGACGGGCCGGGGAGCCGACCTCCGGCACCGTGGTCGATCTCGACGATCCCCTGCTGCGCGCCGCCTCGCGCGAGATCTGGACCGCCCTGTCGGCCGACGAGAGAGCGGCCGCGCAGACCACGCGCTACCAGTATCTCCACGAGATCAGCCCGGCGGCCAAGACCGACGTGCGCGGCAACGAGTTCGGCACGGCCCCGAACACCGCCTTCTGGAGCGGCTTCGACCCGGTGACGAGGGGGAGCCTGGTCAGGTTGCCCGGGGGCCGGCCGTTCTTCCAGCTCCGCGTCGAGCTGCTCAGCGACGATCCCCTGGCCACCACGATCGTGAGGAACCTGCGCTTCGAGCAGGACTTCCGGCGGGCGGCGACGCGGATCACCGCCGAGATCGTTCCCGCCGGCGGTGTGCGCGCCGGGGTCGACACCAGCTTCACCTTCGCCCTGCGGCCCCGGCTCGGCCCCGGCGACGTGGGCTTCAACCGGATCCGCGTGAACACGCCCGCTCGAGCAACCGCGATCGAGGCGGTCGAAGCGGTGCCCAGAGGGGGCCGGGACCCCGAACCGGTGGCGTGGGAAGAGGTGGCGCGGGAAGACCGGTTCTTCGTCGTCGGTCTGGACTCGGCGCTGACCTCGGCCGCCGACTCGCTGGCCCTGCTGATCCGCTTCCGGGGCCGGGTCCTGGACCGCAACACGACCTTCCCTGCCGAGGTCTTCCTCGACGACCGGCAGGTGGAGGGCGAGCGGACCTGGGCCCGGGAGGGCCTGCTGATCACCCGGGGGCGGACCGATGACCAGGGAGCCCTCCGGGCCGACACGGTGCGCGTCCTGCCCCAGGCCGTGGCCGGCGGCGATGTCCTCGATTTCTCTCCGGCCGCGAGCGACCGCAACTCCCTGCGCGTGACCACGGATCTGTCCCGGCGCGCCGAAGGCGTGGTCACCCGCGTGGCGGTGGCCCCCAACCCCTTCACCCCCAACGGCGACGGCGTGAACGACGAGCTCGAAGTCTCGTACGACGTGCTGCGCGTGCTCGTGCCGGTGACGGTGACCACCGAGTTCCTCGACCTGGCGGGAAGGCGCGTGCGGCGTTTCGCCTCGCAGCGGGGCGTGGGGGAGTACGTCCTTCGCTGGGACGGTGAGGACGAGTCCGGCAGGCCGGTCCCGCCGGGGCTGTACGTGTGCCGGGTGTCGACGACCACCGACAGCGGCACCTTCACGAACCTGCGGGCCGTCGGGGTCGCGTACTGAGGCCGGGGATGGCCGCCTTCGGAGACAGAGCGGGACGGGTCCGGCAGAGGGCGGCCAGGCTGGCGATCGCCCTGACCGCCGCGCTTCCCGCGGCCGCCTCGGTTCAGGGGTTCGAGCTGGAGGGCGACCTGATCACCGTCGACCGGCCATCGCACTGGCGGGCCTGGCGGTACCAGAACGATCTGGTGGCCAGCCGCTCGGGGGCGGTCGACTCGGTCGGTCTCTTCGAGATCCGCGCCGACGGCGTGCAGCCGAGGTACTTCCCCGACGTGGAGAACTACGTCCTGAGCCGGCGGGCCTACACCTACGAGGACCAGGTGGGCGGGCGGGGGTTGGTGAGCGGGCGGATCACGTCGCCCTCCAACGAGGCTCTCGCCGCCCGGGTCGGCGACGGCGATCCGGCCACCTTCTGGGAGCCGGCGCCCGGGCACTACGAGACCCGCGAGCTGAGGAAGTGGGCCGTCGAGGTCGACCTCGGCCGCACGGTGTGGGCCGACAGCGTCGTCGTCGTCTTCGTCGAGGCCGGCGTCGGCGACGTGCTGCAGCGGTTCGTCGTCGAGGTCTCCACCGGGAGCCGCTCGTCGGGCGCCGCCGGCAACCTCGCCTTCCAGGTGGTGTCGCAGATCGCGGCGACGGACACCTCCCGGCGCCGCTACGTCATCCCCCTGCGGCAGGAGGGGGCCGACTTCGACCGGGACGGGCTTCCCGACTTCGAGGGGCGGTTCCTCCAGCACGTGCGCGTGCGGGCCCTGACCAGCGACTTCGGCCGCAAGCGGTTCCTCGGCAGCGGCGAGTCCGGGCGGATCTCCTACGAGAGCCTGCCCCCGGAACGCAGGGGCGAGCGGCTGTACCAGCGCCGCGCCGCCGGGGGCCTGCTCACCCGGGTCGACTCGGCGGCCTACTTCGACCGGCTGGCCCCCGGCGACAGGGGCCCGGTCCAGTACTTCACCCGCGACCTGCCCCGGCTGGCGGAGGTGGAGGTGTGGGGCGCCGGCCCGAACGTGGCCTACCGCGTGGAGGACCGCACCGGGGGCGGCATCGAGGACGGCCGGGCCGAGATCCCGGCGGTCACGGACGGGGTCTACGCGACCTCGTGGGACGCGAATTCCTGGGACCAGCGGTTCTCGAGCAACTTCGCCGGCCACGTGCAGTCCGTGTGCTGCACGGCCTGGCTCGATCTGGGGGCCGTGTTCTGGGTCGACGCCATTCACGTCGGCACCTCCGATGCGCAGGGCTTCCGGGTCAAGGGCTACGACCTGAGGGGCTCGGACGGCACGGTCCTGCAGCCGGTGTCGATCGGGGACACGGGCGACTTCGGCCAGCTGGAGACCGGACTGGCCTGGACCGACCTGATGAGCGACCTGCACCGCGACAACCGCACGGCGAGGTCGATCGTCGCCTCCGAGCGCTTCGGTCTGCGCAAGCTGCGCTTCCTCCAGTTCCGCAACGTGAACCCCGCCGGCCGCGCCCGCGGCGTGTACTCGGAGTACGGGAACATCTCGGAGATCCAGGCGTACGGCCGCGGCTGGCCGGCGCGCCTGAACCTGACGTCGCCGCCGATGGTGCTGCTGCCGGGCGTCGCCGCCGCCGACGCGGCCAGCGTGCGCCAGCGGCGGGGCGTGGCCCGGATCTCGTGGGAGGCGGAGGCGGTGGTGCGTACCGCGGACGGCGCCGGGGAGGCCCTGGTCGTCGCCGAGCCCCTCGAGCTTCACCCCGAGGTGCAACTGCTCCTGCAGACGCGCACGAGCGACACGATCGACTCCTCCTTCACGTACTACGAAGTCAGCGGCGTGGGCACGCGGAACGAGAAGATCGAGGAGGTGGACCAGGCGGACTACCTGTCCCTTCAGGAGAGCTGGGACCTGTTCAACCAATGGGATGCCCTGCCCGAGACCCGGACCCTGGTGCTGCGGCCCCACGCCACCGGCCGCGACGACGACGGCGACGGCCGCACGGACGAGGACCTCATCGACGGCCTCGACAACGACGGCGACGGCCTGATCGACGAGGACGCCCTCAGCGGCGACACGGGCGGTCCGAACGGGCGCGGGTCGATCACCCTGCAGAAGCACAGCCGCCGGCGCGACGACGACGGCGACGGCGTCGAGGACGAGGACCCGATCGACGGCGTCGACAACGACCGGGACGGCCTGATCGACGAGGATGGCAGGAAGATCGCCAAACCCCGTCAGGAACCGCTGCTGACGATCACCCCCGTCTTCGCGGGCTGGAGCCCCTGGAGCCCTCCCTACCGGTCCTCGGGCGGCGGCCGGCGGGCCCTGGTCTCGTCGCCGAGCCCGCGGAAGTTCCTCCAGGTCCGGGCCACGGTGCTGTCGGACGACCCGGACGCGACGGTGCGTCTGAAGGCGGTCCAGGTGGAGCTGGCGCCGCCCATCAGCACCGGGGCCGTGGGCGAGCTGGCCATCGTCACCCCCGCCGGCGCCCGGAGGGCGGTGGACGATCTCGAGGCGGCCCCCGCGGACTACGCGGCGCCCCGGGACATCTCCCCCGTGGCCGAGCAGCGCTACGCCTACCTCATCCGCGCCGCGGGCCCGGACCCGCTGGCCCCGGACGCGCGCCGGGGCTTCGACCAGGTGCTGCTGAAGGTCCCCTTCCCCGCGCGGGTGGAAGGCGTGCGCCTCGGCCGCGTGCGGGCGGACGCGGTTTCGGACGCCGGCGGCTACCGTGCCTCTGAGTCCCGCTTCACGGCCGGCTTCGCGCCCACCGGGAACGGCTCCCGTCTGACCGGCGCCGCCGGGGAGCTCGACGTGTGGACCTCCGCGGCCGAGGATTCCGTGATCCTGTCCTTCCCGGGCCCCGTCAACGGCGCCCTGGAGGCTGGCGAGCAGGCGCTGGTGGAGATCCGGTTCTCGGCGGTGACCCCCCGCTCGGGTACCGAGTTCGAGGCTTTCCTGCTGGCTTCGGGAACGCCCTTGTTCCAGCGCGTCGACATCTACGGGCAGGACGCCACCGAGCTGGTGGACAGCGGCACCGCCACGCCGAGGATCGCCGCCACCGGGGCGGGCCTGCTGGCGGACGTGCGCGCAGGGCCCGTGGTCACGCCCAACGGCGACGGCGTCAACGACGAGCTGACCGTCGAGTTCACGCTGCTGCACCTGCTCGCCGAGCGCCCGGTGACGGTGGAGATCCTGGACCTGGGCGGGCGGCGGGTGGCGGCGGCGCGGCCGGCGAGCGGCAGGGGTCAGGCCCGCAGCGGCCGGCTGGTCTTCGCCTGGGACGGCAAGACCGCCCAGGGGGCGCCCGTGCCGCCCGGGATCTACGTGCTGAGCATCCGCGTGCGTTCGGACCGACGCGACGAGGAGGTCCTGCGCGCCGTCCACGTCGCCTACTGAGTTGTCGCCGCGCAGAGCGATCACGAAAGAGCGAGGACAAGGTGAATCTCAACAGGTCGGGACAGGTGGCCGCGCTGGTCGTCGCCCTGGCGGGCGCCGCCGGCGCCACCGATTACGGCACCCGGCTCGGCGTCCGCCAGGGCGGCGAGCTGAGCTTCCAGCCCCAGGGCCCCGGCGTCCTCTTCGACGCCCTCGATCCGGCCCTGCGAAGGTGGTACGTGCCGCAGGAGCTGTACAACGAATACCGATGGAAGCAGTGGGAGTACTCGAACTACGCGCGCTCCCGGTACCAGCGGTACGTGGAGACGTCCCTCGAGGGCGACTACTTCTACGACCTGTACGGACAGTTCGTGACCCGGGGCTGGCTCGTCTTCGACTGGACGGTCTCCGAGCCCCAGGCCGGCGGCAGCCGGGTGCTGAAGACGTCGCGCTTCGATCAGTGGTTCTCCGGCGTCGTGGTCAGCGCCGATACCCGGGGGCAGAACCACATGAGCGTCACCGTGGGGTCGGAGATCCGCACCACCCTCACGCCCCTGACCTTCAGCAAGCCCCTCTTCGACGGCATCCAGGTGGACCTAGCCTCCGACAAGTACGAGGCGACGCTCATCACCTCGCGGCCGAGCGGCTTTCGGAACGACGCCCAGCGGGAGATCGCCAACGAGCGCTCGGACGTGACGAACCTCCTCGGCGGCAGGGTCACCGCCCAGGTGGGGGACTTCGTCAAGGTGGGGGCCACCTACGTGAATGCCTTCAACGCCGGCACCCGCGGCCAGGCGCTGCGGGGCAACGCCCTTCTCGGCACCCTCACGGAGGGGCAGAACGTGACGGTCCACACCGTCCGCATCCGCCTGAGCGACGACTCCCCCGAGGACGGAGCCGCCGGGGCCGCCTACTTCTTCGAGGAGATGATCATCACCACCGAGGACGGACGCCGGGTGAGCAACCAGCGGCCCCTGGCCGGTCCCGGCGGCATGTCGAGCGCGGTCCTGGCCTACTCCCCGGTGGTGGAGGGAGGGTTCCAGCGCGAGGGCTTCCGCACCGCCGACGGCACGGAGACGATCACCCTCACCTACGAGCTCGACGGACCGGAGTACAGCGACGCCAACGGACCCCGTCCGGCCGACATCCGCAGCATCCAGTTCCGCCTGCTGGTGGCCAACGACTACCGCATCGACATCACCTCGAATGCGCAGACCAACAACCTCGGCCAGCCCGTCTTCCTCTCCGAGGGCATCCCGGAACGCACCCTGCGCGCCCCGGGGAACGTGCAGGACGGCTCGAACCAGCGCTTCGTCGTCGTCGACTACGGCCTGCCCACGGCCAACGAGGTCTTCGGGTTCACAGTGGAGGCCCGCGACGTGGCCGGCTTCAAGCTCCAGGCCGAGTTCGACCGCAACCGCCGCCACGGCCGCTACCCGCGGCAGGCCGAGAGCCGTGCCTACAAGCACGCGGCCACGTCGCGGAGCTCGGACGCGTGGATCGTGAACCTGTCGCGGGTGGCCTTCCCCCTGTTCTTCTTCGCCGAGGCCTACAGCCTGGACCCCGACTACAGCACGACGTCGTTCATCGCCTCCCAGCGGACGGGCGGACCCATCGACTACGACTCGTCGATCCAGTCGCTCTACGAGCTGGTGGACGACAACGACGACCAGGACCGCTATCCCGACTGGCAGCGGCGGGGCCAGGGCACGGTGGACCGATTCGTCTTCCCCGGGTGGGACGAGAACAACGACTTCATCGCCGACTTCAACCAGAACAGCAACGAGGACATCCGGCCGAACCTGACGCCCGACTGGGCCGAGCCCTTCCTGCGCTATGGCGTCGATCGACCCGAGTTCCTCTTCGGCGTCGACATGAACAACAACGGCATCGTCGACCGCTTCGAGAACGACGAGGAACCGGACTACCCGTACCGGCGCGACCGGCGGGGCTACAACATCTACGCGGGCCTGCGGCCCGTGCCCGAGGCGCGGCTCACCGTGGGGCGTACCGACGAGCGCCAGCTGGCCGACGACCGCCGCAACCGAACCAACTACCTGCTGGCCACCTACGAGAGGGACTTCCCCCGCTGGGGGGAGCTGCGCCTGTACGAGAACCTGCGCCGGGCCCGGGACGCGATCCGGGAGGACGTCCTCGTCTGGCGCCTGGCCGAGGGGATCACGGGTGAGATCGTGCCCCGGAAGGACCCGCTGCCGGCGCGCGACGCCTGGATCAACACCCTCTACCTCGGGTACGACAACCGGACCCGCGACGATCTCCGCCTGACCACGAAGTTCAAGCACGAGGTCTTCCGCCAGGTCGACTACGACGAGCGCCGGGAAGCGGGGGATATCCTGCCGGGCGAGGACGTGCGCGAGACCTCGAGCTTCCTGGGGCTGATCAACAAGGCCGAGTACACCCGGCGCTACGGGAGCCTCGTGGTCCGGCCGCAGTGGAAGAGCGAGTTCCAGCGCCAGGTGCCCTTCCTGCGCGACGATCCGAACGCGCCGCCCACGACCCAGCTGCGCGAGACGGCCTTCCTGATCCTGAGCCATCCCTTCCTGTCGCGCACGAGCCTGCAGGGGGGCATGGAGTACTCGTGGACGCAGCAGTTCCGGGAGGCGGCGAAGAGGACCCTGGCCGGCTCACCCCGGACGGAGCTGGTGGTGGCGGCCCAGGTGTCGATGGACGGGCCCTATCTCGGCTATCTCGTGCACACGAACTTCGGCGTGCGCGTGTCTCGCATGGACATCGACATCCTCGACGACGCGGTGACGGAGACCTTCATGTTCATGACCATGTACGCGGGGCTTGGTGAGTGAGGACCCGTCGTCCCCGAGGCCGCAGGTGGTTCCCCTGGCTGGCCGCCGCCGGGCTCGCGGCGGCCCCCGGCCTGTCGTGCGCTCCGGAGGCCCGGGACGACGGCGTGGTCCTGGCCGAGGTGGACGGCGTGGCCATCCGAAGCGCGGACCTGGAGCGTTTCGAGGACGGGTTGCCCCACCACCTGCGGTCCTCCCTCGAAGGCGAGGCCCGGGTCCGCGACCTCCTGCAGACCCTGGTGGACCGCGAGCTGATGGTCCTCGAGGCGGAGGGCCGGGGCCTGTTCCACGAACCCCGGGTGCAGGCCGAGTTCCGGCGCCGGGCGGCTCGCTGGCTGACGGCGAGGCTGTACCAGCAGGCCCGGCTGGACACGGCGGTGGACGAGGAGGAGGCGAGGCAGCGGTTCGAGGAGAACGACATCGGCCGCATGGTGTACGCAGCCCACATCGTCTGCCCCACCGAGGCGGAGGCCCGGGCCGCCCTCCGTCGGCTGGCCCGGGGAGAGAGCTTCGGCGACGTGGCCCGCGAGGTGTCGGTCGCGCCCGACGCCGCCCAGGGCGGCGAGCTGCGGCGGTGGCTGACCTTCGGCATGCTGCCCCGGCATGTGCACGAGGTGGTCTGGGCCCTGGAGCCCGGCGAGCATACCGTCGAGCCGGTGGCGATGCGCGGCGGCTACGAGATCATCCAGGTGCAGCGGGTGCGCTACCGGACCTTCGAGGAGCGCAAGTCGATCTACATGGCGCGCCTGCGCCGGCAGAGACTGGCCGAGGCGCGCGTGCGGCTGGCGGCCGAGTGCGAGCGCCGGCTCGGCGCCGTCGTGAAGGCCGACGGATGGCGGTCGCTGCGCCTCTCCCTGGAGACGGGGGCGCCGCCGGCCTCGGGGTCGACGGCCCTGGTGACCTGGGAGGGGGGGCGGTTCTCCGTCGCTCAGGCCCTGCAGAGCCTTCCCGGCGGCGATGGCGCGGCCCCGGCTCCGAGGGACAGCGCCGCCGTCATGGCGGCCCTTCGCGAGGGAGCCTTCGGCGACAGTCTGCTGGTGGCCGAGGCCCGCCGCCGGGGGCTGCACGAGGGCGAGGAGTTCCCGGAGTACTGCCGGCAGCAACGGCGGGAGCTCGTCACCAGGGCCCTTTGGCGCCGAGAGGTGCGCGACCGGGTCGCCGTCGACGACGACGGGATCCGCCATCGCTACGAGGAGGAACGGGAGCGCTTCCCGCGGACCGGCTTCGTGCAGTTGCGGGAGATCCTCGTGGAGGGGCGCCGACAGGCCGACTCCCTCCGTGCCAGGATCGAGGCGGGGCAGCCTCTGGGGGCCCTGGCCCGCCGCCACAGCCTGCGGCCGCGAGGCCGCGCAAGGGAGGGGTTGCTGCACATCCACGAGGAGGAGAAGGCGCGGTTCCCGCGGCTCTACGATGCAGCCGGGACGGCGCCGGCGGGAGAGCTCGTCGGGCCCTTGCAGGTCGAGGGCGGCTTCTCCCTCTTCGAGGTGGTGGACCGGCAGGGGGCCGGCTACGCGCCGTTCGACGAGGTCCGGGACCGGATCGAGCTGGCTATCCGCCGTGAGCTCGAGGAAGGCCGATTCCGCGACTTCATCGAGGACCTGCGTCGACGCTACGAGGACCGGGTGCGCTGGCGGGATGGGAACATCGAGCGCGTCGCTACCGAGAATGCGCCGTCCGCCTGACGCCGCTCCGGGGCTGACGGACCGTCGGCCGCGGGGCACCTTCCTCAGTCGTCGGGTCCAGCCCTGTCGGGTTCTCCTTCCGGGTCAGCTGGTCACCATCGTCGCCACGGTGTTGTGGACGAGCACGGGTGTCGCGGCCTATGTCGATCCGGGCGGCCTGGTGGTGGAATACGAGGCGTACTCGCTTCCCGTGCTGGCCTTGCTGGCCCTCGCCGCGATCCTGGTCTTCGCCCACGCCCTGGTCCTGGCCTGGGCGATCTGGCGCCGGTGGCGCTGGCCCGGCGCCCTGGCGGCGCTTGGGGGGGCCTCGGTCCTGGCCCTGCTGGCCCTGCTGCTCCTGCCGGGCCGCCGGGACTCGCCGGATGCCACGGCCGGTGGGCAGCCGCCGACGGCGCCCTTCCGCCGGGTAATCCTCCTCGGCGTGGACGGACTCGACCCGCGTCTGCTCGAGGAGTTCATGGGCCGCGGCCGTCTCCCGCACTTCGCCCGGCTCGCCGAGGCCGGCACCTTCGCGCCCCTGGAGACGAGCAACCCGCCCCAGAGCCCGGTGGCCTGGGCGTGCCTGGCCACGGGCGTGAACCCCGGCCGGCACGGGATCTTCGACTTCATCCACCGGGACGAGGGCACCCTGGCGCCCAAGGTGAGCCTCTTCAAGCTGAACCGGAGAGCCGTCGACGCCGACGGCGCCTTCGGGACCCTGAGACGGATGCCGGGCTTCTGGCGTCACACGAGCGACGCCGGACTGCCGACCACGGTCCTGAGGTGGCCCGGCGCCTTTCCGCCCGAGAGCGTCTCGGGGGACTTCCTGTCCGGCCTCGGCACCCCGGACATCCACCCCTCCCTCGGCCGGTACACGTTCTACACGACGGCCCCGGCAGCCGACGATCCGGATCCGGCGAAGGTCGTGGCCGTGTCCTGGGAGGACGACGAGATCCACACCCGGGTCCGGGGCCCGCGGGCGGGCGGGCGGCCGCTGAGCCTCCCCCTGACCCTGTCGCGGGCCGACGACGGCGTCGGCATCGCCCTCGGCGCCGGCAACCGGACCCGGCTGCGGGAGGGGAGCTGGTCGGCGTGGATGCCCGTCGCCTTCGCGCGCCGGACCGGCGGCGAGATCCCCGGGATGGTGAAGTTCCACCTCTCCTCGGTGGAGCCCCTGCGCCTCTACATGACGCCGATCGAGGTGGACCCCCTGAAGCCCGCCTTCCCGGTGAGCGCTCCCAAGAGCTTCGCCCGGAGGCTGGCCGGGGAGATGGGCCGCTTCCACACCCTCGGCCTGCCGGAGATGCCCGAGGCGGTGGTGACCCGGCGTCTCGACTTCGACGCCTTCCTGGAGGAGGCGTGGCGCATC
>CAZEHQ010000046.1:0-9744 GCA_964512165.1 uncultured Gemmatimonadaceae bacterium | reverse complement strand
CCACGTCTTCTGGTTCACGAGAGATCCCGGGCACGCCCTCTACCGGACGCCGGACCGCGGCCGCTACGAGGGTGTCATCGAGGACTGCTACGCGCGCGTGGACACCCTCCTGGGGCGGGTGATGGCGGGCGTGGACGAGGAGTCCCTGCTGCTCGTGGTCTCCGACCACGGCTTCGCCCCCTTCCGCCGGCGCGTGCACCTGAACCGGTGGCTCATCGACAACGGCTACCTCCACCTGCAGCGTGCGGCCGGTACCGAGGCGGCCGTCGACTGGAGCCGCACGCGCGCCTACGCCGTCGGCTACAGCGCCGTGTACGCCAACCTCGAGGGGCGGGAGGCCCACGGCATCGTCCCTCCCGGGGCGGCCCACCGCCGGCTGTGCTCCGAGCTGGCCCAGGGGCTGCGCGATCTGCGCGATCCGAAGACCGGCGCCCCCGCGATCCGGCGCGTCTTCCCGGCCGGGGAGGCGTACGCGGGTCCGGCCGTGGCCGCCGGTCCGGACCTGGTGGTCGGCTACGCCGAAGGCTACCGCGCCTCGGTGGAGACGACCCTGATGCGGATGCCGCCGCCGCCGGAGGTGATCAGCGACAACCTCGGGCGCTGGACGGGGGACCACATCGTCGACCCCGAGCTGGTGCCCGGCGTGCTGCTGGCGAACCGGGGCACCCGGCCGGGTCCGTTCCGGCAGGTCGACGTGGCCCCGACGATCCTGGCGGCCCTCGGGGTCGAGGCCGATGGGTTGGAGGGACGGTCCCTGCTGGCGGGAGGGGAGGGCGGCGAGTGAGTCGGCGCCGCGGAGGGCTGCTGTCGATCGCCCTGGCCTGTGCGGCGCCGGGCTGCGGCGGTCCCCCGGCCGACCTCTTCGACGGGCCTTTCGAGATCGTGCAGCCGGAGCGGCGGCCGGCGTACCGGGCAGCGGCCTACGACTTGTCGGCGTACGGTCGGCCGGTGGAGGCGAAGCCGGCCTTCACGGGGATGTCGTCGGAGCGCGAGGGGACGGCCGGCCCCACCTGGGTCGACGGCGAGGCCCGGGAGGTCCTGCGCGCGGCCATGGCCGCCGCCGCCGGCGAGAGCCGTCCCCACGCGGCCCTCGATCTCGTCTCCCCGAGCGTGTACCGGGAGACGCCGCCGTCGCGGGTGCTGGCCCTCACCTATCCGCCCCGGGGGGCCGTGTTCCCCCCCAACCTCGCCCCGCCGAGGATCGACTGGCAGGACGAGGCCAACGACGCCTGGCAGGTCTCCCTCGGCATCGGGGACGGACCGGCCGAGTGGACGCAGGTGACGACGGACCGCCAGTGGCGGCTGGCGCCACCGGTCTGGGAGGCGATCCGCCAGAGGGCGGTGGAGGCCGCCGCGTGGGTGCAGGTGAAGGGAGTGCGCCGGACGGAGGACGGGTGGTCGCCGGCGGTGCAGGCGACGCCCCGGGTCCGGTTCCGCGTCTCCCGGTGGCCGGCGGACGAGGCGATCGTCTACCGCCTGGTGACCCCGCCCTTCAACATGCGCAAGACGCCGAGCACCTACACCCGCCGGGTCGGTTCCTTCGAGGTGCAGCCCTTCCTGCTGGCGCGCGACCAGTACTGCTACAACTGCCACACCTTCTCCAGCAAGTCGGGCGCCAGCGGCAAAATCGGCGTGCAGGTGCGCTACATGGCGCGGGGGGCCGACCTGCCGGTGTACCTGGGGATCTACGACCTGGAGGCGCGGCAGGGATGGAAGGCGCGCCTGCCCTTCGACGTACAGATGTCGACCTTCATGTCGTGGTCGCCCGACGGCCGCTGGCTGGCCTTCTCCGCCAATCAGCAGCTGGTGACCCTGTCGCCGGTGGTGTACGAGACCCAGCACGCCGGCGAGCCGACCTCCGACGTGGCGATCTACGACACCCGGCGCAACGAGGCCTACCTGCTGGCGGGCGCCGACTCCGAAGACCGCCTCGAGCTGCTGCCCCGCTTCAGCGCCGACGGGCGCCGCATCGTGTTCTGCTCGGCCCCGGTGGGCGAGCACCCGGCCCTGGTGCGCTACGACCTCCACGAGATCCCCTTCGACGGAGGCGCGCCGGCCGCGGCCCGTCCCGTGCCCGGCGCCGCGGCGAACGGCCGCAGCAACTACTTCCCGCGGTTCTCGCCGGACGGCCGCTGGCTGTCGTTCTGCCAGTCCGACGGCGGCCTCCTGATGAAGTCCTCCAGCGACATCCACCTGATGCCCGCCGACCTGAGCGCCCCGCCGACCCGGCTCGCGTCGAACGCCGACCACGCCGCCGACTCCTGGCACAGCTGGTCTTCCAACAGCCGCTGGATCGTCTTCGCCAGCAAGCGCGACGACGGCATCTTCGCCCGTCTGTACATGACGCGGATCGACGACGAGGGCCGGGCCTCGCCGGCGGTGCGCCTGCCGGTCGAGGAGGAGCCGCTGAGGAGCTTCAACATCCCCGAGTTCTTGGCCCGGCCTCCGCGGGTTTCCGAGGCCGAGCTGTTCGAGGCCGTGCGCGTGGAGCAGGAGGCCCGCACGGTGGACCTCGGCCGGTGATGCGCCTCACGGCGCATCCGGTGCTGGCTGGCGCCGCCGTGGGCGGCGCGGCCGTCCTGGTCTCCTTCGCGCCGTCCCTGGACGCGCCTCTGTCGCCGGAGACCGGCGGCCACGTCCTGCAGCTGCCCCTGCTGAGCTGGTGGGGCAACGCGCCTCGGATCGTGTCGGCCGACTTCACGATGTTCACCGACGGCCAGTACCGGCCCGGCAGCTACTTGCTGCTGGCCCTGCTGCGGAGCTTCGTCGACGCCGGGAGCGTGACCTTCTGGCATCTGCTGCAGGTGGCCCTCCACCTGGGGAACGCGGCCCTCGCGGGCCTCCTGATCCACCAGTTGACCGGCCGCCGGACGGGCTCCGTCTTCGGGGCGCTGGTCTTCGCCCTGCATCCCCTGGCCAGCGTCGTGGTCAACGACATCGGCTCCTTCCACCACCTGGTGGGCGCCGCATGCCTGACGGGGGCCGCCTGGGCCTACCTGCGGTTCGCCGCCGCCGGGTCCCGCCGGGCGTACGGCCTCTGCCTGGGCCTGTTCGCGGCCGGTCTGGTGGTGTCGAAGGTCGCCTTCGTCCTGCCCCTGCTGCTGGCGGCGTACGAGGGCGCCGGCGGGAGGTCTTCGTGGGGACGGTTCGCGCGGCGACTGTGGCCTTTCCTCGCGGCTATCGCCGTGGCCGGGCCGTTGTGGTGGCGGGTTGCGCCCCATCCCCTCCGCTTCACCTACATCGAGTTCCCGACGGGCACGACCTGGAGCAGCCTCTACTCCGTGATCGCCGCCGTCGAGCACTACGCGGGAGGGCTGCTCTACGGCCGCGGCCTCCCCGTGGTGCTGCACGAGGTGGCGGCCAGGATCCACGACCCCTTCACCTGGCGGGTGTGGGTCTGGGGAGGGGTGTGCCTGGCGGTGCCGGCGGCCGGTCTCGTCCTGCTCCGGCGGGGCCGGGCCTGGGGCCTCGGCCTTGTCTGGATCCCGGTGACCATGCTGCCCTTCGCGTCCACGACCTGGAACCGCGTCGAGGAGTTCGTGGCCTGGGAATACCTCTACCCCGGCCTGGCGGGCCTGGCCGTGGTGGCGGGGGGTCTGCTGCCGGCGGGAAGACGGGCGGTGGCCGCCGTTGCCTGGGCCGGCCTGGTCGTGCTGACGGTGCGTCAGGCGTCTCTCAACGCCGGGTACGAGACCCACGAGCGCTACTGGACACGCGTGCTGTCGTCGAATCCCGGCAGCGAGACGGCGGCCCTCGAGCTCGGGAAGGCGCTGCTGCGGCAGGGCCGCGTCGAGCCGGCGCGGCGGATGCTGTTCGCCCCCTGGCTCAAGCAGGCCCACCACAGCTCCGCCGCCATGTGCCGGCACTACACGGAGTCGGGGCAGCTGCTGCCCGCCGCCGTGCATCTGCGCATGACGGTGCTGCGCGGCGCGGGTCTCCAGTACGGCACCACGGAGCCCCTGAAGGCGGCCCTGATGGAGGCCGCCGGGGCCTACGACCACGCCGAGGAGGCCCTGGGCGAGGTGCTGACCGCCAATCCCTACGACACCGCTTCCATGGCCCGGCTGGGCGGCATCTGGATCCGCAAGGGCCACGTGGAGGCGGCGCGCAAGCTCCTGGGCCGGATCGCGGCGATGGCCCCCGGCTCGCCGCCCCACCACCGCCTGCAGAGCCAGCTCACCCGGGCTCTGGAGGGGGAGGGTCCCGCGCCACGAGTGCAGCCGCCCTCGCCCTCCTGGCTGCGCTACGCCACGAGGGGCGAGCTGGACGCGGCCATGCAGGAGGAGATCCTGGCCCTGGCGGAGGCCCGTCCCGAAGACCCCGTGATCGCCGTTGAGGCCGGTGTCTGCATGCTCAGGCGCGGGCAGCACGAGCGGGCCCTGGCCTGGTTCCGCGAGGTGACGGAGGCGCTGCCGAACTCGGCCGTCGCCTGGTCCATGCGGTGCTGGTCGGCGACCCGGTCCGAGGCGTACGAAGAGGCGGCCGCCGCCGGGCGGCGGGCCCTGGAGCTGGAGTCCGGAAGCGCCATGGTGAACAACACGGTGGGCATCCTGTACGGCCGGCTCGCCCGGGTCCGGCCCGCCCAGGCCGAGCTGCAGGAGCGCGCCATCGAGCACTTCCGGCAGGTGCTGCGCCTCGACCCCCAGCACGCCTCGGCGCGCACGAACCTGGCCAGCGAGCTGGCCCGCCGGGGGCAGACCGAAGAGGCCGAGGGCCACTACCGCAGGGTGCTGCGCTACCATCCGGCCCTGTCGGAGGCCCACTTCAACCTCGGCAATCTCCTGGCCGACCGCGGGGACTGGGCCGAGGCGGAGGCGTCGTACCGGCGCGCCGTCGAGACGCGCCCGGGCTACGCGCGGGCGTACCACAACCTGGGGATCGCCCTGCGGCGGCAGCAGCGTTTCCGGGGAGCCGCCGAGCAGTTCGCCGCCGCCCTGGAGGCGGAGCCGGCGTACGCGCCGGCGCGGGACGACCTGGCCCGGGTGCTGGTCGAGCTGGGGCGTGACGGGGATGCGGCGGCCGTGCTGAAGCAGGGCCTGCGAGCCACGCCGGGACACACCCGGGGAGCCCTGCTGCTGGCCTGGCTGCTGACCACCAGCGCGGACCCGGCCGCACGCGATCCGGCGATGGCGGTGCGCATCGCCGGCCGCGTGAGCCAGGCTCTCGGAGGCGGAAACGCCGAGGCCCTCCTGGTGCTGGCCGCGGCCCAGGCCGAGGCCGGCGATACGGACGGGGCGCTGCTCAGCAGCCGGCGCGCCGTGGCCGCCGCCCGGGAGCTGGGGGATACGAGTCTCGCCGACCGGGCGCGGCGGGATCTGTCGCGCTATCGCGCCCTGTCCGCAGGAGGTTGACCGCTTCGTGGCGGTTCGGACACCCAACCGCGCGCACCCGGCGCGGGACATCGAGGAGCGTCGCAGATGACCGACCTGGAATCCGGCCCCCGGGCCGGTCGCCGTTCATGGATGGCCGCCGCCGGCCTGGCCCTGCTGGCCCTGTGCGCCTCGAGCTGCGGGTACCGGCACTGGGCCGGCCCCCTGCGTCCCGTCGAGCCCCAGGCGGCGGGACTGGCGGTGGCCGACGACGGCAGCATCACCTTCACCCGCCACCGGCTCGATGTCGTCCTGCGGGCCCTGACCGACGAGGAACTGAACCGGCAGTTCGCCACCCAGTCCGTCGGGGGCCACGCGGCGACCAATCCCTACACCTACGGCGACCGGCGCTTCGAGGACGACGAGGAGCAGCACACCCGGTTCACCGTGTTCCAGTTGCGGGTGAAGAACTACGCCTTCCCCAAGGTCCGGATCGATCCCGCCTCGGTCCTGCTGACGACGAGGAACGGCCGGAAGTACTGGAGCCTGAACCTGGGACAGCTGGAGACCTACTACCGCGCCTACGCCACGGGGTACGGCGGCACCGCGTACGGCAGGTTCAAGGCGCGCCTGGACCTGCTGCGGCGCACCATGCTCTCGGGCGAGCCGGTCTTCAGCGGCCAGGAGGCCAGCGGTTTCCTCGTCTTCCCCGTGCTGCACGCCGACGTGCGCCACGTGGAGGTGACCGTGCACGACGCGGTCCTGCGCTTCGACTTCCGGGACGAGCCGGTGGAGACGGTGGACATCGTCTACCGCTTCGAGCGCGCCGTCGGCCGCCGGCGATGGGACGGGCAGCTCGTGGTCCTCGACGAGGGCCGATGAGCGGACGGCGCCGCTGATGCCGGAGCCCACGGCGCGGGCCGTGTCGCTGCGGGCGGCGTGCACGGGGGCGGCCCTCGTGACCGCCATGAGCGTCGTCAGTCCCTGGGCCGTGCTCGTGGTGAAGGGCTCGCAGCTGACCACGAACGCGGTTCCGGCGATGGCCGTGGTCCTGTTCTTCCTCATGACCGCCGTGGTCGTGCCCCTCGCCAGGCTCCTGGGCGGCCGCTTCGGCTACACGAGGGGGGAGCTCATCGTCGTCTACGCGATGATGCTCACGGGATCCGTGGTCGTCACCAACGGGTTCACGGGCAGCTTCCTGTCGGTCGTCACCGGCGCCAGGTACTACGCGGCGCGCGAGAACGACTGGAAGGAGACCATCCTGCCCAACATCCACCCGTGGCTGGCGCCGAAGGACGGTCAGGCGGTGCGGTTCCTCTACGAGGGCCTGCCCGCCGGCGCCTCCATCCCCTGGGGCGCCTGGGCCGTGCCCCTGCTGACCTGGCTCTCCTTCCTGATGGTGTTCTACTGGGTCGTGCTCTGCCTGGGCACGATCCTGCGCACCCAGTGGGTGGACAACGAGCGCCTCGTCTTCCCCCTGACCCAGCTGCCGCTGGCGATGATGGGGAGGGTGGACGAGCAGGGGCGGGGCTTCGGTCCGATCTTCGGCCGCTACCTGTTCTGGCTGGGCCTGGCCGTGCCCCTCCTGTGGCACTCATGGAACTCCCTGGCCAACTACACGGACCTCGTGCAGAAGGCCTCTCTCGCAGGGTCGATCGAGCTGCTCCCGGGCGTGGGGGTGCCCTACCGCCTGCACTTCCCGGCCCTCGGCCTCGGCTTCCTCATGCCCGTCAACGTCTCCCTGAGCGTCTGGGTCTTCTACCTGCTCGGGGTGGCGCAGAAGGCGCTGCTGACCCGGATCGGCTACGACATCGGCAGCGGCTCCAACGACATCTGGACGCCGGGATCCTATCCCACGGCGATGATGCACGAGCAGGCGGGGGGGATGATCGTGCTCGTCGGCTTCGTGCTGTGGAGCGGCCGCCGCTACTTCGCCGACTTCCTGCGTCTCGCGCGGCGCGGCTCCCGGGGCTCGTCCAACGAGGTCCTGTCGCCGCGCACGGCCGTGCTCGGGCTGGCCGCGGGCCTCGCCTGCATGGTGGCCTGGCTCACCGTCACCGGCCTGTCGGCGACGATCGCCGTCCTCCTGGTGGCCGGGGCCCTCGTCGTCTACATCGGACTGGGGCGGATCGTGTGCGAGTCCGGGTTGCCCGGGTGCCAGTCGCCGATGGCGCCGCAGACCTTCATCATGCGCGGCTTCCACCCCGATGGGCTCGGCCTGCGGAACATGACCGGCCTGGGACTGAGCACGGTGTGGATGGGTGAGACGGCGACGAACATGATGAACGCCGTCATGCACAGCCTGAGGCTGACCTCGAGCGAGAGAGGCTCCTTCCGCGGGCTGCCGCTGGCCATCGCCGCCGCCGTCGTGGTCGGCCTCGCCGGGTCCATCTGGGTCACCATGTCCCTGGCCTACAGCCATGGCGGGATCAACCTCCACAACTGGTACTACATCGGCGCCGCGAGGTGGCCGTACGACTACCTGACCAGCGTCGTCCTGAACCCGGAGGGCTCCTTCGCGCCCCGCCTCGCCTTCACCGCCGGCGGCGGCGGGTTCGTCGCCCTCCTGCTGATGCTGCGGCAGCGCTTCGTCTGGTGGCCGCTGACGCCGATCGCCTTTCCCGTGTCGGCCACCTACCTGATCAACTTCCACTGGTTCGCCATCCTCCTGGCCTGGCTGCTGAAGGGGCTCGTGCTCCGCTACGGCGGCATCCGGGCGTACCGGGGCGCGGTACCCCTGTTCCTCGGCCTGATCCTCGGCGAGTTCGCCGCCGCCACCCTGTGGGTCCTGGTCGACGGGGCTCACGGCGTGGAGGGAAACATGCTGTTCAACTTCTGATGGGCGGACCGTCCTCGGAGCCCGGGCCCGGGAGGCCGTGGACCGGGGAGGACTCCTGGTCGGTGAACCGGCGCCAGGCCGGGCCGGAGATCGACGAGGCCGCCGGGGATCTGGCGTCCTGCATCGGCCGGTGCACGGGGGTTGCCGTCGAACCGGCCATGGGGGCCAGACGCCTCGGGATCCCCGGGGCGCCGGTCCTCCACCTCGGCCGCGACAGCTGGGTGGAGGCGCGCATCGGCGACCTGGACGACCTCGACGCCGACGGCTTCGCCATCGAGACCATCGATCCGTGGAACCTGGTCATCGCCGGGCCCACGCCCCGGGGAACGCGCCACGGCGTGATGGAGTTCATCGAGACCGCCCTCGGCGTGCGCTGGCTGCTGCCCGGACCGCTGGGTGAGCACGCGCCCCGCAGGGACCGCCTGTCCCCGGGGGAGATCCACGTGCGCAAGGAGCCCGCCTTCCTGTCGCGCACCCAGCCCGGCCTGTCGACGCCGGCGCAGAAGCGGTGGGGCCGCCGCCAGCGCCTGCACGAGCGCCTCTGCGGCGCCACCCACTCCCTGCAGTCGATCTTCGCGCCGCGCAAGTACGCCGCCTCCCACCCGCACTTCTACCCCGTCGTCGACGGCCGCCGCCGTCTCGACCCCCGGGGCTGGGACTGGCATCCGTGCTTTCTCGCCGAGGGGCTGGCGGCCGAAGCGGCGCGGGCGGCCCTGGCTCACTTCCGGGCCCACCCGGAGGACCGCTGCTTCAGCCTCGCCGTGGCCGACGGCGCCGTGCACTGCGAGTGCCGGCGCTGCCTGGCCGACGAAGGGGGGCGCCGGAACCGTCTCGGCATGCGCCACGTCTCCGAGCGCTACTTCCGCTGGGCCAACCAGGTGGCCGAGGGGGTGGCCGCGGAGTTCCCGGACCGCCTCCTGGGGGTCCTGGCGTACGCCAACCTCTTCGACCCGCCGTCGTTCCCGGTCCACCCGAACATCGTCGTCTTCCACACCTACGACCGCCACAAGTGGATCCACCCCCTGCTCGAGGAGGAGGGCCGCCGGCTCACCGAAGCCTGGCGCGCCCGCTGCCGGCACCTGGCCTGGTACGACTACACCTTCGGCGGGCCTCTCCTGGCGCCTCGCATCTACCACCGGCGCATGGCCGCCAACTACCGGTACGCCCGGACCATGGGCGTCGAGGGCATCACCGCCGAGACCTGCCACAACTGGGCGGAGGCGCCGAAGTACTACCTCCTGGCGCGCCTGCAGTGGGACCCCGGCCTCGACGTGGACGCGCTCCTGGAGGAGTGGTACCGGCTGGCCGTGGGAGAGAGGGCCGCCGCCCCCTTGGCCCGCTGCTACGACCACTGGGAGGAGGTGTGGGAGCAGCGCCTGCCGAGGTCCGCCGCCTTCAGTCTGCGCGCCCAGCAGTGGCTGCCGATCCAGGACGACTCCTACCTGGACGTGATGCGCCCGGAGGACTTCGAGACCAGCAGGGCTCTGCTGCAGGAGACGGTGGCGGCCGCCGGGACCGACCTTCAGAAGGCCCGCGCCCGGCTGCTGCTGCGGGGCTTCTCCTTCTACGAGGCCGCCGCGGCCGCCCGGTTGCCCG
>CAZEHQ010000045.1:16787-22383 GCA_964512165.1 uncultured Gemmatimonadaceae bacterium | reverse complement strand
GAAGCCGAGGGAGGCCTCGTCGTTGAGGTGGATCTCGACCAGCGCCGGCCAGCGGCAGACCTCCAGGAGCTGGTCCAGGTACCAGGCCTTGTTCTCCGGCCGGAAGGGGCACAGCCAGCGCACCCGCAGCCCGTCGAGGTCCTGCACCGCGCCGTCGCCGGCCAGGTGCATGAGCCGCCGGGGCTCCGCCGCCACCAGGGCCTCCTGGTACTTCATGTAGCCGGTGAAGGCGATGTAGCCGAGGCCGCGCTCCGCGCACATCCGGGCCAGCCGCTCTCCGTTCTCCAGGGAGAAGCCGTGGTAGCCCTTGGGCAGCTCCACCAGGCCGGCGCCCACGTCGGTGAAGCCCTCCTTCACGATCCGGTCGAGGGTTTCCTCGTTGAGGACCTCCCTCGGAAAGCTGAGCAGCGCCGCGCGCCGGAGTCTCCTCTCCTCGGCCATGGCTACAGGACCTCCTTCTCGGCGGCGGCCAGCGACTCCTCGATGATGTCGAGCAGGTTGTCCAGCTCCCGGCGGGTGATGGTCAGGGGAGGGTAGAAGCGGAGGTCGTCGCCGTTGACGCCGTCGGCGCAGCCCGTGGTGGAGCCGGCGTTGAGGCCGCGCTCGCGCATGTGGCCGGCCACCCGGCGGCTGAAACCGGCCTTGGCGGGGAAGGGCCGGCGGCTCTCCCGGTCCCGCACCAGCTCGATGCCGAGGATCAGCCCGAAGGTGCGGACCTCGCCGACGCTCGGATGCTCGCGGAAGCGTCCGGCCCGCGACTCCATGTGGGCCGCCAGATCGGTGACCCGGGCGAGGATCTCCTCGCGCTCGATGATGTCGAGGACCTCCAGCCCCACGCGCATGGCCACGGGGTTGTTGACGTAGGTGAAGATGTGGAGGAACTCCTGCCCGGCCTCGGCGAAGGCAGCGGCCACGGCCCGCCGCATGAGCACGCCCCCGAGGGGGATGTAGCCGCTGCTGGCCCCCTTGCCGAAGACGATCATGTCGGGAAGCACGTCCCAGTGCTCCATGGCGAAGAGGCGGCCGCTGCGGCCGAAGCCGGTGACGATCTCGTCGGCGATGAAGAGCACGTCGTGGCGGTCGCAGATCTCGCGCACGCGGGCGAAGTAGCCCTCCGGAGGCACGCCGCAGACGAAGGCGGCGATGGGCACCGGCTCGCAGACGAAGGCGGCCACGTTCTCCGGGCCGCGGCGGCGGATCTCGGCCTCCAGGTCGTCGGCGCAGTTGAGGTTGCAGACGCCGTTGCAGCCTTCGAAGCGGCAGCGGTAGGGATAGCAGGGGGCGATGTGGGGGAAGTCGGCCAGCCAGGGAGCGAAGGGCGCCCGCGGCCCCGGCACGCCGCTGAGGGACATGGCCCCGAGGGTGCCGCCGTGGTAGCCGCCCCAGCGGGAGATCACCAGCTGCTTGGCGTCCTTGCCCCGCAGCAGGTGATACTGGCGGGCGATCTTCAGGGCCGTCTCGATCGCCTCGGAGCCGCCGGAGACGAAGTAGGCCTTGTCCAGGTCGCCCGGGGCCGCCGCCGTCAGCCGCGCGGCATAGTCGCGGGCGGGCTTGCTCTCGAAGTGGATGGAGAACGCGTAGGCCAGGGTCTCGGCCTGCTCCCCCATGACGCGGGCGATGTCGGCGCGCCCGTGGCCCAGGGTGACGTTGCTGGCGCCGGCGGCGCCGTCGATGTAGCGCCGGCCCTGATCGTCGTAGAGATGGATGCCCTCGCCGCGGACGATCGTCGGGTAGCCGCCGGCGGGGTCCTTCAGGAAGAGGGCGCTCTCCTTCGACATGGCGGGCGTCAGCCGATGCGCTCCAGGGTCTGGCGCAGGAATCTCAGGGAGGCGGGGACCTGCTCCTCGTCGAGGCTGTGCAGGATGAGGGCGCCGTCGAAGCCGGACTCGCGCAGCCGGCGCAGGTAGCGCTCGTAGTCGAGCAGACCCGTGCCCGCGGCCACGTGGCCGGCCTCGCCGTCGCGCACCAGGTCCTTGGCGTGGGCCATTTCGATGTCGGGGCCGAGGAGGTCGAAGGCCTCGTCCAGGACCTCGGCCATGCGCGGCAGGTCCCCGGCGCCGAAGAGGTTGGCGCCGTCGATGACGACCTTGAGGAAGGGGGAGCCGAAGTGATCGAGGAGCCGCCGCGCCTTGAGCGCCGTGTCGACCACGTTGGAGACCTCGGGCTCGAAGACCAGGGGCACCTCGTGTTCGGCGGCGATGTCGACGGCCTCGGACATGGACTCGATCATGTCGGCCCACGCCTCGGGAGAGCCGTTGTCGGGATGGGACCCCCACATGTAGTCGGCGTTGCGGGTGCCGGTGGAGAACGTGATGCGCGGCGCCCCCAGGGCCGTGCAGGCGGCGGCCAGGGCGCGGAGGCTGCGGAAGTTGCGGGCCCGCTCGTCGAGGTCGGGGTGGATGATGTTGAAGGTGCCGGAGACCGCGGCCAGGGTCAGGCCCCGCGACTCGGCCTCGCGGCGGATGCGGCGGCAGAGGTCCGGGTCGAGGCGGTCGGGCATCGGCGGCAGGCCGGCGGACTCGAGATTGAGCTGGAGGGCTTGGAGGCCGTGGCCGGCGGCGGCGTCGAGGACCTCCTCGAAGGAGGGGCGGTCGAAGATCCGGGTGAAGCCGCCGATGAGCATTCGCGATCCTTCCGCCGGGGAAGGCCCCGGCCCCGGGGCCCGAGGTTTGCCGCTGCCGCCTCCTTCGCTATGCTAGGCCATAGTAGCGCCCCCGTACATCGCGAGCAAAGGAACTCCGCCTTTGGAAGGCGAGACCGCCGACCCGAATGAGTGACAAGGACGCCTACCGTTCCCTGGTGCAGGAGGAGGGAGTCCGCCTGCCCCTGTTCTGCCGGGACTGGTGGCTCGACGCGGTCTGCGGCCCCGGGCACTGGGACGCGGCCGTCGTCGACCAGGGCGGAGCCGTGGCCGGCGCCCTGCCGTACTACGCGCGCCGGCGTCTGGGGCTGACCCTGCTCGTGCAGCCGCCGCTGACCCCAACCCTCGGCCCCTGGGTGCGGGAGACGGACGCCGGGCCGGCGGGGACCCTGGAGCGCCAGAAGCGGGTCATGACCGCCCTCATCGACCGGCTGCCGCCCTTCGCCCACTTCGAGCAGGGCTGGCACCACGGGGTCACCAACTGGCTGCCCTTCCACTGGAGGGGGTTCGCGCAGACGACGCGCTACACCTACGTCCTGCCCGACCTGCGCGACGAGGCCGCCCTGTGGGGCGCCCTGCGGGAGAACATCCGCCGCGAGATCCGCAAGGCCGAGGGCCGCCACGGCCTGACCGTGCGCGCCTCCGAGTCCCTCTCGGAGCTGCACGACCTCAACCGCAAGACCTTCGCCCGACAGGGGCGGCCCGTCCCCTATGCGCCCGAGGTCGTCGAGCGCATCGACGGCGCCTGCCGGTCCCGCGGCTGCCGCCGGATCTGGATCGCCGAGGACGGCGAGGGCCGCGCCCACGCCGGCGCCTACGTCGTCTGGGACGAGGACAGCGCCTACTACCTGATCGGGGGCGGGGACCCGGAGCTGCGCACCAGCGGGGCCACCAGTCTGTGCCTGTGGCACGCCATCCGCCAGGCGGCGGCGGTGACCCGGCGCTTCGACTTCGAGGGCTCCATGCTCGAGCCGGTGGAGCGGTTCTTCCGCGCCTTCGGCGCCCGCCAGGTCCCCTATCATCTCGTCAGCAAGACGCCGTCGCGGCTGTGGCGGCTCCGCCGTTTCATGCACAGGCCGGCCGGCTGACCGCCGGCTCGAGGAAAGGAGAGAGGGGTGGACGTTCTGGTCATGGGAGGCACGAGGTACTTCGGACTGGCCGCGGTCGAGCAGATGCTGGAGGCCGGCCATCGCGTCTCGATCTTCAGCCGCGGCAACTCGCGGCCGGGGTTCTGGGACGACATCGAGCACATCGAGGGCGACCGCCAGGACGCCGCCGGTCTCGTCCGCAGCCTGGCCGGGCGCCGCTTCGACGGCGTCATCGACAACCAGTGCTTCAACCGCCAGGAGGCCGAGTCCGCCATCGGCGCCCTGCGGGGGCGCGTCGGACGCTACGTGGTGGCCAGCACCGTCTCCGTCTACGGCGAGGCGGGTCACTCCCACCGCCGGTCCACGGTGACCGAGCCCCTCCCCGACGCGGAGCGCTTCGCCGTCGACTACCGCGCCCTCGAGCCGGTGCGCGAGGCCGACCTCGACGTCTCCGGCCAGTCCTGGGACTACCGGGAGGAGGTCGACGAGTACGGCGAGGGCAAGCGCATGATGGAGCGGGTCATGCTGGAGTCGCCCGCCGACTGGCCCTGGATCGTGGTGCGCGTGCCGGCCACCCTGGGCCCGGCCGACCCCTCCGGGCGCTTCGCCTGGTGGCTGACGCGGATCCTCGACGGCGGGCCGATCCTGGTGCCCGACGGCGGCGTCCACGCGGTGCAGGTGGGGTTCTCCGAGGACCTGGCCCGCTTCCTGGTGCGGCTCCTGGAGGACGGCCCGCCGCGCAACACCTACAACTACGCCCAGGCCGAGAGCCCGTCCCTGGTCAACTGGCTGCGGATCATGGCCGAGGCCGCCGACCGGCCGTTGCGCACCGTGTCCGTGCCTTCCGAGGTCCTGGAGCGCCACTCGGGCCTGCCGTGGAAGGTCTGGTCCTTCGCGCCCTTCAGCTCCTGCCCGCTGCTGATGAACCTCGACCGGGCCCAGATTGACGTGGGGCTGGACTTCCGCGCCTCGGGCGTGGAGTGGACGCGCCGCACCGTCGACTGGTACGCCGCCGACCCCGGGCGCCTGTCCACCGCCAAGCACGGGGAGGAGCGCCCCGCCGAGATCCGGTTCGCCGAGGGCTGGTCCCGCGTCATGGAGGATCTGGGCCGGCAGCTGCGCGTCTAGAGGCCGGAGGCGCCGCCCGCACCCGCGCGTCCAGGGCGGCGGCGGCACCCCCCGGCCGGAGGCAGCCGGTCCGGCTGCCTTGTGCGGGTCCACCATCCGGGGGTTCTTGGCCTGCCGGAGAACCCGCATGAGAATCGAGATGCAAGGCCTGACCAAGCGCTACCGCGGCGGCTTCCACGCCCTCAGCGACGTGGACCTGGAGATCGGCAGCGGCATGTTCGGCCTCCTCGGGCCCAACGGCGCCGGCAAGACCACCCTCATCCGCATCCTCGTCACCCTGCTCAAGGCGACCTCCGGCCGCGTCCTCGTGGACGGCCTGGACGTGGACCGCCACCGGGCGCAGGTGCGGCGCATGGTCAGCTACCTGCCCCAGGAGTTCAGCCGTTTCCCGCGGCTGGCGGCGTGGGAGGTCCTCGACTACCAGGCCCGCCTCAGGGGCCTCGGCCGCCGAGAGCGGGTCGAGGCGGTCGACCGGCTTCTGGAGCTGGTGGGTCTCTTCGAGGTGCGCGACCGCCAGGCGGGCAAGCTGTCGGGCGGCATGAAGCGCCGCCTCGGCATCGCCCAGACCCTGGTGGGCGACCCCTCGATCCTGGTGGTGGACGAGCCCACGGTGGGCCTCGATCCCCAGGAGCGCCTGCGCTTCCGCAACCTGCTGGCCGACCTGGCCCGGGGGGAGATGGTCATCCTCCTGTCCACCCACATCGTCGGGGACATCTCCTCGACCTGCACCGACATGGCC
>CAZEHQ010000045.1:0-16777 GCA_964512165.1 uncultured Gemmatimonadaceae bacterium | reverse complement strand
GGGGCGGATCGCCTACCAGGGCTCGCCTGAGGGGCTGATCGACTCGGCCCGGGGGCGCGTCTGGAAGGTGGCGGCCACCCACGCCGAGCTGGACGGGCTGAAGGAGCGCTTCGCCGTGGTCTCCACGGTGCCCTCGGTGGAGGGATACGAGGTCCGCCTGGTGGCCGACGAGCCGCCCGCGGCCTCGGCGGAGGCGGCGGCCCCCGGCCTCGAGGACGCCTACCTCCATCACCTCCAGTCGATCGAGCCGGAGGGCGCGAGCCCATGACCTTCCTCGGACGCTGGTGGGCGGTGGCCCTCTACGAGTGCCGACTGCTGTGGCGGTCCTGGGCCTTCCGCCTGTCGGCGCTGGCGGCGGTGGGGGTCCTGCTCCTCATCCAGATCCTCTTCACCGCCCCCTTCACCGGCGCCCCCTTCTCCTTCCGCTCGTTCTCGGGGGCCCTGCCGCTGACCGCCGTCCGCCTCCTCAACCTCTACCTCGGGCTGGTGACGGCGCTGCTGGCCACCGAGTTCGTCAAGCGCGACCGCCAGCTCGACAGCTCCGAGGCGGTCCTGGCCAACTCCTTCACCAACCCCGGGTACGTGGCCGGCAAGATGCTGGGGATCGGCCTCGCCCTGGGCGGTCTGGCGGCGGCCTCCCTGGCGGTGGTGGCCGTGAACCACCGGTTCTTCACCGACGCCGCCTTCGCCTGGCAGCCGTACGTGTTCCTGCCCCTGCTCGCCACCCTGCCGACCCTGGTCCTCACCAGCGGCCTCGCCTGCCTGCTGATCACCCTCGTGCGCAGCCAGGCGGTGGTGCTGGTGCTGATGCTGGGCGTGTGGGCGGCGGCGGTCTTCGCGGGGGAGGGGCGGTTCCAGCTCTTCGACATCTTCGCCTTCTGGATCCCCATGGCCTGGTCGGACTTCGTCGGCTTCGGCAACGAGGAGCAGCTGGTGCGGGTGCGCGGCGCGCACCTGCTGGCGGGTCTGGGATGCATGGCCGCCGCCGCCCTGCTCACCCCCCGGCTGCGCCAGTCGCTGACGGCCAACGCCGCGGCGGCGGTGGTGGCCGCGGTCTGCTTCGGGGGCGCCGCGTGGACGGGGAAGAGCTACCTGGAGGACCGCCTCGCCGCCCGCGACAGCCGCGAGCACCTGGTCTCGCTGAGCCGTGCCGCGGCCTCGGAGCCGGCGGCGGCGGCCACCGCCTGCCGGATCGAGGTCGAGCACCGGGGCCGGGAGCTGGCTGCCGGCGCCGTCATCGACCTCCGCAATCCGCACGCCGAACCCCTCGACTCGCTGCTCTTCACCCTCAACCCGGGGTTCCGGGTCGCCGCGGTTGCCGTCGACGGGGTCGAGGCTTCCTTCCGCCGCGACGGGCACCTGCTTCGGGTCGCCCCCGCCGCGCCCCTGACTCCCGGCGACAGCGCCCGGGTGCGCATCGACTACCGCGGGGCTCCCGACGACGGCGCCGCCTACCTCGACGTGGGCCGCGAGCGCTTCGAGGAGCGCTTCGGCTACTGGGTGATCCACATCCCCAAGACCTACGGCTTCGTCACCCCCGGCTTTCTGCACCTGACGCCGGAGACCGGCTGGTACCCCGTGACCGGCCTGCCCCCGGGAGCCGCCTTTCCGGCGGCGGGCCGGCGCGACTACCCCCGCTTCCGGCTGTCGGTGCAGGTGCCCCGGGGCTGGACGGTGTTCTCGCAGGGCGAGGCGCGGGTGGACACGAGCGCCGCCGGCCTGCGCTGGCGCTTCGAGAGCGGGCCGCTGCCGGGGATCTCGCTCACGGCGGGGGAGTACGAGCGCCGGCAGGTCGAGGTCGACGGCGTCGCCTACAGCCTCGCCGTGCGGCCGGGGCACGCCTACTTCGACGCCCACCTCGACTCCCTCGGCCCGGCCCTTCCGGGGCTGATCCGCCAGCTGCGCGCCGAGTACGAGGCGGCCCTGGGACTGGAGTACCCGTACCCGCGCCTGTCGCTGGTGGAGGTGCCCCTGCAGGCCTGGTCCTACCGGCGCCTGTGGACCCTGGCGCAGGAGTCGGTGCAGCCGGAGATCGTCTACCTGCCGGAGATGGGCACCCTCTGCCAGGCCGCCGACTTCCGCCGGCTGCAGCGGCGCTCGCGGCGGCGCCAGGAGCGGGCCAACCAGGCCGAGAGCGCCGAGGACCTGCAGGCCGGGTACCTGCGCGCCTTCGTCGAGGCCGATCTCATGGGCACCCGGCACCTCGGGGGGGCGGCCCTGGGGGACGGGCAGGGCGGCCGCTACCGCCTGCTGCCCCACTTCGTCTCCTTCGCCACCCACCTGTCGTCGCCGCGCTGGCCGGTGCTCCACGCCGCCCTCGAGTCCTGGTTCGAGCTGAGTCTGTCCCCGGGCGAGAACATCTGGTCCCGGCGCTGGAGCGGGCTCACCGCGGCGGAGCGGGCCGGCCTGACGCTGCAGGAGCGCAGCCTTCGCGAGCTGCTGGCCTCCCCGGAAGCGGCGGGGGAGCAGGGGCTGGAGGCGGTGGCCGCCATCAAGGCGCGGCAGCTGCTGCTGGGCTTCGCCGCCACCGCCGGCCCCGACCGCTTCGGCCGCGAGATGGCCGGCTTCCTCGAGCGTCACCGCGGCCGCCAGGCTTCGGAGGCCGACCTGCTGGAGATGCTGGAGGGCCTCGGCGTGGACGGTCCGGAGGCCCGCCTGGAGGCCTGGTTCGGCGGCACGGAGCTGCCCGGGTACGAGATCGAGGAGGCCGACACCTGGCTGGTGCGCCAGGGGGAGCGCACGCGGACGCAGGTGGAGCTGACGGTCCGCAACCCCACGGCGGTGGACGGCGTGGTGGAGGTCGGGCTCCGCCTGAGGGGGGCCGACCGGGACCCCTGGGCCGACCGCGGCGCCGCCCCGGAGCAGCGCCGCATGGTGGCGGTCCCGGCGGCCTCGAGCCGGCGCGTCGGGCTGGTCGTCGACGCCCCGGTGGCGGAGATGCTGGTGGACACCTACGTCTCCCGGAACCTGCCGGCCCGCATCGAGGTGCCGCTGCCCGAGGCCACGCTGCGCCGGGGCGCCCGGCCCTTCGACGGCGAGCGCCCGGAGCCGCCGCCGGCGGAGGGGCCGGAGGGCGAGTACGTCGTCGACAACGAGGACCCCGGCTTCGAGGTCCTGGGGGTGGAGGAACCCAACTGGCTGCGCCGGCAGATCGCCGGCCTCTTCGGCCTGGAGGCGGCCGCGGTCCCCTACGTGGGCTTTCGCTTCTGGAGCCCGCCGGGCTCGTGGGAGGCGGCCACCGACCCCCGGTTCTACGGCCGCTTCGTACTCTCGGGGTACTACAAGAGGGTGGGCGACGGCCGCAGCCGGGTCTCGTGGCGCACCGAGATCGGCGACGACGGCCGCTACGACCTCTCCTTCTACCTCGGGGACTTCGAGGAGCGCCGCTGGCGCCGGAGGGCGGGAGGCGGCAAGGAGCTGAGCTTCCTCGTGTATCACCAGGACGGCGTCGAGTCGGCGGGCCTCGACATGGCCGCCGCCGAGGCGGGCTGGAACCTGCTGGGAACCTACCCGCTGGCCGCCGGTCCCGCCCACGTGGAGCTCACCGACCGGGGCCCGCAGCGCACCGTCGTGGCCGACGCCGTCAAGTGGACGCGGCGGGACCCGCCGCGGCGCAACTGAAGGAGAGTGCATGAAGAAGGGGAGATTCCTGCTGCTGGCGGCCCTGGGGGCCGCGGCTCCCGCGCCGGCCGAGGTGCTGCAGCTCGAGGACGCGCTGCGCATCGCCGGCGAACGCAGTCCGACCCTGGCCGAGGCGCGCCACTCCCTCGAGATCAGCCGCCGCGAGCTGGAGGCGCGGCGGGCGGCCCTCAAGTCGCGGTTCGGCCTCACGGTGACGCCCTTCGAGCACAGCCGCGACCGGATCTTCAACCAACTGGTCTCCGGGTACAACACCCAGGAGCAGAGCTACGCCGGCGCCGTGTTCTCCATCCGGCAGACGATCGAGCCCACCGACGGCACCCTGAGCCTGGTGCAGGCCTTCGACTGGCGCGACGCCTCCAGCTCCTTCGCCGGCGCCGGCTCGCGGCGCTCCTTCAGCAACGGCCTGTCCCTGCGCTACAACCAGCCCCTGTTCACCCACAACCGCACCCGCCTGGAGCTCAAGCGCCTGCGCCTGGCCCTGGAGAACTCGCACCTGCAGTTCGCCATGCAGGAGCTGCAGATCGAGAGCCGGGTGACGCGCGGGTTCCTCGACCTCTACTACCAGCAGCGCAACCTCGCCATCGCCGGGGAGGAGCTGAGCAACTCCGAGGAGAGCCTGGAGATCGTCGCCGCCAAGGTGGAGGCCGGCATCACCGCCCGCGAGGAGCTGCTGCAGGCGGGCCTGAACCGGGCCAACAGCCGCGCCACCGTCGACAACGCCCGCATCGGCTACGAGGAGGGCCTGGACGATTTCCGGATCCTCCTGGGCCTGCCCCTGGAGATGGAGCTGGAGGTGGAGGCCGACGTGCGCAAGCGCCTCGTCGAGGTCGATCCGAAGCTGGCCGAGCGCCACGGGCTGGCCCACCGCATGGAGATCCGCCAGCGCCGGATCGAGGTGCAGAACGCCCTCGACGACCTGGTCACCGCCGGCGAGAGCAACGAGTTCAAGGGCTCCCTCGACCTCTCCTACGGCCTCACCGGCACCGACGCGAGCCTGGCCGGCATCTACGACTCGCCGACGCGCAACCAGAAGGTCGGGATCAGCCTCGAGGTGCCGATCTTCGACTGGGGCGAGCGGCAGCACCGCAAGGCCGCGGCCCGGGAGCGGGTGGAGAGCCGCAGGCTGTCGGCGTCCGAGGAGGAGCGCCGCATCCTCAAGGAGATCCGCCAGGCCTGCCGCTCCCTGGACAACCAGGCCACGCAGATCGAGATCGCCGAGAGGAGCGTCGAGAGCGCCCGCCAGACCTACCGCCTCAACCTGGAGCGCTACCGCAACGGCGACCTGCCGTCGAAGGACATCGCCTTCTACCAGAACCAGCTGTCGCGGGAGCAACTCCAGGAGGTGCGGGCCCTGATCGACTACCAGCTCGCCCTCCTCGACCTCAAGGTGCGCACCCTGTGGGACTTCGCCGCCGGCGAGCCCGTCATCAACCTCGAATCACGGTAGGAGCCCCGACATGCTGCCACATCCGATCCGCCGGCTGGCGCGACTCTCCGCCTGCGCCGGTCTGCTCGGCGCCGGCTGCGACCAGGAGGGACCGAACATCGACGTCGAGTCGGCGATCCCGGTGCGCGTGCTGCCGGTGGCGCGCGGGCCGATCGCCGAGTACGTCGCCGCCACCGCCACCGTCGAGGCGGCGCGGGAGGCGCGGCTGGCCTGCGACGAGTCCGGCCGCTACCGGCTGCAGACCAACCCGCGCACCGGCGCCACCTGGGCCATGGGCGACCGGGTGCAGGCGGGGGACCTGATCGCGCGCCTGGAGAACGCCGAGTTCGAGAACCAGGTGAGCCTCGAGTCGAAGGCCCTGCAGCTGGCCTCGGCGCAGCGCGAGTACGACAAGCAGAAGGGTCTCTTCGAGCACGGCGGCATCACCCTGCGCGAGCTGACCGACGCCGAGCGCCAGGCCATCGACGCGCGCTACGGCCACGAGAGCGCCCTCCTGCAGCTGGCCCGGCTCGAGGTGCGCGCCCCCTTCGACGGGGTCCTCGTCGACCTGGAGCACTACAGCCCCGGCCAGCGGCTGCGCCCCGGGGACCCCATCGGCCAGGTCATGGAGTACGCCGAGCTCTACGCCGAGGCCTCGCTGCCGGGCCCGGAGATGGGCCGGGTGGCGCCGGGCCAGCGGGCCCGGGTGACCCACTACGGCGCCGCCGGCGACACCCTGCAGGGCCGGGTGACCCAGGTCTCGCCGGTCCTCGACGCCGGCAGCCGCACCTTCAAGGCGGCCCTGGCCATCGACAACGGCGACGGGCTGCTGCGGCCGGGCATGTTCGTCAAGATCGAGCTGGTGGCGGACTCGCGGGACTCGGCCCTCGTGATCCCCCGTGAGGTGATCGTCGACCGCGGCCACGAGAAGGTCGTCTTCGTCGTCGAGAAGGGGATCGCCGTGCGCCGCAGCCTGGAGACCGGCCTCGGCAACCGCCACCGGGTGGAGGTGGTCAGCGGCCTGATGGACGGCGAGCGCCTGGTGGTGGAGGGCTTCGAGACCCTGCGCGACCACTCGCGGGTGAAGACCACCAACTGATGGAGTCCCTGGCGCGGTTCTCGGTCTCCCGCCCGGCGACGGTGCTCATGCTCGTCCTCGGGATCCTGCTCCTGGGCGGCATCTCCTTCCGGCGCCTGGGGGTGGAGCTGCTGCCGGAGCTGGCCAACCCGCGGCTCTTCGTACAGGTCGAGGCCGGGGACCTGCCGCCGTCCGAGGTGGAGGCGCGCATCACCGCCCCCATCGAGGCGGCGGCGTCGCTGTCCCGCGGCGTGGTGGACGTGGCCTCCGTGTCGAGCACCGGCGGCGCCCAGGTCACCGTCGAGTACGGCTGGGGCGCCGACATGGACGAGGCCTTCCTCGACCTGCAGAAGGGCCTGGCCGAGTTCGCCCGCCGCCCGGAGGTGGAGGAGGTCTCGGTGAGCCGCCACGATCCCAACGGCCGGCCGGTGGTGGTGGCCGCCTTCCGCCACCCGGAGGTGGACGACCTCGACGCCCTGCGGCGCACCGCCGAGAGCATCGTCCGCAGCGAGCTGGTGCGCCTGCCCGGGGTCGCCGCCGTGGAGGTCGTCGGCGCCCGCCGCCTCGAGGTGGAGGTCCTCACCGACGCCTACACCCTCGAGGCCTACGGACTCACCCTCGAGCAGCTGGCGGCGGCGGTCCGCAGCGCCAACCGCAACATGTCGGGGGGCTCCATCGTCGAGATGGGGCGCCGCTACCTGATCCGCGGCGTCGGGGAGTTCTCGTCGGCGGCCGATCTGGAGGGCCTCGTGGTCACCCAGATCTCCGGGGAGGCGGCGGCGCCGGAGGCGGGACAGGGATCGGGCGGGCCGGCGGAGGGGAGCGGCGCGCCGGCGACCTCCGCGGCTTCGGAGCCGCGGGCCAGGCCGGTCTTCCTGCGCGACGTGGCCGAGGTCCGCCAGGTCCTGAGCCAGCCGCGGAGCATCGTCCGCCTCGACGGCCGCCGCTGCCTCGGCCTGGAGATCTACCGCGAGGCCCGCTACAACACGATCGATGCGGCGCGCGCCGTGCACGAGCAACTGGAGGTGCTGCGCCGGAGCCTGCCGGGCTACGAGATCGAGGTCATCCAGGACCAGTCGCGGTTCATCGCCGCGGCGGTCTCCGAGGTGGAGGAGACCGGCCTCGTGGGCGTGCTGCTGGCGGTGGCCGTGCTCTTCGTCTTCCTGCGGCGGCTGGGGGTGACGGCGGTGATCAGTCTCGCCATCCCGATCTCGGTGGTGGCCACCTTCAACCTGATGTACTTCGGCGAGCTGAGCCTGAACCTCATGACCCTGGGCGGTCTCGCCCTCGGCGCCGGCATGCTCGTGGACAACGCCATCGTCGTGGTGGAGAACGTCTTCCGCCACATGGAGCGCGGCGAGTCCCCGGCGCGGGCGGCGGTCCTCGGCGCCGGCGAGGTGGGCGGCGCCATCACCAGCGCCACCCTGACCACCATCGTCGTCTTCCTGCCCATCGTCTACCTCCAGGGCGCGGCGGGGGAGCTGTTCCGCGAGCAGGCGTGGACCGTGGCCTTCTCGCTGCTGTCGTCGCTCTTCGTCGCCCTCGTGGTCATCCCCATGCTGTGCTCGCGGCTCCTGGGACGGGGAGGAGCGCCGCCGGCCGGAAGGGCCCCCTTCCCGCGCTACGGCGCCCTGCTCGGGGCCCTGCTGCGGCGGCGGGTGCCGGTGGCGCTGGTGGCGGCGGCGCTGGTGGCGGGCACCGCCGCGGTGCTGTCGCGCCTGGGCAGCGAGTTCATGCCCCACCTCGACCCCGGGCAGCTCTCCCTGCACCTGACCCTGCCCGAGGGCACCAGCCTCGACCGCACCGAGGGGGCGGTGCGCAACGTGGAGACCACCATCGCCGGCCGTCTCGGCCCCGAGCTGGCCCACCTCTACTCCCGCGTCGGCCGGGCCGCCGGCGCCGCGGGACCGGGCGAGCCCCTGGCCGGCGAGAACCAGGCGGTGATCCACGTGCAGCTCCGGGAGGGCAGCGCGATCTCGGCGGCGGCGCTGGCCGAGGCCCTCGGCGAGTCCCCGGCCGGTCCCGACGCGCAGGTCCGCTACCTGCTGCGGGAGACGGCCCTGGAGACCAGCCTCGGCCGCCCGGAGGCGCCGGTGGTGGTGGAGATCCACGGCCGCGACCTCGGCGTCCTGGCCGGCCTGGCGGAGGCGGCGGAGGCGCGGCTGGCCGCGATCGAGGGGCTCCACGGCGTCGAGTCGAGCCTGGCCCCCGGACGGCCGGAGATCGAGATCGTCGTCGACCGGGCGGCGGCGGCGGCCTTCCACCTCGGCATCGACGCCATCGGCTCGCAGCTGCAGAGCCTGCTCTCCGGGCAGGAGGCCGGCCGCCTGCGGCAGCGCGGCGAGGCCGCCGACATCGTCATCCGCCGGCCGCGGGTGACCGCGGAGGAGCTGCGGGGACTGCTGCTGGAGGCGCCGGGGGGGCTGCGGGTGCGCCTCGACGAGGTCGCCCGCCTGCGCGCCTCGGTGACGCCGCGGGAGATCCTGCGCCGCAACCAGCAGCGGGTGGTCACGGTGAGCGCCCGCCTCGACGAGGGCGAGCCTTTCGACCGCGTCGCCGGCCGCGTCACCGAGGCCCTCGGAGGGGTGAGCGCGCCGCCGGAGTACGGCTTCGACCTCACCGGCGAGGAGAAGCTGCGGCAGGACTCGTTCCGCAACCTGCGCTTCGCCCTGATCCTGGCGGTGGTCCTCGTCTACATGGTGATGGCCGCCCAGTTCGAGTCCCTCCTCCATCCCTTCGTCATCCTCCTGACCATCCCCCTGGCCGGCGTCGGCGCCGTGGCCCTGCTCCTGGCCCTGGGCATGCCCCTCAACGTCATGTCCTTCATCGGGGTGATCCTGCTGGCGGGGATCGCGGTCAACGACTCCATCGTCCTCGTGGACCGCATCAACCGCAACCGCCGCTCCGGGCAGGAGCTGGAGGAGGCCATCGTCAACGCCGGGCGGACGCGCATCCGGCCGATCCTGATGACCAGCCTGACCACCATGCTCGCCCTGCTGCCCCTGGCCGCCGGCGCCGGCGAGGGAGCGGTGCTGCGGGCGCCGATGGCGGTGGCCGTCATCGGCGGGCTCTTCAGCTGCACCGCCCTCACCCTGATGGTGGTGCCCTGCGTCTACCACCTCTTCGCCCGCGTCGACCGGCTGCGCCCGGCCCAGGCCGCCTCCCGGTGACGGCCAACCTGGTCCGGCGGCCGGTGGCGGTGACCATGCTGCTGGCCGCCGGCTGCCTCCTCGGCGCCGTCTCCTACGGCCGACTGCCGGTGGAGCTGATCCCCTTCGCCGAGCTGCCCATGCTCGTGGTGCAGGTGCAGGCGCCGCGCGATTCCGAGGTCGATCAGGTCGAGAGCCGTGCCGTCATCCCCCTCGAAGGGGCGATCGCCGGACTCCCGGGCATCGAGCGCATCGAGTCGTACGTGGAGTCGCGGGGGGCGCGGATCCTGGTTTACTACGACAGCGGCGTCGACCCCGGCCACGCCTACCTGCGCCTGGAGCAGCGCGCCGCCGCCGCCGAGGCCGGCCTCGACGAGGGCACCGTCGTGCGGGTCCACAAGATCGACACCGAGCAGCTGTCGACGCGGTTCATGGCCCTCGAGGCGCGGGGCGAGGGCGGCCTCGACCGGGTCCGGCACGTGGTCGACCGCAAGGTGGTGGAGGAGCTGAGGCACGTGGACGGCGTCGCCGACGTCGCCGTGTACGGCGGCCGCCGGCGCTCGATCGAGGTCCGCCTCGACGAGGAGGCGCTGCGCGGCCACGGGCTGACGGCGGCGCAGGTGAGCGCCCGCATCGGCCAGGGCGCCCGCCCCCGGCGCCACCTGGGGGAGGTGGCCGGCGCCGGGGGGCGGAGCTTCGTCAGCCTGGTCTCCGACTACACCTCCCTGACCGACCTCGAGGAGACGGTCGTGGCCGACGGGCTGCGCCTGGGGCAGGTGGCGTCGGTCGTCGACGGCGGCGCCGAGCGCGAGTCGATCGCCCGGGTGAACGGCCTGGAGGCGGTGGCCCTGTCGCTGATGCGCGATCCCGAGGCCAACCTGCTGGAGGCGTCGTCGGCGGCGCTCGAGGTGGTGGACCGCCTGAACCGGCAGCTGGAGCCGGAGGGGATCGAGCTCGTCGTCGGCAGCGACGCCGCCGAGCCGGTGCGCGACAACATCGGCGACATCCGGTCCCTGGCGCTGCTCGGCGGCGGCCTGGCGGTGGCCGTGCTCTGGATCTTCCTGCGCAACCTGGCCCTGGTGGCGGTGGTGGCCCTGGCGATCCCGGTCTCGGTGCTGATCTCGCTGAACCTGTTCGACGCCCTCGACCTCACCCTGAACGCGCTCTCCCTCGTGGGCATGGCGGTGGCCGTGGGCATGCTCATCGACAACAGCATCGTCGTCCTCGAGAGCATCTACCGGCGCCTGGCCCGCGGCGAGTCGGCCGATGCCGCCGTGGCCGGCGGCGTCGCCGACGTGAGGCGCGCCGTGGTGGCGGCGACCCTGACCACGGTCTGCGTCTTCCTGCCCTTCGTCTTCGCCGAGGACCACCTCGTCCGCCTCCTGGGGCGCGAGGTGGGGGTGGCCATCATCTCCACCCTCCTCGTCTCCCTGGCGGTGGCCCTGCTGCTGATACCGGTCGTCACCTGGCGCCTGGCGGCGCGGCGGTCCGGCGCCGGTCTCGCCTTCCGCAGCGTCTCGCAGCGGCAGCGGACGGTGCAGGTCTACTCGCTGCTGCTCAAGTCCTGCCTGCGTTTCCCGGCGCGCACCGTGGTCCTCGCCGTGGCCGGGTTCTTCGTCACCCTGGCCGTCAGCCTCGGTCTCGGCGGCGGCGGAGCGCCCCCGGTGGAGCTGGACCGCTTCGACGTGTACGCGCGGCTGCCGGGGGGCGCCACCCTCGAGATGGCCGACGGGCTGGCCCTGGCCATGGACGAGCGTCTGGCGAAGGTGGAGGAGCTGGAGGAGCGCCGCATCGAGGTGCGGACCGACCTGCTGCGCCTCGACCTGCGCCTGCGGCAGGACTTCCGCGAGATCGCCGGCCGCGGCATGGGCGGGGTGCGCGACGAGGTGGGGGAGCAGCTGCGGGAGGCCTTCCCGGCCCTGTGGTTCACCTTCGACGCGCCGCGGGGAGGCGGCGGGTTCCGCGGCGGCGGCGGTGGCGGCGGCGGCATGGGCGGCGCCTTCGCCCGACTCCTGGGGATCGGCGGCGGCGGCGACCATCTGCTGCTCCGCGGCCGCGACATGGAGCTGCTGCGCCGGGTGGCCGACGACCTGCGCTTCAACCTGGAGCGCCTCACCGCCGTCCAGTACGCCTGGGTGGCGGAGGAGACGCCGCAGCCGGAGATCTCGCTGATCCTCGACCGGGCCGCCCTCAAGCACCACGGCGTCACCGAGGAGGCGGTCTCCGGCGAGTTGGCCGGCTTCCAGAGGCAGGTGTCGTCGCCGGCGCGGGTGCGGCGCGGCCCGGAGGAGGTGCAGGTCCTGCTGCGCAGCGCCGAGCCGGGGGAGCGCCGCATCGAGGACCTGCGCCGGGTGCGGGTGCCGGCCGAGGGCGGCGGTCCGGTGCCCCTGTCGAGGCTCGCCGATCTCGTCCACACCAGCGGCCGGGCCCGCGTCGAGCGCGTCAACCAGGAGAAGGAGCTGGAGGTCAGCTACCGCTTCCAGGAGGAGGTGAGGGACTCGGCGGGACGGCTCGCCGAGGCGAGGTCCGCCGTGGACGAGCTGGCGGCGGCGGTGTCGCCGCCGTCGGGGGTGTCGGTGGAGGCCGTCCACGACGAGACCGACCTGGAGCCGTTCTACTTCCTCCTCTGCGCCGCGGTGATCCTCATCTACATGATCCTCGCCGCCGCCTTCGAGTCCCTCGCGGCGCCGCTGGCGATGATGATCACCCTGCCCCTGGCCACCATGGGGGGCCTGTGGGGGCTGGTCCTGACGGGGAACTCCATCCTCGACGCCAACGCCCTCGTGGGCTTCGTCATCCTCCTCGGGGTGGTGGTCAACAACGGCATCATGCTCATCGACTCCGCCCGCGCCCGGCAGCGCCGCGGGGCGCGCCTGTCGCGGGCCCTGCTGCAGGCCGGCCAGGCCCGCCTGCGGCCGATCGCCATCACCGCCCTGAGCACGATCCTGGCGCTGCTGCCGCTGGCCATGGGCAAGGCCGAGTACGTGGCCGTCATCGGCGTGCCCTTCGCCGTGGCCGTCATCGGCGGCCTGCTGGCGGGGACCCTCTTCACCCTGGTCCTGGTGCCCACGGTCTACGCCGGCCTGGAGCACACCCTGGGCTGGCTGCGCGGCCTCGGCGGCTGGACCCGGGCGGCGCAGCTGGCGGCGCTGGCCCTGGGGGCCTGGCTGATCCACGAGCACGTGGACGGCCTCCTGTGGCGCGTCGTCGACGCCACGGCGCTGCTCGGCGGGGTCCCGGCCCTGACCTGGTTCGTGCAGACCAGCCTGCGGCGCAGCCGCGCCGACCCCATTCCCCGCGACCGCCCCCTGCGGATCTCGGTGGCCAACCTCGTGAAGGTCTACGACGAGGAGCCGCGCTTCCTGCGCCAGTGGCGCCGGGGGGAGCGCCAGCGGGCGCGTCTGCGGGCGGCGGGAGAGGCGGCGGCGGACGACCGCTTCGGCCCCCTGCGCTGGCAGCTGCCGCTGCTCGGCTTCCACATCTACTTCGCCTACCTCAACCTCGACAGCGACTTCTGGGCCATGGTGTTATCCGTGGCATTCGTCCTCTTCCTCGCCGCCACGGTGCGCCCCTTCCTGCCGCCGCCGGAGGGCCGCCGCCGCCTGGTCCGCGGGCTCTGGTCGACCCTGTTCTGGCTGCTGCCCCTGCTCCACCTGGTCTGGTACCAGGAGCGCTGGGACAACTGGGCCGTCACCATCCTCGTGGGGGTTCTCTGGTACCTCGGGGCCGCCGTGCACCGGGGGTCCCGCCGGCTCTACCGCGGCGAGGTCAACGTCGACGGCCTGGCCGGCCGCTTCCGGCGCAGCCGGCGCATGCTCTACCGCCTCGTGGCCGCCCTGCCCCTCATCGGCCGCCGCCGGCGTCCCTTCCCGGCCCTGAAGCAGGCCTCGGTCGACATCGAGAGCGGCATGTTCGGCCTCATCGGCCCCAACGGCGCCGGCAAGACCACCCTCATGCGCGTCCTCTGCGGCATCCTCGAGCCGACGCGGGGCAAGGTGCGGGTCAACGGCATCGACCTGTCGGAGCGGCGCGAGGAGCTGCAGGCCCTGATCGGCTACCTGCCCCAGGCCTTCGGCACCTACGAGGGCATGACGGCGTACCAGTTCCTCGACTACCAGGCGATGCTGAAGGGGCGCTGGGACGCCGGCGGCAGGCGCCGGGCGGTGGAGGAGGCGATCGCCGCCGTCCACCTGGAGGACAGCCGCGACCAGAAGATCGGCGGGTTCTCGGGAGGGATGAAGCAGCGCGTCGGCATCGCCCAGACCCTGCTCCACCTGCCGCGCATCCTGGTGGTGGACGAGCCCACGGCGGGCCTCGACCCGCGCGAGCGCATCCGCTTCCGCAACCTGCTGGCCGAGCTGGCCCGCGACCGGGTGGTGGTGTTCTCGACCCACATCATCGAGGACATCTCCAGCTCCTGCAACCGGCTCGCCGTGCTCGACGGCGGCGAGGTGCGGTTCCTCGGGACCCCGCAGGAGATGGTGGAGCTCACCCGCGGGGCCGTGTGGCAGGCGTCGGTGCCGGAGGCCGAGTTCGAGGCGCTGCGCCGGTCGGCGCGCATCGTCCACCACATGCGCGAGCAGGACCGCATCCGCGTGCGCCTCCTCGCCGCCCGGCGGCCCCTGCCCGGGGCCACGGAGGTGACGCCGACCCTGGAGGACTCCTACCTGTGGCTGCTGGAGGGGGCGGCCGCATGACGCCGGCCCTGGGCAGCGCCCCCGCCTTCCTGCGCTACAGCGCCCGGCAGGTCTTCGCCGGCCGCTTCTTCTGGTTCCTGGCGCTGGCGGTGGTCCTCTTCCTGGTCATCGCCGTGATCCACACGGCCGAGGAGAAGGTGCCGCCGGGGCCCGATCTCATCTTCTACTTCCTGCTGGTGCCCGGCGTGGTGCTGGTCATCTACCCCTCGGCCTACGCCCTGCAGAGCGAGACCGACGCCGGCATGATGGAAACCCTCTTCGGGATTCCCGACTACCGTTACAAGGTGTGGTTGGTCAGGCACGCCGTGATGCTGATGGCGGCGGCCGTCGTCCTGGCCGGGCTGGCCCTGTTCTGCCGGTTCGCCCTCACCGACTTCGCCGTCCACGAGATGGTCTTCCACCTCATGTTCCCCGTGGCCTTCCTCTCCAGCGCCGGCTTCCTGACGGCCACCTTCGCCCGCAGCGGCAACGGCGCCGCGGCCATCCTCGTGCTTCTCGTGCTGGCCTTCTGGATCACCGCAGCGCCCCTCGAGGGCAGCCGCTGGAACGTGTTCTACAACCCCTTCGATCTGGTCGACGAGGTCGAGGGCCTGGTGCGCTCGGGCAACACCTTCCACAACCGCGCCTACCTGCTCGCCGGGTCGGTGCTGGCCGTTCTCGGCGGCCTGCTCAGGCTGCAGCACCGCGAGCGCTTCGTCTGAGGGGGGGAGCCGCCTGCGTCAGACGGCCATGTCGGCGCGGATGGCGGGGTGGCTGCGGTAGCCTGCCAGCTCGAAGTCGTCGAAGACGAAGTCGTCGATCTCGCGCTGGCCGCGGTCGCGGAGCCGCAGGCGCGGCAGCGGCAGGGGCTCGCGGCGGAGTTGCTTCTTCACGGCGTCGACATGGTTCAGGTAGATGTGGCAGTCCCCGAGGGTGTGGATGAACTCGTGGGGCACGAAGCCGGTGATCCGCGCCACCATGTGCAGCAGCAGGGAGTAGGAGGCGATGTTGAGGGGCACGCCGAGGAACATGTCGCAGGAGCGCTGGTACATCTGCAGCGAGAGCCGGTCGCCGGCGGTGTAGAGCTGGAAGAAGTTGTGGCACGGCGGCAGGGCCACGTCGGCGGGACCGGTCTCGGCGGCGTTCCAGGCGTCGACCATGATCCGCCGCGAGCCGGGGTCCGTGCGCAGCAGGTCGACGGCCTCCTGGAGCTGGTCGACGGTGCCCTCCGCCCCCCGCCAGCGGCGCCACTGCACGCCGTAGATGCGCCCCATGGCGCCGTCGTTCTCCTCCACCCCGAGGCGCGAGAGGTAGTCCTCGTAGTTGGCGTCCCAGAGCTTGTTGTGCGGGTAGATCGCCTTCAGGTCGTTGATGTTGTCCGACCCCGAGACGAACCACAGCAGCTCCGAGAGCATCGACTTCCACACCAGCCTCTTGGTGGTGACCGCGGGAAAGCCGTCGTCCATGGCGTAGCGCGCCTGCATGCCGAAGAGGGAGAGGGTGCCCACGCCGGTGCGGTCCCGCTTCTCCACGCCGTGGTCGAGGATCTGCTGGAGCTGGTCGAGGTAGGTCCTCATCAGGATCCTAACTGCTCGTCACCCGGCGCCGGCCGAGTGTTCCGCCGAGCGATCCGCTCGAGCTGGGGCTGGATGGCCGACATGATCGCGGCGAAGACGACCAGCGCCCAGCCGACGGACAGGAGCAGCCTGGCGCCCACCAGGGTCCGCGCCGCCAACGAGGCCGGGGTGATGCCCGTGTAGTCCTGGGCCAGGGCCGAGTAGAACGAGAACGACAGCCAGTCACCGATGCCGGCGTCCGCGGCGCCGGCGAAGGAGCCGGGGCTGAAGCGCTCCAGCATGCCGCTGAACCCCGCGAAGACGACGATGATCGCCAGGTACCCGGCCGAGAACCCGCCGATGGGGATCCACATGCACGTACACGTCGAGGCGCGGCTTCATCCAGGTCGCGAAGGCCCGCGCGGCCAGGAAGACGGCGGCAGGGATGATCAGCATCATCAGGGGAACTATGAGGAGCGTCTGCAGCCACCCGGACTCCCACACCGAGATCGCGCCGGTAGTGACCACGGCGATGAGGACGACGAGGAGCAGCCACAGGGGCGGCCGGGAGTAGCGCCGGCCTTCCGGATCGAGGTTGAAGTAGCCCGCGATGAGCGCGTTGCTCGGAACGAAGATCAGGAGGGCGAGCACCGGGACCCCGAACCCGGGCAGGAATACGAACCCGAGCAAGGCGGTCATCATCAAGGCCATGACGCTTGCCTCACGATACCCCGAGAGGCGGGACGGCCCGAGTCCGTCGATCAGGCCGAGGGCCAGCGGCACCAGAACCGGCGCGGAAAAGCCGAAGGCTCCGGACAAATCCGTCGAGACACCCATCGCGAGTGCGGAGAGGATGCCGATGGCCGAACCGATCAGGATGCCCGTCGACCTCCCGCCTCGTTCGCCCATGCGCAGACTGAGGCCGACGCCTATCGCGAAACCGCAGCCCGCCGCGGTCAGGACCTCGCGGTGCAGGCCGGTGACCGCGTAGGCGAAGGGCACGACGACGACGGCGACGGCGGCCGCCACCTGCACGGACCGCCAGATCACGGCGGCTGCCGCCGACAGGCGGGTGCGGCCCGGGTCAGGCTGGTTCATGGACATTGTGGATTGCTCCTGTTTGTCCTCGAGGATCACGCGTCCGTCAGCAGGGTGAAGGTCTGGCCCGATCCCTGGGTATGCAAGATCAGTCCGCGCCTCTTCGCGCAGGGCCCCATAGGCCCCCATAAGCCCCCTATAGGCCCCCTATA
>CAZEHQ010000044.1:0-22621 GCA_964512165.1 uncultured Gemmatimonadaceae bacterium | reverse complement strand
CCGCGACCCGAACCGCACCGCCGCCGGGGTGCGCCACGTCCTGGTCAACGGCCGGCTGGCCCTGCGCGACGGGGCTATCACGACCGAGCGCGGGGGGCGGGTCCTGCGTCGGGCCGGGTGAGGCCGGCAGGACCGCGCCGGCTCATCCCTGGTATCGACGACCAGGGCGTCAGGGCCAAGGATCGGGACACCTCAGCGACGGAGCAGCCTTGGCGGCGACATCACCCGCGGATTCGCAATGGACGGAACGTCGAGGTGACTCTACAGTTGCCGTGAAGGCGGCATGGAACGGGGAAGGCCCATGCGGATTCCCAGCCCGCCCGCGAATCGGCGCGACGCTCCTTTCGACCGGCGCTCGCGACCGGCGCGGCGTGCGGAGTGCCGGGGAGGAGTGAGGACGAGGTGACCAGCGGACGGATTGTCAGGGATCGCATCACGCGAAGCGCATTGGCGAGCTTGGCCGAGGAGCCGTTCGGGGACTGGATCAAGGCCGTGGTCGACGTGTCGCGTGCGGTCATGGCCGTCGGGGCGGATCTGCACGCGGACGACGAGGCGGCGCTCCTGGCGGATGGATGCCGCCAGCGCGATCTCTGGGGCATCAACCTCTTGAGTTCGACGCGATGACCAACCTGCGCCCGAGCCAGGGCAACCGTTCGCGGGGCGTCGACGACGAACGCATCCGGGCCCGCATCCGCGAAGTGGTGGAATCCCTGGTTCCGCCGGAATGAGAGTTTCCGCGCAGTGACCAGGGTCCTGCACAGGAACGCCGCGGAGGGCTGGGGGCGGCTGGAGCTCGTGGAGCAACTCGGGAACGTGGGCAGCGAGGTGGAGCGCACCATCCGGGCCCACGAGGCCGGCCGAACCGACCGGTTCGAGAGCGCTCTCGAGCGGGCCCTGGAGCTGTTCGATCTGACCGCATGCGACCCCCGCTGGCGGGGTCACCGCTGCCAGGAGATCCTGCGCGCACGCGAGCAGTTCTGCCGTCTGTTCTTCGACCCCGAGGTGCCGCCCGACTCGGCCCGCGGGCTCAGGCGGTACTTCTTCGGATTCGCCTGGGCCGCCCGGGCGCTTCATCATCGCCGGCAGTCCGGGGATCATCGGGGCGAGGGCCGGTCCTGATGAGACTCTCGGATTCGCGCAGGGCGGCGGTCAGTCCAGAGTCCGGTGTCCATCGCTGACAGCACAACCGGGGGATCTGGTGTCCCTCCCCAACCGGGCGCTGGACAGAGCGTAGGCGGCCACCGCTCTACCGGGCTCATCCGGGCCACCGCCGTGACCCTGGCCGCGGCCGGGTTCTACCGCCTCCTGCAGCAACTCGTCACCGTCCCCGGCCTGGATCCGTCCGTCCTGGCCGAGTATGGGCCGGACCTTCCCGCCGGTCTGCCCGGAGGCGGGTCCGTGCACCTCGTGGCGCCGTGGATGCCCCACGCCGTCTCGGGGACGGCGGCGATCGGCACCTACGTCAGCGCCTCGGTTGTCGTTCTCCTCCTCAGCGGCCTGATCCCTTCCCTGCGGCGCCTGCGCGAAGCCGGCCCCTCGAACCAAGCAGGCTTCCACCGGGTGATCACCGCGGCGACGGCCCTCCTGGCGGCGGCCCACGGACTCGGGACCGCCCTCTTCCTCGAGGGAATTCACGGACCTGCCTCCGGCCTGCCCGCGGTCCCGGATCCCGGATGGGCCTTCCGCGCGGGAGCGATGCTGACCGTGACGGCCGCCGCCCTGCTGATTGTGTGGTTGGCGCGGCAGGTCACGGCCCGGGGTCTCGGCAACGGCGTCGTCCTGCTGCTGGCAGTCGACATCCTCGGCCGGTGGCACTCGGCGGCTCCGGCCCAGTGGCGGGACTGGTCGGGAGCCGTCGACCCGGTCTACCAGGGACTCCGGGCGGCCCTGTTCCTCCTGGCCCTGCTGGTGGTGGCGGTGATCCTGCTGAGGGCGCGGCGCCCCGTGCCCCTGGAACGGTCAGCCGGCGCCGGGGCAGAGGCCGGAGCGGCGCCGGCCCTGCCCCTGCGGATCAATCCCGCCGGGGCCCTGCCCGTAGCAGCGGCGCCGGTGTGGCTCTTCGCCTTCGACCCGACCGGAGATCCTTCCCTGGTCTTTGGCCTCGCCTTCTGCCTTCTGGTGGCCCTGGCCGCCCACCTCTACGCCATCGAGGTCTTCCATCCCCTCGACACCATCGAGCGCCTCGGACGACTCGGGTTCCGCCTCGCCGAAGCCGCTTCCCCGGAGGACGCCGTCCGCCGTCTGCGCGACGCTCAGCAGCGGGTCATGGTGCCCGGCACGCTTGGACTCTGCTTGCTGGGGCTCGCCCCCTGGATCGCCGGCAGCGGGCTGGGTCTGCACCCGCAATGGAGCCGCACCTGCGGCCTCGACGCGCTCGTCCTCGCCGCCGTGGGCGTGCACCTGCGGCAGCAGATTCGGAGCAGGAGGTGCCTCGCCAGCCGCGAGGTGATGGCGGTGATGGCCGCCGAGACCCGGTTCGAGCTCGAACTCGCCGCCGACGTGCTGCGCCGGGCCGGCATCGACAGCCGGATCCGCGACGACCGGGTGATCGCCGCCACCGGCACCCTCGCCCTCTGGGAGGTGAGCCGCCCGCGGTGGCCGAGCCTGACGGTGTACCCGCATCTCGGCGGCGGTCAGGCCCTGCTGCTGGTGGACGCCGCCGAGGCCGAGGCGGCGGAGAGAGCGCTGCGGGAGGCCGGCCTCGCAGGACAGACCTCAGACGCCGTCTGACCCCGGGGCGGACACGCTTGCGGGGAGTGCCCCCCTCGTCACCAGTGCCGGTTCACACCGTATCGGTCGAAGGCCGCGTCGTCGACACGATCGCCAGATCGCGCGACAGGGCCTGGGCGATGAGCATACGGTCGAAGGGGTCGCGATGTGGGCCGGGCAGGCGTCCGGCTCGCTCGGCATCGGCAACGCTGATGGTCAGCTCCTCGAACCCCTGGCTGGCGATGACGCCGGCAGTGTCGAGGGCCACAGCCTCGGTTACCGTCAGCTTGCCGAGCCGGAGCTTGGTAGCGATCTCCCTGGCGGACGCCGCGCTGACCAGGATCGCGTTCGATTCGTCAGCCATCATGCGGCGCGCGGGGAGCGACAGCCGCTCGCTGTCCCCGAGCCACCACAGGAACGCATGGGTGTCCAACCGCCCTTGGCCTCAGCCACCTTCCCAGGCTTCCAGCTCTTCCCCCGGCAGCGGGTCGTGGAAGCCGTCGGGAACCGTGACCTTGCCCTTCAGGACATCGGGCTGCCGCTTGCCTGGCGGCTTCCACGCCAGGAGCCGTGCCACGGGCACGCCCCGGCGGGCGATCACGACCTCCTCCCCCGCCTCGACTCGCGCCAGCAGCCTCGAGAGTTGGGCCCTGGCTTGATGCACATCGACGACAACCATGGCTCCCAAACAGATCGCCGAAATGAACAAGGTCAAGCCCGGCCACATACGGAGCAGCACTCACATCCCGGCCGCTCCCCCGCGGCCTCCTGGGAGCGGGATTGGCCCACTCCTGCCGATCGCCTATGATGAGGCGCCCGCCGCGACGCCCTTTCCCCACGGAGCGCCCCATGCAAGCCCGATCTCCCCTCTTCATCCACTACGTCGCCGACATGGAGAGGGCGATCCAATTCTACACCGGCGTCTTCCAGGCTCCCGTCGCCTTCCGGTCCTCCGGCTGGACGACCCTGGAGTTCGACGGCTTCCAGCTCGCCCTGCACGTCTGGTCCTCGGACCGGTTGAGGGAGGTCCTGCTGCCCAACGCCGGGCTCTGCCTGCTGGTCGACTCGATCGAGGACTTCCAGCGCGCCATCGAGTCCCACGGCGGTTCGATGGAGAGCCTCCGGGAGCCCAAGGAGAACGTCCCGGTCCGGGTCGCCTCCTTCCGCGATCCGGAGGGCAACGGCTTCGACCTGCGGCAGGAGGTCGCCGGCTGATGTCCCGGGTGCGGCTGGCCCTCGTGGGCTGCGGCGGCATGTCGAGGTCGCACCTGCGCCGGTTCCACGTGCTCTCGGATCGCCTCGAGTTGGCCGCCGCCGTCGACGTCGATGCGGAGAAGGCCGCCGCCGTGGCGGAGATGATGCCCGGCGTGCGCACCGCCTCCGACTACCGCGAGGTCCTCGACGACGTCGACGCCGTCCTCCTCGTGCTCCCCCACCACGAGCACCACCCGGTGGGGCTCGCCTGCCTGCAGGCGGGCAAGCACGTCCTGCTCGAGAAGCCGATGGCCATCGGCGAGGCCGCCTGCCTGGAGCTGATCGACGCCGGCCGCGCCGCCGGGCGAGTGCTGATGATCGCCTACTGCATGCGCTTCCACCCCCTCGTCTCGGGCATGAAACAGCTCATCGACGAGGGCGCCTGCGGCGACGTCTTCCAGGTCTCCATCTGGACCGAGCAGCTCACCCGCTACCACGAGGGCCACTGGGCCCTGAAGGCGGCCACCCTCGGGGGCGGCCAGTTCTTCAGCCACGGCTGCCACTACGTCGACATCCTGCTGTGGTACCTGGGGCGGCCGGTGCGCGGCGTGCACGTGGGAACGAACCGCGGCACGCCCTGGATGGAGCGCGAGGGGACCAGCAACGCCGTCCTGGAGTTCGAGGGCGGCCGCCTGGGCTACCACTTCGGCACCTGGGGCGCCCGCGGCACGCGCCTGGGGTACGCCTTCCACGCCCACGGCACCGAAGGCATGATCGAGGCCGACATCCGCGGCGGCGAGCTGCGCCTGCTCAAGGGCGGCGAGACCGAGGTCGTGGGCCGCCACGAGACGGGCAAGCACACGGAGAACGAGATGGCCCATTTCCTGGACTGCATCGAGAGCGGCCGGGAGCCGCTCACCGGGGGACCGGCGAGCCTGCAGAGCCTGCGGGCGATCTGGCGCATGTACGAGGCCGAGACCTCCGGCGGGATGGCCGACCTGAGGGGCCTGGGCCTGGACCAGGTGGACGAGCGCGGGAGGCTCATATGAGGTTCGGGACCGCCCAGGTCGACATCACCCCCCGGGAGCCGGTGTGGCTCACCGGGTACGCGAACCGCGACCACCGCTCCGAGGGCTCGTACGCCCCGCTCTTCGCCGGCGCCCTCTACCTGGAGGGGGACGGGGACCGCGCCCTGGTGCTCACCGCCGACGTCATCGGCTTCTCGCCGCCCTGCGACGCCGAGGCCCGGCAGGCGGTCTGCGACGCCACCGGCCTGCTGCCGCGGCAGGTGGTGCTCACCGCCACCCACACCCACTGCGGCCCCTTCTTCTCGCCCTGGAACATGCCCGGCGAGGTCGAGTCCGGGTACGCGGACTGGCTGATCGGGCGCCTCCAGGAGGCCGCGGTCGCCGCCGCCGGCGCCGCTGTCAAGGGGCGGGTCGAGTTCTCCCGCGGGCGCTCGACATTCGGCGTCAACCGGCGCCTTCCCGACGGCCGCGGCGGCGTCAGCTTCGCGCCGAACCCCGAGGGGTCGATCGACCGCGACCTGGACACCCTGTGGTTCCGCAACGCCGGGGGGGACCTGCTCGCCTCCCTCACCGCGTACGGGTGCCACCCCACCAGCATCGGCGGCTACCTCGTGGGACCGGACTACCCCGGCTTCCTCTGCCGCCACCTGGGGGCCCGCACCGGGGCGCCCGCCCTCTTCGCCACGGGCTGCGCCGGCGACGTGCGGCCCTGGTTCGGCGCCGGCGATCACGACGGCTTCGCCCGCCCGACGCTGCAGGAGCTGGAGGAAGCTGGGGCGGGCATGGCGGCGGAAGTCCTGGAGACGCTCCCGGAGGCCGAAACCGTGGCCGCCGACGGACTGCGCGTCGACCACCTGCACCACCGGCTGCCCTACGCCGGTCTCCCTTCGATGGAACGACTGCAGGAGGCGGCGGGCAGCAGCGACGACCACTGGCGCCGCTGGGCCGAGACGATGCTGCCGCGGGCGAAGGCCGGCGGCCTGGCCGACGCCTGCGTCCACGAGATCCAGATGCTGCAGTTGAACCCGGACTTCCGGGTCGTCTTCCTCGGGGGCGAGGTGCTCTCCGAGATCGGCCTGCACATCAAGAAAGCCCTCGCCCCCGCCACGACGGTGACGGTGGCCTACGCCAACGGCCTCATCGCCTACGTACCCAGCGCCGCCGCCGTCCCCCTCGGCCCGCCCCCTTCACCGCCGACTGCGAGAGGCTCCTCGTCGAGGGGACCGCCTCCCTGGCCGCCAGCCTGGGTTGAGAGATGCCATACGATCCGGAGAACCGCACCTTCGACTGCGACCCCACCCTGAACGACTCCCAGGTCCTCGAGTTCTGCCGCGAGGGCTACCTGATGCTCCCCGGCGCCGTCCCCGACGAGATCAACGAGCGCGCCTGCCGCTACCTGAACGGGGAGATCCCCGTCGAACCGTCGTGGATGCCGGAGGGCCTGACCATCGAGGAGCTCGAGCGCATGCGCGGCACCCACGAGCCGAGCGGGATCCTCCTCGAGGACTGGTTCGTCGAGCACGTGCTGCTGAACCAGGCCCTGGCCGGGGCCATGCGCTCCCTCCTCGGCGCCCACGTCGGCCTGCCCGTCCTCGTCAGCAACCACAGGGTCGAGTGTCCGGCCGAGGCCCAGGGCTGGCACCACGACGCCGACCGGGTCTTCGGCCCGGAGCTGGAGTTCGCCGAGGTCTTCTACTTCCCCCAGGACACGCCGCCCGAGCTGGGGCCCACCGAGATCGCCCCGCGCACCCACATCTCGCGCAGCGACGGCGACTTCACCGGCGAGGCCGTCCTCGCCGGGGGGCCCGCCGGCACCCTGGGCATCCACCACCAGAGCATCCTGCACCGCCGCGGCGCCTCCACCGCCTCCGGGGTGCGCCACATGCTCAAGTACAACTACTGGCGCACCTCGCCCCCCTGCCGCGACTGGATCGAGGACCCGGAGTTCGACCCGCGCACCGCCACGTACGGCGGCCACGCCCACTGCCAGTACGTGGCCCACATGTTCTGGTGGCTGCAGGGCAAGGGGGACGAGTACCGCATCATCGGGGGCCAGGGCTGGCCCTTCCGCACCCCGAACCAGATCGGCCCGTCCTACGGGTACGGGCGGCCCGAGGGATACCAGCCCGACTGGCGCCGGAACCCGGACGGGTACGCGCGCTGAGGCCGGGGCTGCTCTGCGGGCCTAGGCCACCGGGCCGGCGGCCACATCGGCGCTGTCCACGCTCCAGCACCAGAACTTCTCCGCGTACCCCACCACCAGCCGGGTGCCCTCGTCGTGGTCGACGTAGGGCGGGCGCGCCGGGCTGTACATGGTGTCGGTGAGGTCGCGGATCAGGGCCGTCTCCACGCCCCACCTGGTCATCTGCTTGATGCCGAAGGTGCGGTGGAGGACGCACATGTTGGTGTGCACGCCGAGGATCAGCATGCGGGTCACGCCGCGGGCCTGCAGGCAGGCGTAGACGAGGCGGCCGTCGTCGGAGATCAGGTCCCGCTCCGGGTCGATGTCGACGCCGGGGTGCTGGCTCTTCCATGCCTTGTAGGAGTCGTTCTCGGCCACGGTGGTGCCGTTGTCAGCGGCGTCCACCGGCAGGGGCGGGTCGTACTCCGCCGCGGTACCGCCCGGGGCGAAGAGCTGCCCCACGAGGGAGCCGGGGTCTCTCGCCGCCGCCGGCAGCCCCTCCGCGGGATCGGCCGGCTCCGCCTCCAGGGCCCGGAGACGGGCCGGGTGTTCCGCGTAGAACTCCATCGTGCCCGAGGGCGCGTGGACGATCTGCACCCCGGCCGCGCGAGCCACCGCCACCGTCTCGTTCATGCGCGGCACCAGCGGCTCCATGCGCTCGCGGGCGCCACGGCACCAGTGGCTGTCCCAGACGTCGCACAGCAGCAGGGCCGTGGACGCCGCCGGCCACGCCGCCTCCTCGGTCACCGTGCGCCACACGCGGTGGCCGCCCTCGTCGAGGGTTAGCCGCTGCCGGCGCAAGTGGAGGTTCATCTTAGAAGGAGTCCTTCACGTCCATGGTCCGGGACGGTCCCTCCTTGGTCCGGGACGTGGCCACGCGCTTCTGCAGCTCGTCGTAGTAGAGGTCGGCGTCGACGGGGATGTCGACCCAGCTGTCGGTCCAGGTGGACAGGAGCATGGCGTTGAACAGCTCGACGCTGTGGATGCCGTCGAGGCCGGGGGCCAGCAGCTCGGTCTCGCCGCCGTCGCGGATCGCCTGCACCCAGTTGGCCGTGATCGTCCGGTGCTCGCCGTCGCCGCCGGCGGGCGGCACCTTGCAGGTCCACACGTCGGGGCTGCCGAAGCCGCCGGGGTACTCCTTGAGGAAGCGGCTCACCGACTGCTCGGTGCGGTGGAAGACGATGCCGCCGTCCTCGGCGACGATCTTGCCGCGGTCTCCGGTGATCTCCAGGCGGTTGGTCCCCGGGGCGTCGCCGGTGCCGGTGACGAATACGCCCGTGGCGCCGTTGGGGTACTCGACGAAGGCGGTGACGTCGTCCTCCACCTCGATGTCGTGGTGCTTGCCGAAGTAGCAGAAGCCCCGCAGGCGCGAGGGCATGCCGCAGACCCACTGCCAGAGGTCGAGGTTGTGGGGGCACTGGTTGGCGAGCACGCCGCCGCCCTCGCCGGCCCAGGTGGCCCGCCAGCCGCCGGAGTCGTAGTAGCTCTGGGCGCGGAACCAGTTGGTGATGATGTAGTTGGTGCGCTGGATCTCGCCCAGTTCGCCGGAGGAGACCAGCTCCTTCAGCTTCCGCGTCTGGCCGCGGGCCCGCTGGTTGAGCATCAGGGCGAAGATCGTCCCCGCCTTCTCGGCGGCGGCGTTCATCTGTTTCACCTGGCGCGTGTACACGCCGGCGGGCTTCTCCGACATGACGTGCAGGCCGGCCTCGAAGGCGGCGATGGCGATGGGCGGGTGCAGGTAGTGGGGGGTGGCGATGAGCACGGCGTCGATCTCGCCGGAGCCGATCATGCCCTCCGGCGTGTCGAAGCGCTCGACGCCGTCCAGGTTGCTCTTTGCCCACGCGAGCCTCTCGGGGCTGGCGTCGGCCACCGCGGCGAGCCGGCCCCCCGGGATCTGCCCCTTCGAGAGGTACTCGCAGTGATTGCCCCCCATGCCGCCGATGCCGGCGACGCCGATCCGTACCTCGTCCATCCTGTCTCTCCTGTTTCTTCCGGTGGTTGGGTCAGCCGGCGGCGGAGCTGAGGCGCTCCGGGGCGCCGACGGGTTGGCCGGAACGGCAGACGACCGGGAAATGGGGTCCCGCCCCGGCCATCGGGGCGCCGTCCGGCAGCTCGACGAACTGCTTCATCACGTGGTTGCCGCCGGCGTCGAAGCGGGCCTCGCCGGTCATGTAGTGGATGGCGATCGCCCGCCGCGGACGCCCCGAGGTGTTGTGGGGCGAGCCGTGCCAGGTGAGGGAATGGTGGAAGGAGATCTCCCCCCGCCGCACCGGCCAGGCCCGCGGCCGCACCTCCGTCACGTCGGTGCCGTCGGGCGGCTCGAAGCCCTCGATGGCCGAGAAGTCGGCCAGGCTCTCCAGGTGGCGCTGGGTGCGCAGGAACTCGATCTGGTTCCCCCAGCGGTGGCTGCCGGGGACCATCCACATGCAGCCGTTCTCCTCGTCGGCGTCGTCCATGGGGATCCACGCCGAGACCGGGGTCATGGGCTTGATGATCGGCCACAGGGGCGCGTCCTGGTGCCAGTTGGTGGGGCCCCCCGCCGACGCCGGCTTGTACTGGATCTGGTCGTGCCACACCTGCAGGTCCCGCTGCCCCGTGAGCTGACTGACCGCCTTGACGACGAAGGGATGGTAGATCAGCCGCTCGAAGGCCGGATGGGCCTCCCAGATGTTGACGATCTGCCACACCGGCGAGGAACTCACGCCGCCGCCGCGGGACTTCATGTCGTGGAACAGCACCGGCCGCGTCTGGCCCTCGGCGAAGCCGCCGGGGCCGATCTGGAGGATCTCCTCCAGGCCCTCGGTGATCCCGGCGACCTCGCTCTCGCGCAGGACGGGTCCGCTGTTGAGGAACCCGTCGTCGTGGAACCGCTCGATCTGTTCGGAAGTGAGCATTCGGCCTCTTCGCCTCGGGTGGCGGGCAAGTGTACGCGCGCCGGGGTGGATCTTCAATCGCGCCGGCCATCACCCTTGAATCCCCCCTTGCGCCGCCCTTCGTTACTCGGCCTGCGGGGACCGCCCGGGCATCGCAGTTCGACGGACGGCCCAACTCTCCACCATTCCAGATGGAAGGCCCACCGTGACCGAATCCGACTGGCTCCGCTACCTGTTGCCCCTGCCCCGTCAGGTGTCGATCCCGGGCTCCGTGACCTGCCCGCGAAAGTCGGTCCGCGTCGCCGCCGCCGGGAGATCAGACGAGATCCTGGAGGAGGCGGCCGCTCTCCTCACCGAGGCGGTGGGCCAGCCCTGCGACGGGGAGCCGCGGCTCACCGTCACCCTCGGACGGATCACCGACCTCGACGCCGTCCCCGAGGACCGCCTGGCCGGCGTCCGCCACCGCGGGCAGGCCTACGCGATCACCTCCCCCTCGGAGGGCGAGATCGTCATCGCCGGGGGCTCGAGCGTGGGGGCCCTCTACGGCGCCGTCACCCTGGCGCAGCTGCTCGACGCGTCGGCCGGCGCCGACGACCTGGAGGTCCCGCTCCCCGAGATCGTCGACTGGCCGGAGATCGAGGAGCGCGGCGTCTGGAACTACCCCGACGCGCCCAACTGGGTCCCGTGGATGGCGAGCCTGAAGCTCAACTACGGCAAGATGGCCGACGTCTCCCTGGGACAGGTGGAGCGCGGCCGGCCGGTGTCGGCGCAGATCGACGCCGATCTCATGGACCGGGCGCGGCGGCGCGGATTCAACTACGTGCCGCTCATCTCGCACCTGAACTTCCTCCACGACAGCGGGATCTACCGCGCGTACCCGGAGCTGGCGGGCAAGGGCGACGAGGCCCTGGCGGGGCGCTACTTCGCCCACAAGCTCGGCAACCAGCACCGGGCGCCGTGCGCCTCGCAGCCGGTCCTCGTCGACCTGCTCACCGAGTGGATGCTCTCCATGGCCAGACAGGGGGCCGGCGAGATCAGCTGCTGGCTCAGCGAGCGCCCCTGCCAGTGCCAGTGCGAGCGCTGCACCCCCGTGGGCCAGTTCGTCCTGGAGACCCGCGCCTTCGTCGCCGCCTGGGAGCGCGCCCGCCGCGACCACCCGGGCCTGGTGATCCGCATCTTCTCCTCCACCACCACCCACGAGCAGGACGACCGCCTGCTGGCGGAACTGCCCGAGGAGGTGCGCTTCGAGCGCGCCTGCGCCACCGCCATGGAGCGCTGGCGCAACCAGCCGCGGGACCGCTTCGCCAACCCCTGTCTCGACGACGACGCCGCCGCCGGCCGCTGGATCGCCAGCTACGACATGCCCCTGCAGGCCTACGGCAACGTCGACACGCCGGAGTTCAAGGTGCCCCAGTTCTCGGCCCAGCGGGTGCGGGACTTCGCGGCACAGCTGGCGCGGCGGGGCTACGCCGGCGCCTACGGCATGATGGCCTGGGGGAACCTGACCCGTCAGACCAGCGGCTTCAGCGTCTCCGCCCTGGCCGAGTACGCCTGGAACCCCGACGGCCGCAGCGTCGGCGAGTTCGCCGAGGCCTGGGCCACCCGCGAGGGTATCTCGGATCCGGCTGCCGTCGGCGCCTGGGCGGAGCTGCTCGGCGAGGTCGAGTTCGACGTGTACGACTCCGACTTCCCCATGTGCTGGTCCTGGGGGCACGCGGCGGCCATGGTCGAGGAGGGACGGGCGCCGCGCTTCGGCGACGGCATGTTCCGCCACTTCTCCGGCGAGGCGGACTTCGAGGCCAAGCTGGAGAGCTGCCGCAAGGCGGCCGGGCTGGTGGAGGGGCTGGAGCGCGGGGACCTGGCGCTGGCCACCGAGGTGGTGGGCTCGTACGTGGCCCTGATCCGTGCGGTATGGCGGATCGCCCACGAAATGGCCCACGCCGACCGGACCTCGGAGGCCGGTCAGCGCGGGCTCAGGAAGGGCGTGGAAGAGCTGGAGGAGGCCGGGAGGGCCAACGTCGAAGCCATCCGGGCCTGGCGCTCACACCTGGGGCCGGAGCCGTGGAACCAGCGCGTCCACGACGCCATCGCCGGCACCCACGACACGGTGGAGCGCATCGCCCGCCACGTGCGCGACCGCTACGTCTACTGAGAGCGCGGCGGGCGGCCGGCCGGCCTCAGCCGGTGACGGCGGCGTGCATCTCCGTCCAGTCGTCGAGGTTGTTGAGGTTCACCGCGTCGAGGATCGAGCCGTCGTCGGCGACGCCGGCGGCCGACAGGATCGAGCCCCGGGTGTCGTCGTCGTGGTTGTAACCGCGGATGGCGGCGTTGGAGGCGTCGATCTCGTCCCGGGGGATGCTGCCGCCCCGCTGCTGCACGACCCAGGCCTCGAACTGGGCATAGGTGGGCAGGTTGGACTTGATGTAGCCCACGGCGGCGCCGCGGTCGATGCCGAGGCCGTCGAGGACCATCTGGTCGAAGCCCTGGCCGCACTCGTCGTAGCCGTCCTCGAGCTGACCCTTGGCGCTCAGCAGCACCTTCGACCACAGTCTCGGCAGGTGGATGGCCCCGAGGGGGCCGGCCAGGTCCGAGCTGATCAGTGGAATCGTGCCCATGGTTGTTCCTCCGGTGTGTGTGGGGGGCGGAGAAAAAGGGCGGCCCCGGCCCGGAGGTCAAGCGGCGGACTTGCCGCTCCGGGGGCGTCCGGCTATGCTGCACGCCGACCCGATACCGACCCGATACGAGGGAGCGCGGAGATGCACGTCGGCACGCAGCAGTTCACCACCAGCGATCACGATCTGGAGTTCCTCGCCCGCCACGGCGTGACCGCCAAGAACGAGAACAACATCACCTTCCACCGCGAGTACGGGTGGGACGTGGACGAGCTGATCGAGAAGAAGGAGAGGTGCGAGCGCTTCGGCGTCGACATGGAGATGGTGGCCATCCCCGTCCACTCCCTCGGCGTCGACGGCTGCAGCACCCCCCACTACATGCGCGGCCGCTACGACGAGGGCGACAAGGAGATCGAGCTGGTCTGCAACATGATCCGCCAGGCCTCCGAAGCCGGCATCCCGGCGGTGAAGTACTTCCTGTGCGAGATGGAGAACCAGCGCACCGAGTCGGTCCCCCTGGGGCGGGGCAACTCGCGCTACAGCACCTGGGACCTGGAGAAGGCCGACGACTCGCCGCGCTACGACGAGCCGCTCACGGCGGAGCAGAACTGGGAGCGCATCACCTACTACCTGGAGCGCGTCGTGCCGGTGGCCGAGGAGTGCAAGGTGCGCATGGCCTGCCACCCCTGCGACCCGTGGCTGCCGCCGGGCTTCAAGGGCGTCGACCGCGTCCTCGGAGGACCCGAGGGCTTCCGGCGCTTCATCACCATCTGCGAGAGCGACTACCACGGGGTGAACCTGTGCCTCGGCTGCATGGCCGAGGCCTCCACCGACCCGCGCAACGAGGTGCCGGAGATCATCCGCTACTTCGGGTCGCGCAACAAGATCTTCCTCTGCCACTTCCGCAACATCGTCGGGGGGCGCAACAAGTTCCAGGAGGTGTGGCCGGACGAGGGCGTCATGAGCATGCACCGCAACATCCGCGCCCTGCAGGAGGTGGGATACCGGCACATGGTCGTGCCCGACCACGCCCCCGGCCACCCCGACTCCGACGCCTACCAGGCCTGGGCCTACGAGTTCGGCTACATCCAGGCCATGATCCAGTCGGTGACCGACGAGGACTGAGGGCCCCGCGAGGCGCCGCCTCTACAGAGAGGAGGCGCGCCTCATCAGCTCGGTCCGGGCCTCGGCGAAGAGGGCGATCAGCCGCGCCCGCACCGCCTCGTCCTTGAAGACGCCGATGCGCTCGGCCCAGGCGGTGCCGCCCTCCATGTGGGTGAGCAGGTACTCGCCGTCGGCCTCCTTGTAGGCGGCCCTGCGGCCGACATCGACGTAGACCGGCGACGAGTGGGCCATCACCGGGCCGGCGTCGGTGGCGTACGGCCCCCAGCAGCGCGCCGCGATCCAGCAGGGCTCCCCGCACTCGATCTCCGTCTGGAGCGTGACCGCGCGCTCGCCCTCCTCCGCCGTCTCCCGTTCCCGCGGAACCCCGTTGACCACCAGCTCCACCGCCGACAGGGGCCAGACGCTCCAGGCCCGGGCCTCCACCTCCAAGGTGCCGCCGTTGCCCGGCAGGTCGAGCTGGCCGCCCATGGGCACTCCGTCGACGCGCAGGTCGATCATGGCGCCGGTGCTGGCGAAGGTCTGGCCCGAACGGACCGCCCGGCACCAGTTGTCGAAGGTGAACTCCCGCCCCTCGGGGATCCGGGCATAGGTCCGCGAGCCCCCCAGGATGCGGCCGTTCGACATCTTGTCCGTGCCGCCGACGATGGGCAGCTTCTGGCCCACGTTCAGCCACCGGTAGTAGCCGCGCTCGCCCTGGCCGATCTCCTCCCCTTCCCAGACCCAGCACATCTCCGCCGCGTCGGCCTGGCCGAGGACGATGTTGGCGGCGTTCTCGAAGTCCGGCACCGGCATGTGGGGCATGATCACCAGCCCCCCCTGGGCGCGGCACTCCTCGGCCCAGTCCGCCATGAGCGCCTGGATCTCGCCGCCGATCCAGTCCTCCTGGGGGCCGCCGGTGCACATGGGGGCCACCAGCTCGCGCAGGCCCAGCAGGCTGATGTGGCCGAGGACGTGCTGGCGGTTCTCCTGGCTCACGTAGACGAGGTGGTTCTCCGTCGACGTGGGGGCCACGCCGCCGGTGAACTCCTCCCAGCTGGTGAACAGCCGCCCCCACTGGCTGGCCAGCAGGTGCACCACGTTCAGGTCCTCCCCCTCCGCCTCCAGCACGCTCGACTGGGAGGAGAGGAAGTGGACGTGGGTGTCGCCGGAGTAGTAGCCCTCGGCCTTCATGTCGAAGGCGCGCTTCACGGGCAGGGTCAGGTGCCGCTGCCCGGGCTTGATCTCCAGCTGGCGGCGGGTGGGCTCGTACTCGAAGCCGCGCGCCACCTCGACGAAGCTGGCCCCCACGGGCAGCTCGATCTGGCAGGTGCCGTCGATGTAGGCGTAGGGGGTGCCGCCGGTCTTGCAGTCGCCCCCCATGTCCTCGAACCAGGCGATGTTGACGTCGGCCTGGTGGCCGTGGGGTGCGAGGTAGACCCCCTCCTTCGAGCGGAAGTGGACGCGGCAGCCCACCGGGTCTCCCGTATCGGCGTCGACGACGCGGACGTGCACCCACTGCCGGCCCCCGCCGTCCACCACCTGGACGCGCACGGGACCTGACTCGGCTTCGCCCCGCTCCAGGACCTCGCCCCAGCGGAAGCCGGCGCCGGCCTCTCCGGATTTCACCTCCAGGTTGGCCCGCGGCGAGCCGTGGACCTCCACCTGACCTCCCGGGCCGACCCGCTGCCCGCCGCGGCCCCAGCCGGTCTCGTCCGTGGTCAGGAAGTCGCCGCCGGGGACGAAGAGGTCGTCCTGGCGCGCTACCACCCCCCGGTCGACGCCGATCTCCGGGGCTTCCTCGCCGCCCTCCACCGTCACCGCCACGGTGCGCCGCATCTCCCAGTGGAAGGGGTCCTCCTCCTCGTCGCACAGGGTGACGGCTCCGAGGACGATGGGCGTCGCCGTCGCCGCCTCGAGGACGACCTCGGCGATCTCCGCCTCCGGCCGGTCCACGGCCAGGTCGAAGAGCCACCAGCCCGTCAGGTCGCCGCCCATTGCGCCCGGCCCGCCGGCGGGACGGCCGTCGGCGCGGTCGTAGCGCGAGTACACGCCCACCTGGGCGCCGCCGTAGCCGACGGCCGGCTCGTGCAGGCTGGTGGAATCGAAATGGCGGCAGTTGCGGCACAGGAAGGGATGGTGGCCCCAGGGGGCGTTGATGTCGTGGATCTCCCAGCGCCGGCGGAGGGGCTGCGCCGTCTCGGAGCCGTCGGCGAAGCGGATGAGATAGCGGCCGAGGCTCTCCCCCGCCCCTTCGAGGGTGGCCCACTCCCCGTCGACGGGAGCGCAGGCGTGGGCGAAGAGCAGTCGGCGCGCCGCGGCGCCCACGGGGATGACCACCCGCGACTCGGTTCCCTCCCCGGCCGCGGAGGCGACCACGAAGCGGCGCTCCGCCTCCGCTTCGGACAGATGGAAGGGGACGCCGAGGAAGAGGCACTCGCCCGAGGGCAGGCCGTCCAGCGGCGTCGCGTGGGGGTCGTCGCCGCGGGGCCACAGCCAGCGGCCGCCGCCGAGATCGACGTTGCGGGTTCCGGCGTTGCACAGGCCGGACAGGTCCAGGGGTCGGAAGGAGTCGTTCATCCATGTCCTCCGCCGGCGAGCACGCCGGCATAGTAGTCCAGGGGAAGGTTGCCGCCGCTGAGGACGCCCACGACCCGCTTCCCCGCCAGGCGGGAACCCAGACGGGCCGCCGCCGCCAGGGGGGCCGCCGCCGCGCCCTCGGCCACGAGCCGGGCCTCGCGGGCGTACCAGCGGATCGCCTCCTCGATCTCCGCGTCGTCCACGAGGACGAGGTCGTCGAGGAGGCGCCAGAGGATCTCCAGGGGCATCTCGAAGGGGACGCGCGTGGCCAGGCCCTCGTGGGCGGTTCTCATCTCCGCCTCCACGTCGAGGCGGCGCTGGGTCCAGGCGCGGCAGACCGCGGGGGCCGCCGAGGACTGCACGCCGATGACCTCGATCCCGGGGTTCCGGGCCTTGGCCACCAGGCAGGTCCCGGCGGCGCCGCTGCCGCCGCCCACCGGCACCAGGATCACCTCCGTCTCCGGCGCCGCCTCGAGGATCTCCGCGGCCATGGTGCCGGCGCCGGCGATCAGCTCGGGCTCGTTGGCGGAGTGCACGTAGCGGCGGCCTTCGCGCCGGGCGACCTCCTCCACCTCGACCCGGGCCTCGTCGAAGTCGCGGCCGTGGCGGCGCACCTCGGCCCCCAGCCGCTCCATGGCCTCCAGCTTGGCGGGGTTGGCGCCCTCGGCCGGGGCGTAGATCACCACCGAGGCGCCGAAGCGGGTGCCGGCCCAGGCCATGGCCTGACCGTGGTTGCCGGTGCTGGCGCTGATCAGGCCGCGGGACCGCTCCTGCTCCGACAGGTGTCCCACGACGTTGAGGGCGCCGCGCACCTTGAAGGCGCCCACGGGCTGGAAGCTCTCGCACTTGACCCGGTAGTCGCAGCCGAGCCGCCTCGACAGCGCCTCGCTGCGCACCAGGGGCGTGGGCTCCAGGTGCTGGGAAATGAAGGCCCGGGCCGCGTCGACATCGGCCGCCGTGGGAGGAGGCCGGGTCATGGCCGGTGCTCGCGCACGGCGGCCAGCGCTTCGCCCAGGTGACGGCGGTAGAGGTCGAGGTCGAGGCCGACGGCGAGGATGCGGTAGCCCTTGTCGAGCAGCTCGCGCGCCTCCTCGGCGGTGGCGGCGAGGCGGCCCAGGGCCTTGCCCTCGGCCTCGCAGGCGCGGCGCACTTCGTCCTCGGCGGCGAGGTAGTCGGGGTGGTCGAAGAGGCCCGGGCGGCCGCTGAAGCTGGCCAGGTCGAAGTGGCCGATCCAGAGGACGTCGACGCCTTCCACGGCGGCGATGTCGCGGGCGTTGCCGACGCCCCGGGGGCTCTCGATCTGGGCGATCACCAGGGTGCGCTCGTCGGCCCGCCGCATCTTCTCCTCCAGCGGCTCGCCGGTGCGGTAGTCGTCGTGGGCGACGCCGAAGGCGGCTCCGCGGCGTCCGGTCAGGGGATAGCGGCAGAACCCGGCCAGGCTCCGGGCCTGGTCGGCGTCGTCGACCATGGGCGCCATGACCCCGAGGGCGCCGGCGTCGAGGACCCGGGCCGCGAAGTGGTACTCCGCGGCCGGGACGCGCACGAGGGGCACCGCCGCGGTGCCGCCGCAGGTGGCCACGAGGTCGCGGATCGTCTCCATCGACCAGGCCGTGTGCTCCATGTCGAAGAGGACGAACTCGGCGCCGGCGTTGTCGGCGAGGCGGGCGACGCCGGTGGTGCCGAACTCCATCACCATGGTGCCGAAGGAGACGCCGCCCTCCTGCAGGCGGCGCCTCACGGGGTTATCTCTCACCGCTCCATCCTCTCCCGCCGACGCCGGGGATCCGGGTCGGCGCAGCTTGCGGGCTTCATCGTCCCCGCCTCCGGCGGCGGGCGCAGGCGGCCAGCCGGGTCCGGAAGCTCTCCGTCTCCAGCACCTCGCCGTTGACCACGTGGCCCGGCGCCCGGCCCTCGGAGACGGCGAGGATCCCGGCGAAGGCGCTCTCCCCCATCATGCGGAAGCTCTCGTCGGTCCAGGAGAGGGCATGGGGCGCCACGATGACGTTGTCCTGCTCGAGGAGCGGGTCTCGCGGATCGACGGGCTCCTCCTCGAAGACGTCGAGGGCGGCGCCGGCGACGGCGCCCTCCCGCAGCGCCGCGGTGAGGGCCGCCTGATCGACGATGGGCCCGCGGGCGACGTTGATCAAGTGGGCCGTGGGCTTCATCCGCTCCAGCTCCGCGGGGCCGATGAGGTGGCGGGTCTCCGCGGTCAGGGCGCAGCAGACGAGGACGAAGTCGGCCTCGTCGAGAAGCTCGGACAACGGCGCCAGCCGCACCCCCAGCCCGGCGGCGGCCTCCGCGTCGGCGAAGGGATCGGCGGCGACCAGGGTCATCCCGAAAGGCGCGCACAGACGCGCGATCTCGCCGCCGATGTTGCCCAGCCCCACCAGCCCCAGGGTGCGCCCCCGCAGGCCGATGCCCATGCAGTCGGCCTTCTCCGCCCAGCGCCCCTCCCGCGTGAGCCGGTCCTTGAGGGGCAGGCGGTGGGCCAGGGCCAGGAGGAAGGCCATGGCGGCGCTGGCCACGGGGCGACGCACGCCGTCGGGGGTGATGGTCACCGCCACCCCGGCGCGGGTGCAGGCCTCCAGGTCCACCGAGTCGTAGCCGACGCCGATGCGGGCCACCACCGCCAGGCGCACGGCCCCCTCCAGGGTGGCGGCCGAGATCCGCGGACTCAGCACCAGCAGGGCGTCGCAGCCGGCGGCGGCCTCCGCCGGCACCTCCTCCGCCCCCGCGCCCAGGTTGTGCCACTCCACGCCCCCGGCGCGGTCGAGGACGGAGAGGTCGATGTCGGGAAAGGCCTGCCCGCCTTCGGGGCGCAGGAAGTCGACGGTGAGGCCGACGCGGAACATCCTCATTCTCCCCCGGAGCGGACCCGGGCCTCGGCCTCGCTCAGGGCGGCGGCGTTGTCCCAGGCGGCGATGCGCTCTGCGCGGGCCTGCTCGGTCTCTCCGCTCAGCCGCTCGGTCGCGGCGATCAGGGCGGGCAGGGCGCGGACGACGTTGTCGACGATCGTCACCGTGGCGGCGCGGGCCGTGCGCGACAGCGGGTTCAGATCGACGGTCAGGACCTGCCGTCCCAGGCGGCGCAGGGCCTCGCAGCGGTCGCCGTCCTCGAGGGGGACGAAGATCGCGTCCGCCTTCAGGATGCCCTCCGGATGGACGAGCCGGCGGTTCGAGGCGACCCCCTCCAGGACGGTCCCCTCCTCGGGCAGCAGCACCCGTTCGGCGCCGTGGGCCTGCAGGTGGGCGGCGACGGCGCGCTCGCGCTCGCGGGAGCCGTGGAAGATGTTGACCTCCAGGGGCGCCCCGGCCTGTTGCGAGAGCCGCACCAGCTCGCCGGGGACCAGGGCGGCGGCGTTGCCGTTCACCGAGAGCACCGGGTGCTCCGCCGCCAGCAGCCAGGCCGCCGCCGCCTCGCAGGCGCGCAGGGCCCAGGGGCCGCTCTCCTCCCCCAGCAGATAGTCGTAGGCCTCCCCCCGGCCGTGGGCGATCAGCCCGTGGGGCGAGGTGACGCCCGCCTCGACGCCGGCCACGATCAGGTCCCGCGTCAGCAGGGAGGCGCGGCGCGGGTGGCTCTCGGGGACGTCGGTCACGGATCGATCAGGCCGACGCGGCGCGTCGACAGGGCGGTCTCTGTGGAGTCCGGGAAGGGCGTGTCGCTGAAGACGGCGTTTCCGAGCATGATCATCGAGGCCTCGCCGCCGCGGCCGGTCACCTCGTCGACGGCGGCGAGCACCCCCTCGTGGGTCATGAGGCCGCTGCCGGCGGCGAAGGCCCGGGACTCGCGGATGACGCTGCCCAGGTCCAACGAAGTCGCCTCGCGGAGACTCGCGAGGGCTGCCAGCGCTTCGTCGGCGGCGGCGTTGATCCGCCGGCGCCGCTCCGGATCGGAGAGGATGTCCCGCGTGCGGATGGGGCCGAAGTAGCGGTAGTGGATGGGGGCCCCCGGCGCGAGGGGCATGCGCTGCGCCGCGAGAGGGTCCCCGGCGACGAGCTTCACCAGGCAGCCGCCGTGGTACTGGGCGCAGACGTCGCCGAGGCCGGTGAGGTTCTCCACCTCGGCCACGTGAGCGGCGGTGGCCAGGGAGCGCTCGGACAGCCCCAGGTCGAGCAGGGCGTTGACGGCGTAGACCGCGGCCAGGGACGAGGCGCCGCTGAGACCGAAGCCGCTGCTCAGGGGCAGGGGCGTCTCGATCTCGACGGCCAACCGCTGGCCGGGCGCCACCCGCTCCAGCACGGCCGCCACCGTGGGGAACTCGATCTCCTCGCCGTTGAAGGTGACGCTGGCGGCCCCGGCGCGGCGGACGGAGGCGGTGGCCCCCTCGCGCACGGTGAAGCCGAGGCCGAGGGAGTGCATGCGCGCCGGGTCGTCGTGGGGAATCACCTTGAAGACCCCGGAGATGTTTCCCGGCGCGAAGGCGGTTGCTGTTTCAGGCACGGACAGCCTCCGGCATCAGCCGCTGTTCGCGCAGCCAGCCCGGCAGTTGCGCGACGCCGTCGAGCAGGGCGAGAGGCGCATAGGGGGCGAAGGCCGGCGCCTGCGTGGTCCCGCTGAGGACGGCGGTGAAGCGGATCCCGCCCCGGCGCGCCGCCTCGGCGTCGGGGATACTGTCCCCCACGTAGAGGGAGTCGTCGGCGTCGACGCCAAGACGCTCCAGGGCCAGGTGCAGGCAGCCGGGATCCGGCTTGTGCTCGGCCACGTCCTCCGCTCCGACGACGGCCCCCACGAGGTGGCGCAGCCCCTCGCGGTCGAGGATGCCCTCGATGCGGTAGCGGTACTTGGTGGAGGCAATGCCGCAGGCCACCCCCCGGGCGTGCAGATCCTCCAGCACCCCGGGGACGGCGTCGTAGACCACGGTGCCCGCCGCCATCACCCGGTCGGCGCGCTCGAGGAAGAGCCTCCCGAACTCCTCGCTCCTCGGGCGCTCAACCTCGCCGTTGAGGGCGGCCACGATGTCGGGCACGGAGAGGCCGATGGTGCGCCGGATCTCCTCCGACCCGGACAGGTCGAGCCCCATGCGCCGCTGGGCGTGGCGCACACAGTCGATGACCCCCACGGCGGAGTCCGCCAAGGTGTAGTCGAAGTCGAAGAGAACCGCCTTGAGCGGCGCCGGACCCATGGCGGTCACGCCGGCGCGCCGGCGTTGACGCCGAGGCCGCGGCGGTAGGCTTCCAGGGAGAGCAGGTCTTCAGGGGCCACGTTGCCGATGTTGACCCGGGGGCCGAAGCGGTCGATCAGGTCGCGGCGCATGGTGTGGACGTGGTGCTCCTCCACCCCCGGGATCCAGGGCCCCGGCAGCTCGAACATCACCTTCTCCAGGCCAATGGCGGCGACGACCCCGTCGACATCGGCCCGGGTTCCCTCGTCGCCGTCGATCAGTTCCGCTGCTTCCAACAGCACCAGGCTGGCCCCCGCCTCCATGCACGCCTTCGCGTCGTCGGCCAGCGGGACCGCGTTGGCCAGGCCCTCCTTCTTCCCCACCTCACCGAGGACCTTCAGCCCGAACTCCTCCACCGCCCGGGCGATGATCCCCTCCTTCCAGCTCAGGCTCACCGGGGCGAGGTTGTCGGAGACCTCCACCCAGCGGTAGCCGGCCTCGGCGCAGGCCGGCAGGTAGCGGTCGAGCTGGCCGTGGACCTCGGCATATTCCAGGTACTGCCCTCCGGGGAAGGGCTCCACGTCCCAAGACATGTAGCTCTCGATCTTGCTCGTCAGCCACTTCGGCGGGTACAGCCGCGACAGGCCCACGGCGATCTTGGCGAAGTCGAAGTGGTCGGCGGCCAACTCGTGCAGGTCCTGCTGCCGCTGCGGCCCGATCCCCCAATCGATGACCATGGTCAGACCCGAGGCGCGGGGCTTGGCGGTGCGCTCGCCGGCCAGGTGCCCGTCGAGACCTTGGAAGGGATGCAAGTGCGGGTCCTTCGTGGTGGTGTTCGGAAGCGCGCTAACCTACGAAAGGGCCCCTACCCCGTCACGGGACTTGCGGCTCCCGCACGGCAACGGTGATGTTTCTGATGCCAGCCCCCCCGGCAGCCGCCGGGTCCAGGGATCGGCAAGGCACCCGCGAGTTCGAGCCGCCCAGCAGGATCATCCGCGAGCGGAGGAGCCGCCCATTGAGTGCCAGGATCGACATTCCCAGAGACGAGATCGCCGCCTTCTGCCGGCGCAACCGCATCCTGCGTATGGCCTTGTTCGGCTCGGTACTGCGCGACGACTTCTCGCCTGAGAGCGACGTTGACCTGCTCGTTGAATTTGAGCCAGACGCGCGGATAGGCTACATCGGGCTGTAACCGTTCAGTCTCCAGGCTGATGGAGCCGGAGGGGTGGTGCGGAGAGGCC
>CAZEHQ010000043.1:0-22715 GCA_964512165.1 uncultured Gemmatimonadaceae bacterium | reverse complement strand
CCCGTACACCAGGCCCAGGATAACCAGGATGAGCGGCATGAAGTCGCCCACCGAGTCGGCAGCCAGGCCTTGCACGATGGCCGCCAGTGTGATCAGGCCTACAAGGATTCGAGTTGCCATTTCTTCCTCCCTGAGAAAATCGGCGTCACGCCCTGGACTTCACCTCCCGTGACGATCACCGGCGGGGGAGCCGCCGGACATGTACGCCAGTGGCAAAGGAATCGTCTCGAAGAATCGGTCTTGCTTGACTTGGCACCGTCGAATCGCGGACCTCGACGCCGGACCGGGCCGGCGCCGGGTGGGAGAAACCTGCAGTCAGGGGCCCCCGGGGGGCGGGACCGCCGATATGATGGTACCGCAGAGGCCGAATCACAAGGAAAATTCGACCGGGAGAGCTGCTCATTCGAGCACCTTTCCCGGCCGAAGCGGCGGGCCTTCACCGCAGCTGTTGCTGCCTCGGTCCGGCTGCCGCCGGGCCAGCCCGCGCGCACACCCCGTTGCCGAAGCAGCGGAAGGAGTTCCGCGGCGCCCGGTGGACGCAGTCCGGCGCGGATGCGAACTTGATCCGAGCCCAGGGCCGAGGAGACCGCCGATGACCGACTCCAGCCGCTACACCGCCGACCAGCCGGCCGACAACCGGATCCTGCACGCGGCGCGGGAGCTGCGCTACCGCATGCTCGCCGACCCGCACAGGCCCGGGTACCACTTCACCATCCCCGAGGACAACGGCCATCCCGGGGACCCGAACGGCGCCTTCTTCGCCAACGGCCGCTACCACCTGATGTACCTCTACAACCACGCCGATCTCGGCTTCGTCTGGGGCCACGTCTCGAGCGCCGACCTGCTGCACTGGCGCCACCACCCGTACGCCATCGGCCCCGGCGAGGGCGACGTGGGCTGCTTCAGCGGCGGCGGCTTCCTCGACGACGACGGCCGCGCCGTCCTCTCCTACTGGGGGCTCTGGGAGGAGCGCGGCATCTGCCTCGCCTTCTCCGAAGACGAGCACTACGACACCTGGACCAAGAGCGCCGCCAACCCGGTGATCGCCTCCACGGGCCGCGGCCTCACCGAGACCGTGGACGACCGCGGACAGCCGCTGGTGTACGGATCCTCCGACCCCTCGCAGATCTGGAGGAAGGACGGCCGCTACTACCTGCTCACCGGCAACCTGCAGGTCCTCGACAAGCTCGGCCGCGCCGACGATTCGCCGCCCGAGCAGCAGGGGGACCGCCTCTACCTGTTCGTCTCCGACGACCTGGAGCGCTGGGACTACCTGCACCCTTTCTACGAGTCCCGCCGGGAGTGGACGGACCGCAGCGAGGACAACATGTGCCCCAGCTTCCTGCCCCTGCCGGCGACCGAGAGCGGCGGCGAGCCGAGCGGCCGGCACCTGCTGCTGTTCATCTCCCACAACAAGGGATGCCAGTACTACGTCGGCACCTACGACACCGCCGGCGACCGCTTTCGGCCGGAACGCCACGGGCGCATGAGCTGGTGCGACAACGCTTACTTCGCCCCGGAGGCCCTCGTCGACGGGCAGGGCCGGCAGATCATGTGGTCCTGGATCTTCGACGACCGCCCCGAGGAGGTGTGGCGGCCCAGCGGCTGGAACGGCATGTACGGGCTGCCGCGCTCCCTGTGGCTCGGCGACGACGGCGGCCTGCGCATGGCCCCGGTGGAGGAGCTGGCCCTGCTGCGCCAGGGACACCGCTCCAGGGGCGCCTTCACCGTCCCCGCCGGCGCCGAGGTCGAGCTGGAGGACTTCGGCCGCGAGCTGATGGAGCTGGAGATCACCATCGATCCGGGATCTTCCCGCCGCTGCGGCGTGCGCGTCTGCTGCTCGGAAGACGGCCGCGAGCAGACCACCCTGCTCTACGACGCCGAAGCCGGCGAGCTTCGATGCGACACCACCCGCAGCAGTCTCGGATTCGGCCGCAAGGTGGTGGAGGCCGGCCCCCTGGAGCTGCCGCCGGGAGAGCCCCTGCGCATGCGGGTCTTCGTCGACCGCTCCATCGTCGAGGTCTACGCCAACGAGCGCCAGGCCCTGGCCCGGGCGGTGTACCCCACTCTCGGGGGCCGCGGCGTGCGCGTCATGGCCGAGGAGGGCGAGGCCCGCGTGACCAGCGTCAACGCCTGGGAGCTGATGCCCTCCAACCCCTGTTAGCAGCACCCATCCCTCAACCCTTTGCAAGGAGAGCCATTCGCCATGAGCTTTCGCACAGCGGCCGCATGCACGGCCGCCATCTGCCTGTCCACCGTCGCCGTCCTCGAGTCGCAGCCGCCGGGTGGTCCGGGGTTTCCGGGCGGCGGCATGGTCCACCAGATCTCGAAGGCGGCGGCCGCATCCCCGGACCAGGTCTTCGCCATGTTGGCCTTCGATGAGAAGTTCCGCGTGACCGACGAGCAGTTGCCGGGGCTGCGCGAGGCCCTGCGGCCGCTGTATGGCGAGCATCGCCAGTCGATGGAGCAACTCGCCCTCGGCGGCGGCGCCGGCAACCCCCAGGCCATGTTCCAGGCCCTGGTGCAGCAGCAGAACAAGATGCGCGAGAAGGTCCTGGCCGCGGTCGCCGAGACCTTGACCGCCGATCAGATGACCGCCCTGAAGGCGGCGCTGGGTCAGCCGCCGATGCCGCCCGGGATGAGCCCGGGGAGTGCAGGGCCGCGCGGGGAGCCCCCCTCGGGTTACTAGATTCTGCGCCCAGCTGCTCCAGGATGGGCCCGAGCAAGGGGACCGGCGAGATGGCCTGCGCCGGAGGGCCGCGGTCGGCGGCCGGTCTCCCTGCCGGGCCCGTTCCTGCGGACCTACCGCCAGTGCGGGGGCACGATGGGCGCGTCGAAGCCGAGCTTCTCGGCGACCCAGGTCTCCTCGTACAGGCCGTCCTTGTAGCCGGAGCGCTGAGAGGCGTGGACCGTCGTCTCGCCGCGGATGCTGTCCGTGAGCGGACGAATCGCTTCCGGCCCCAGCATGGAGCCTTCGGGCCCCGCCATGATGAGGGTGGTCGCCGCCACCCTGGGGGCGAAGGCGCGCAGGTCGAAGCAGGACAAGGTGGCCGCCACCGCATCCCGCGCCGACGGACTGCTTCTCAGAAAGTCGTTGTACTCCTCCAAAGGGTAGGCCCGCCCCCGCTCCGCGAGAGCGAGGGGGTCGAAGAACAACCCGGGTGTGCACGCCAGGTGAGTGGCCAGCGGCCGCAGGGCCAGGCTCTGCAGGGCCACATCGTTGCCGATGGCCGCGACCCGCGTCCGGTCGACGAACTCGAGGGAGTTCAGGAACTCCAGGCCGCGCACCGCGTCGGCGGCGATCCCCCGGAAGATGTAGGTAGCCGGCGATTCGATCCCCTCGGTGAGCAGTCCGGGGAACATCGCCGCGAAGGGCTTGTCCGAGTTGCGCTGGCCCCTGCCGGCGAGGGAGAGCGTCACGAACCGGCTGCGGATGGCGTTCGCCGATCCCTGGGGGATCATCTGGTGTACGCTCATGTACTTGGGCGGCCAGTAGAGCGCCGGAAAGGGGCCCTCCCCTTTCGGGACGTTCAGGTATCCGAACAGCCGGTAGGGACCGACGCTGGTGAGGCGGACGCCGCTCATGGTGGCGAAGTCGGTCTCCCGCAGCGGGATCGCCTCGACTTCCGGCTCGGCCGGCAGGGAGTCCAGCTCTGCGAGAACGCCCTCCCAGTACGCGTCGAACCATTCAGGCATCCGGCGCCTCCCGTCCGAGATGACGGGCGAAGAACTCGCCTTCGATCGCCCCGTGCTCGTGCCCGCCGGCGTCGTGTCCCGCCCCGTCGTAGACGTAGAGCCGCTTCTCCTCGCTGGCGATCTGGCGGAACAGGGCGTATCCCGTCTCGGGGGGACAGATGTTGTCCTGCAGCCCGATGTTGACGATGATGGGGCAGGTGATCCTGTCCGCGAAGTTGATGCAGTCGAAGTAGCTCAGCGTCCGCTCCACCCGCTCCCGGCTCGACGGATGCAGCCGGAGGTAATCGTTGATCTCCTGGTAGGGATAGGTGCCGGTCAGCTCGATGGAGTCCATGAACCCGGTCAGGTACGGGGCTCCCGCGGCGGCGGCTCTCACCTCGCCGCGCATGGCCGCGGTGCACAGGGTCAGCCCGCCGCCCTGGCTGCTCCCCCTCACCCCGATCCTGTCGGAGTCCACCTCGTCCCGGGAGAGCAGGAAGTCGAGGCCGCGCCAGGTGTCGACGTAGAAGCCCCGGTACGAGTACACGTTGCGGTCGACGATCCCGCAGGTCAGAAGACCCGGGTATCCGGGATTGAACTGCGCGTTGGAGCGCAGCTTGCCCCGCGGCGCCACGCACAGCGCGGCGTAACCCCCTTGCGCCCACCCTTTGGGAATGGCCGGATCGCCCAGGTACCCGGGGCCGATCAGGATCGCCGGCAGCGGCCCTCGCCTCTCCCTCGGCAGGCAGTACCAGGCCGCGACTCTCACGTGGTCGATGCTGTCGTAGAAGGCCTGGAAGACCTCCACCTCGCCGTCCGAGCGCAGCGGGTCCGGCTCGACCTCCGGGTTGAGCTCCACGCGCGCGGCCTGGGCCATCACGTCCGCCCAGAAGGCGTCGAAATCGTCGGGCTTGCGCGCCTTGCTCCGGTAGTTCTCGTCTACTGCGTGGGCCATCAGAGCTTCTTCACCGCATCACCAACCCGTATCGCCCCCGGGCGCACGACCTTGGCGTTGACGCCGCGAAGCTGAAGCCGCTTGCCCTCCGGAGAGCTGATGAACTTCAGGGCCTCCAGCCCGAAACGGGCTGCGTACTTCTTGCAGCCGGTGTGGGGCGGCTCGGTGATCTCGATGAGGGCGTCGCCGAGGGACAGGCGGGTCCCCGGCGGGATGTTGTCCACGCTCAGGTCGAAGTCGACATACAGCTGGTCCCCCGCCAGGGGCCAGCGCTCCTCCTCCGGGGCCACCACGGCCATGGCGCGGGTGCTCGTCAGGGTGAGCTGCATATCCGGGTGCGCCGAGCCGTCCGGGGTCTGCGAGCTGCCGCGCTGTTTCCAGTTGTCGCCCACCAGTCCCTCGGCCGGATCGAGTTCTCCCGAGTCCAGGACTTCCCGCGTCTCCGTCTGCGGCCGGCGCACGATGAGTTTCAGTACACCGTTGGTCCCGGGCGACTGACGGATGTGGTCCAGCCCGGCCCTCAGCGCCTCCGGGGACAGGTGTCTTTCTTCTGCCAAGGTCGGCCTCCTGGCCTTCGGGCCCTCGTTTCCGGCGCCATCTCCAGCGTGCCGGGGTTGAACTGCGTTGGCGCGGCTTGCCCCGCGGCCGCTGGCGATCAGCGGATCACTTGCGGCAGTACTTCGACGATGTCACCAACCCTCCGGCCCTCACGGACCACCTCGGTCCGCCGGCCGTACAACAGCCGTTGCTCCCGCATCCAGAAGAGACCCATGATCTCGGGGTTCGGCGTGACTTCCAGAAACGCTCTCGGCACGCTCCGGCAGTCGATGCGCCCGTCCCGAAGGAGCCGGCCGAGAGGAACCTCGTTCTGGAGGATCTGCTCGCGCAGCGCTGCATCGAAGGACTCGAGCTCGATCCGGATCGCCCCCATCTCCACCGGTTGCCCCGACTCCTCGTGGACCAGCAGGACACGGCGGAAGTACGAACGTCCCCGCGTGAAGACGCCGAGCGGCCGGAGCACGACCCGCCCGCCGAAGTGGCCTTCCAGGGTGACCGTCATGTCGTTCTCGTGGACCAGCAGCGACCGGTACGGCAGGGGGATCTCCTCGGCCGCCACGGCGCGGGCCCTCGGCGGATCGATACCGGCGCGCCTGTAGACGACATCGAGGGGGTAGAGGAGTCGAAGCGGTGCCATGGGAAGGGCCGGAACGATAGTCAGGGCCTTCCGTCCCGGCCAGAGGAGACAGGGCCCGGGGGCGGCAAGCCACAGGGATGCCTCTCGGCCGGTGGTCAGGCCTCCGGCACCTCCCACTCCTCCCTTGCCCACTGCTTGTCCCCGATCCCCTCGACATACTCCTTCCCCTTGTGCCTCATCAGCCAGCCCTTGAGGGGTACGTCCTCGTCGGTGGGCTGCCACCACCCCTTGACATCCACCCCGTCGCCGAGCAGTTGCCGGCGTATGGGACTGCACCCGGCCAGGAGTTCAGGGGGCATCAGGTTGTAGTCGAGGCCGCGCAGCCAGCGGTAGCTGTATCCCAGGAACAGCACCTTCCGCGTCGTCTCCGAGGTGTTCGTCCCGCGGGCGTGCCACATGCGCCGGTCGAAGAGGACAGCCGTTCCCGCCTTCACCCGGACCTGCACGGCATCGGCGAAGTCGGGTGCCCGGTCCCCCTTGTGGCTCCCCGGCACGATCCGGATCCCCCCTCTGTCGGGCTCGCGGATGTCGGTCAGCCAGAATCCGACCTTCAGCGACAACCTCGGATGGGGGCGCTCCATCTCGGGGACAGGCCGGCCGCCGTCCTGGTGCCATCCTCCCGGCCGCGGACCGGCGCCGGCATCCGGTTCGGGCGGATAGTAGATCAAGTGCGAGATATAGTGTTGCACGTTCCAGCCGAGAATGTCCCAGATCAGCGGGAAAGTCCTTGGCCAATCGAGCAGCTCGACAAAGACGTCGTCCTCGACGATCGTCCTGAACTTCGACATGAGGGCATGGGGCGCCAGGCCTCGTGCCGCCCTCTCCTTGGCGTCGACGCGGTCGCCGGCCTCCAGCAGACGGCCCAGCATATCGTCGTCGAGGGCGTCCTCGACGATCAGGAATCCCCGCTCCTCGAAGTGGCGGCGCTGGGCATCGGTCATGCAGTACTGCAGGCAGCCTGGATCCATGGGCTACTTGATGTGCACCAGCGGCCGCCGGTGCAGCTGGGCGCCGACGCTCAGACTCGCCCAGTAGAGCCCCGAGGCCACCGGATTCCCCCGGTCGTTGCGGGCATCCCAGACCGCCAGATGGCGGCCCTCCCCCCGGCCGGCGGCCAGCCGGCGCACCAACTGGCCATCGACCCCGTAGATCCGCAAGGCATACTCCGCCTCGACGGGCAGGTGAAAGGGGATTCTCGTGAAGCTGTTGAATGGATTGGGGTAGTTGGCCGCCAGGGCCGCCCGGCCGGGGGTGCTCTGCTCCACCTCTTCCACGCCGGTGCGGACCACCGCGGGCAGGTACTCGGAGAGTGCGGCGCCGCTGATGATGTGGGCTTCCCCCGCGTTGTCGCGCTGGTTGCCGGGGCCGTCGCCGGCCATGCCGTTTGGGATGGCGTCGACGCGTCCGTCGCCGTCCATGTCGCCGCTGGCCCCCCAGTAGGCCGAGAAGTCGACCGGGTCGGGTGCCTGGATCCACACGACGGGCACCGCGGGATCGGCCAGGTCGATCTCCCGGGGCAGGTCGGGGCCGCCGGCCAGGACCGCGAAACCGCCCGCCAGGCGGCGCTTCAGCGGCCCCTCGTCGCCGGGCACGCCGACGAAGAGGTCGTCGTAGCCGTCGCCGTGGATGTCCCCGGCCGCCACGGCGTCGCCGGTGATCGCGTTGGGGCGGGCCCCGTAGATGACCGTCATGTCCTCCGCCGGCGCGGCCATGTCCAGCCGCTGTCCGCGCCGCCGGGGACCGCCGTACACCACGTACACCTCGCCGGCGTCGCGGCGCGTGTTGCCCGGACCGTCGGCCCGGTAGGCGCCGATGAACAGGTCCTGCATGCCGTCGCCGTCGATGTCGGCCAGGACGATCTCCTCCCCCAGGCGATCGGGCGAGTCGTCATCGCCGCCGTCGGCGCCGTAGACGATGGTCAGATCGGCGGGCGGGTCCCCTGCCAGGTCGATGGCCGGCGGGCGCCGGGGACCGCCGTAGACCACGTACATCTCGCCGGCGTTCTCCCGCTGGTTGAGCGGGCCGTCGCCGGCGCCGCCCCTGCGCCGGTAGGCGTTGCGCAGGGTGCCGAAGGCCGCCGCGCCAATGGCGATGTCGTCGTACCCGTCGCCGTCGACGTCGCCGGCGGCCACCGTCGAGCCGGCGTGATCCAGGGCATCGATGCCGTAGATGACGGTCATGGGGTGTTCCGCGGCGGCCAAGTCGATGGCGGCGTCGGCATCCAGAGGGCCGTAGAGGACGTACACCCGCCCCGTCTCGACCTCCCCCGTCATCCCCGAGGCCTGGTCGGCCCCCACCACCGCATCCCGGTGGCCGTCGCCGTCGATGTCGCCGGCGGTCATCCAGACGCCCAGGCGGCCGTTGGCCTCGGCGCCGGTGACGACGCTCAACCCCTCGGGCCAGGGGCGTTGGGCCAGATCCAGCCGCCCGCCCGCGGTGCGCAGCCGGGCGATGAGCTCGGCCGAGAACAGGTAGAGCTTGCCGGCGTCGGCGCGCTCTGGCGCATCGGCGTAGAAGGCGCCCACGAGCAGGTCCGCGCGGCCGTCGCCCACGAGATCCTCTGTATGGGTCTTGATGCCGAAGAGGTCGCGGCTGGCCTCGCCGTACAGGGTGACCACGTCCTCGGGGTCGGCGGCCAGGTCCAGGCCGCCCCCCGATGGCAGGGTGCGGAAGCAGACGGCCACTTCGCCGGAGTTGTGGCGGTCGTTGGCGGGGCCATCGCCGGCCATGGCCGAGATCACCAGGTCGTCACGCCCGTCGCCATCGAGATCGCCCGCGGTGATGGGGGTCCCGAACTCGGCATCGTTGACGTCGGGGTTGTACACCGTGAACTGCCCCGCCTGGGCGGTATCGGCCAGGTCCCACACATGCACGATCTGGGAGGAGACCGGCACGGCCAGGCCGCACCACAGGAGCGCCGACAGGAGGGCGGCGCGCTTCACGGACCCCACTTCATGCCGAGGCCCGTTCAACGGCCCCGAGGAAATCCTCGTTCGATGCGCTGAAGCCGTACTGCTGCTCCACTTCCCGGATGGAGATCTCCGTGGTGAGCAACTCATCGTAGGTGTCGGGAAACTCCACCCCGGTCGTGGCGTCGCGGAGCAGCACGATGTTGTAGCCGTACCGCCCCATGGCGCGGATGCCGTAGTCCCTGCCCAGCACGCACCAGTTCGTTGCGAAGCCGGCATAGAGCAGATGCAGGATCCGCCGCTCCTCCAGCAGCTCGTGCAACTGCGGCCCCGTGGCGATGACGAACTCCTCGGGCTGCACATCGATGGCGGGAGAGACGGAGAGCTGCGGCGCCAGCTCGTCCCAGTGCAGGCCGATACCCGGCGGCTGACTGCGAGGGCCGCGGTAGACGGCATGGTCGCCCTCCCGGCTGCGGAAAGCGGCGGGCGGCCACGTGGGCGCGGCGGACGGTTCGGGCGGCTTGTGCCGGCGGAGCTGCGGGAACTGCTCCGCCACCGGCGGCGAAGGGGCGTGTACGATGGTCAGGCCCACCCGCCGCGCCGCGTCCAGCACCGGCGCGATGCAGTCAACCGTGATCCGTGCGGCCCTCTCCATCCAGCTCTCGATGAAGTGCACGTTCCACAGATCGACGAGGACCAGCGCGGTCTCCTCGACCGGCAGGGGCATGTCGAGCTCGCGGCGGATGAAGGCGGTCTCGCGGCACGGCACATCGGCGGGTGTGCTGTCCTGGAAGTAGCGGACACGCAGGTTCAGTCGCGTCATGGCGCCTGAACATAGACAGATTGGTGAACCATGGCCCATACCCTTGGAGCCGTGAAGATCCGCGCCCGGCGGCCGGTGGACGTCCCCGCATCTCCGACGGATCGCTGCATCTGCCGCATCAGCTGCTACTCCGCCCTCGATTCATAGGCCGACAGCTGCTCCAGCATCGGCCCCCGCAGCTTCACCGGCGTCAGGTCGATGGCCTGCTGCTGGATGGCCGCGGCGGCGGACCACTCCCCCTGCCGGGCCCGGGCCCGGGCCAGCCCCAGCAGGGTCCGCACCAGCGTCCTGCGGGCCAGCGGCAGGCTCACCTGCCGGGCCTGAGCCTGCTCCAGCAGCTGGCGCGCCTCGTCGACGCGCCCGGCCCGCGCCAGGGCGATGACCAGGTTGTTGAGGGCCCGGGCATCGTCGGGAACCAGCTCGACGGCGCGGCGGAAGTGGTGCAGCGCTTCGGCCTGACGGCCCTGCTCCTCGAGCAGGACCCCTGTATTGATGTGGGCCCTCGGAAAGTCGGGGCGCAGGGCCAGCGCCCGGCGCAGCGAGCCCAGGGCCTGCGCCGAATCACCACGCGCGTAACGGGCCATCCCCAGGCCGTAGTGGGCCTCGGCCAGCTCCGCATCCTGCGCCAGCGCGCGGCCGTAGTGAGACATGGCCGCCTCGATCTCGTTCCGGCGCAACAGGACATTGGCCAGATTCGTGTACGTCTCGGCGTCCGATGCCAGCTCCAGCGAGCGCTGCAGGGCCTCCTGCGCTTCGGTCAGGCGGCCGGCCCCCGCCAGGGCCAGCCCCAGCTTCGACCAGGCCCCCGGGTGCGCGGGGTCGACGCGGACGGCCTGGCGATAGCGGTCGATCTCCTGCTTGAGAGGTTGCAGCGCTTCGAACTGGCGCAGGGCCTGGTTGGCCGCCTGCTCCTTGCCCAGCCGCTGGTAGGTCCGCGCCAGGTCGAGGTAGGGCATCGGCTCCCGGGGCGCCAGTTCCCGCGCCCGGGCCAAGGCGGCGATCGCCGCCTCGCCGTCGCCGAGGTGGTTGCGGGCCAGACCGAGGCGGTAGTGGGTCTCCCAGTCCCCGGGCGCCAGGGCCGCCGCCCTCGCCAGGGTCGCCGCGGCCCTGGCGGGCTGGTTGAGATGGAGATAGGCGACCCCCAGCAACCGGGCCACCTCGACGACCGCGGTATCCTGTGCCGCAGCCCGCTCCAGCACCTCCACCGCCTCCGCGTAGCGCCCCAGTCCCGAGTAGAGGGCCACGCCGGCGGCGTAGTGCAGCCGCACCGCCTCCGGATAGTGCCTCAGCGCCGGCCGCACCAGGGCCACGACCTCGCGATAGCGGCCCTCCTTGTAGAGCGCGGTGGCGCGCTCGTAGTACTCCTCCGCCGTCCAGTCCGGGCGGAAGGCCACCTCCTCGATGGAGTCCGCACGTGCGCTCCGCGGCGCCGGTTCCACTTCCACCACCGGCGGCGACACCCGGCGGCTGTAGTGGGCGATCTCCCCCTCCTCGCCCTCGCGCAGGACGAGGTAGCGCCGGAGGGGAGGATCTTCCACGATCTGCACCCGCCCCGACGGCCAGTGGACCTCGATCCTGCCCACCTGCGCCAGCTCTCCCAGCCCGAAGAGCACGCGGCCGTCGTTGGCCGACAGGTAGCCATAGCCGCGCTTGGCCTCCCGCACGAGCGCCCGCCCCTCCGCCTGGAGGCGCACTCGGGCTCCTTCGGCGGACTCCCCCGGCGCGGCGATGAGATCCAGACCCACCCAGTCGTTGCGGTTGCCGCCGTCGTTGCGCAGCAGGGCCAGGCGGTCGTTGAGGTTGTTCACCGCCAGGTCGAGGTCGCCGTCGTTGTCGTAGTCGCCGAAGGCGGTGCCCCGGCTGACCTGCTCGGCCTGCAGACCCGCCGGGTCGGCCAGGGCGAAGACGCCCTCCCGGTTCCAGTAGAGCAGGTTGCGCTGGCGGTAGCTGAGCCCGAGGGGACGGGCTTCGAGCTGGGGGTAGAGGTGTCCGTTGGCGACGAACAGATCGAGCCAGCCGTCCAGGTCGAAGTCGGCCAGGGCGGTGCTCCATCCCAGGAAAGGCCGCACGGCGCCCCCGAGGCCCGCCGCGTAGGTCGCATCGGCAAAGGAGCCCTTTCCCAGGTTCTCGTACAAAGTGTTGACATCGTCGGAGAAGTTGGTGACCAGGAGATCCAGGTCGCCGTCGTTGTCGTAGTCGCCGCTGTCGGTCCCCATGCCGGCCTGGGGGCGCCCATCCTCGCTGTAGGCCACACCGGCCAGGGCGCCGACCTCGCGCAGCCGCCAGTCGCCGTCGTTGCGGTAGAGCAGGTTGGGGGTCGAGTCGTTGGCGACGTAGATGTCCGGGTCTCCATCTCCGTCGTAGTCGGTGAAGAGCACACCGAGGCCGAGGTGGGTGGGCTGGTCGATTCCCGTCGCCGCGCTCACATCGGCAAAGGTGCCGTCTCCCTGGTTGCGATAGAGCACGTCGGCCTGGCCGTCCAACCCGTGGGGCCCGCAGAACACGGGCAGGCCCTTCCAGCCGCTGCATGGCTCACCGCCGGCGGGGGGGTTGTCCAGGTCGAAGACCAGGTAGTTGGCCACGTAGAGATCGAGCCAGCCGTCGGAGTCGAGATCGCCGAAGGCGGCACTGGTCCCCCAGCGCCGGTCCTCGGCGCCCGCCTCGATGGCTGTGAAGGTGCCGTCCCCCTCGTTGCGGTAGAGGACGTTCGGCCCCCAGTAGGTGAGGTAGAGGTCGAGGTCGCCGTCGTTGTCGGAGTCGGCCGTCGCGCAGCCCATGCCCCAACCCGTGCGCGCCAACCCGGCGGCCTCGGTGACATCCTCGAAGGAACGACCGCCGTCGGCCGGAAGATTGCGCCACAGGCGGTTGCCCGTCTCGGGCGCGCCCTCGGTGCGGGTGCCGTTGACGGCGAACAGATCCAGCCAGCCATCGCCGTCGGCATCGAAGAAGGCCACCCCCGAGCCCATGGCTTCCAGGATGAAGCGCTGCTCCGGGCCGCCGGAGACGTGGACGAAGTCCAGCCCCGCCGCTTCGGTGACATCCGCAAAGCGCACGGTATGCCTCGGCGTCTCGGCCAGGCGCTCGGCTGCCGGCTCGGGCGCGCATCCCCACGGCCACAGGCTCAGCAGGGCGGCCAGCGCAACAGCCTCCGCGGGGGCGCGTTGCAGGGCAGGGCCGCTCACCAGGCGCCGCGGCTTCAGCTCTCGATTCTCTCGAACAGCGCCCTCACCTCCGCCTCCTTCTCCTCGCTGCGCCTGGAGAGGTACCCCTCGCCGAAGTAGATGGTCAGCGCCACCAGGAGTTCCACACCCGTGTAGATCGCGAATTCATCGGTGAACTGTCTCATGATGAAATAGGTGGCCACACCACCGATGAACGACAGGATCGCGCCCCGGGCGGTCGGGCGCTTCCAGATCATCCCGAACATCAACGGGATGGCGATGGGTGACAGGAGGCCGCCGAAGAGCTCGACGGTCATCTTGAAGACCTTGTTCATCCCCGGACTCTGGGAGATCACCACGGCGGTCGCGACGACAGCCAGACCGAAGATGGCGGTCATGGCCATCCCCGCCCTGAGCAACGCCCGATCGTCGATCTCGGGTCTGAAGTTGCGCTGGTAGAAGTCCTTGGTGAAGACCGCGGCCAGGGCGTTGATGTCGCTGTCGATCATGGACATGGTCGCCGCGAACATGGAGCACACCAGCAGTCCGATCAGGCCCGGGGCGAGGGCCGAGAGGATTTTCTGTGTGACCAGGATATACGTCTGATCGAGATCGAAGCCGGCCACCGGCTGAAGGGTGGCGGGATCGAAGTGCTCGGGCAACAGCAGCGGCGCCGCCCACGCCGGGACGAAGATGACAATGGGATAGAGCAGGTAGAGGATCGACGACAGGAGCGCCGCCTTCTGGGCGTTCCTCGGCTTTTCCACGGACACGAATCGCTGCGCCAGCCCCCAGGTACCCCCGTTGTAGCTGAGAATGATCACCACCAGGTACACCAGCCAGAAACTCACGCTGATCCCCTCGGAGGGGTTGAAGAACGCCGAGCGCTCCTGGGGCAGGCTGTCCCACATGGCGTTCCAGCCGCCCACCATGTCCAGGGCGATGAACAGCACGGCCAGACTCATGACGAGCTGCACGACGAACTGCACCAGGTCCGTGAGTACCGTGGCCCACAGCCCGCCGATGAAGACGTAGGCGATGGTGATCAGGCCCGAGACGATGATGACAGGCAGCACCGCCCAGCCGGTGACCACGTGGACGATGATCGAGATCGCGAAGAGCTTGAGGCCGAGGTCGATGAACTTGAGGAGAATGCCGGCCACCGCGATCAGACCTCTCACGGAATTGCCGTAGCGCTCTTCCAGGTATTCCACCGGCGTCAGGACCTGCAGCCGGGACCATCTCGGAGCCCAGATGAGGCATCCGATCACCAGCGCCACGAACACACCGAGGGAGAACAGGGTCCACATGCTGAACCCCGTGACCGCCGCGCGGCCGGCGAAACCGACGAAGACGACCGCGCTGTACCCCGAGACGTGGTGGGAGATGGCCGCCATCCACCAGGGCAGCCCGTGGCCCGCCACGAAGTACTGTTCCACATTGCCCGACTTCCGCCTCGCCAGGATTCCGATCCAGGCCATCAAAGCGGCGTACACGGCGATCACGACATAGTCGATCTGTGTGAGCATGAGCCTTTCCTGTTGGAGCCGGACCTTTGAGGCGAAGGGGCGTGATAAGAGGGTTTCTGCCCGGTACCCTGTCAAGGCGCCAGGGGCGGAACCCGTTGTGAAGCCCTGAGCCTGCTGGCCGCCTGACGCCCGGGCATGGGGGCCGCGCGCCCCTGACGACGTTCCGCTATCGCTGGCGCACCCGCTCGCGCACCTGCGCCAGGTAGTACCGGGCCTGCGCGTGATCGGGATCGGCCGCCAGCGCCCGGCGAAAAGCCCGCGCCGCCTCGTTCAGCTGGCCTTGGCGAATGCGGACCACGCCCACACCGTTCCAGGCGCCGGCATTCTCCGGGTCCAGGGCCAGGATCTGCTCGAACGCCTGCAGGGCCCCGGACCACGAACCCCGCTGCAGATGGACCCCGCCCAGGTTGTACCAGGCCTTCAGGTACGCCGGTTCGAGAGCCACCGCCCGACCGAAGGAACGGCGAGCCTCGTCCCAGGCCTCCTGTCGGACCTGCACAAGCCCCAGATTGTGCCAGGCCATCGCGTAGTCGGGATAAATCTCCAGAGCGGAGCGGTTGTAGGCCGCGGCACTGTCGAGACGGCCGGCCTCCGCGTGCATCCGTCCCATCCCCAGGTGCGCCCGGGCGCTGCGGGGGGCGGATTGGATCTGCGCCCGGTAGAAGCTCTCGCCGTCGGCCCAGTTGGCGTTGCGCGCCACCGTCAGAGCCGCATAGGCGCACAGCAATACCAGACCTCCTGCCCAGACTCCCCGGCCCCGGCGCCGGGCCAGCCGCCAGAGGCCCCAACCCGGCAGCACGCAGAACACGGCGGATGGGGCGTAGATCAGCCGTTCCCCCATGATCGTCGGCACCAGCACCAGGAAATTGCTCGTCGGCGCCGCCAGGATCGCATAGCTCCCCACCCCGAAGGCGACCATCGGCGACCGATGCCGCAGGCGCCAGGCCGCCGCGGCGGCGATGACCACGACCGCCAGGAAACCGGCCGCTCCCCCGTCCAGCGGACCGCTCACCAGCGGGATCTGCGCATGGGAGTAGTCCGAGGAGAGCCCCAGGGGCCAGACCAGCAGCCGCAGGTAGGCGAACTGCACGGAGGCAGCCGTCAGCACTCTCTCCGGAAGCGTGGCATCCACCAGGGGATTGTCGAGCGCATGGATCTGGCTGTCGGTGGGACCGAGGACCGCCTGGCGCAGAAGCAGCCAGCCCACCAGGACCAGGACGTAGCCGCCGTAGACCCGCCAGCGCGCCTTCACCGACTGCCCGGTGCAGACGTCCAGCCACAGGGCTGCGAAGAGCCAGGCGGCGGCCGACTCCTTGCTCAGCAGGGAGAGCCCGAAAAGCGCGCCGGCCCCGATCCACTTCCCGCGGCGGTGCAGGAGCAGGAAGGACGCACCCAGCACCATGGCGAGGGGCTCGGCTCGACCGGTGATGAAGGCCACCGCCTCGGTGTGCACCGGATGCGCGGCAAAGAGCAGGGCGGCGGCGAGAGAGGCGGGGAAGGCAAGGCCCAGCCGCAGTGCCAGCAAGAGGAGCGCGCAGCTGGCCCCGGCGTGGAGCGCGGCATTGACCAGGTGGAACCCGACGGCGTGCGCGCCGGGCAGCCCCAGGGACTCGTTGGTCCAGAAGTTGAGCGCCAGGGTCCAGACCGTGAGGGGGCGGTAGTGGTGGGAGTGGAGGATCTCGCCCCAGTAGCGGCCGGCCAGGATCCGGTCCAGGCGCCACGGGTCGTGCATCAGCTCGTTGGCGGGGATCAGCTTGCGGTCGTCGTAGACCAGCTCGTTGCCCAGCGAGTTGGCGTACACCCCGCAGGCAACGACGGCCACCAGGGTCAGGGCCACCCACCGGTTGCGGTCGGCGTCACCCACCCCGAAATGTCCGGCTGGTCGACAAGATGCTCCTTGATGAACGAGGGGCCTGGAATGTATCCGGCTGCCCGCGAACCGTCCAGCCTGCGGGAAGGGAGCAGACAGCGCGTCGAGTCCCAGTGGACACTACCTTCTGTCGCGGAGGTGAGCATGGGTATCGTCTACCGCAACGAGACGTCGTACTGTGGGCCGATCAACATGGTGTGCCTGCTGGCCAGTGGGGATCTCGTCGTGGTCTTCCGCGAGGCTCTGTGGCGAGGCCGCGTCACCCACGCGGACCCCACGACACGCACGTCGATGGTGCGCTCCACCGACGGCGGGGAGACCTGGCACTCGCAGGTAACGCCCCACTCGTACGCCGGGAACGGGTGCGCCATCGCCCGGATCGCCGACGGCTCGCTGATCGTCAACAACTTCCGATGGATATTCGCGCCCATCGGAGAGCTGCCGGAGGGGTTCCGGGATTCCTGCAGCTACGGCGAGGACGAGCAGCAGGGCCTCGCCAGGGTCAACGAAGGCGTGTACACGGCCATGTCCAGGGACGACGGGTACACCTGGGAGCCGGCGAAGATGCTCCGCGAGCGCGCGGGCACGGCGGGCCGGGTCGTCGAGCTCGACGACGGCTCGATCCTCATGCCCATGGACGGGCCGCTGAACGGTTGGGCCAGGGCCGTGTGGGTCATGCGGTCCGCGGACGGCGGCGAAACCTGGCAGCGCCACGGCATCGTCACACCCGGCGACGGTGGCCTGACCTTCGCCGAGCTGCGCATCCTTTCCCTGGGCGACGGCAGGGTGCTGGCCGGGCTGCGCACCCAGGAGGCGAACTTCCACGTGTCGCGCTCCGAGGACGGCGGCCGTTCGTGGAGCGAGCCGGAGGAGACACCGATCCACTGCCGGGGCAGCAGCCCCATGGACCTCCTGCTGCTCGACGACGGGCGGGTCCTGGCCACCTACGGCCACAGACGCGAGCCCCATGGCATCAGGGCGTGCCTCAGCGAGGACGGCGGCAGGACCTGGGACGTGGACGGTGAGATCGTGCTGCGCGACGACGGCCTGGACCACGACATGGGCTACCCGAGCTCGGTGCAGTTACCGGACGGGTCGATCTTCACCACGTACTACTGGCACGGCGAGGACCGGATCCGCCACATCCGGTCCCACAGCTGGAGGGTGGACTGATCCCCGTGCCAAAACGGCGGATCGCGATCGTGGGGGCCGGGAACATGGCGCGGACACGGGGCCAGGCGTTCCTGGACACCGGCCGTGCCGAGATCTGCGGTGTCGCCGCCCGCCGCGCAGAGCGTGCCGAGAGCTGCGCGGCCGAGTTGGGGTGCGGCGTTTTCTGCGACGACTTTCGCCGTTTGGCAGAGACCGCACCGGACGCGATCCTGATCGAGGTTCCCCATTGCGTGCAGGATGAAGTCTCCCTCTGGGCGCTGGATACCGGCTATGACCTCCTCGTGGGCGGATGTCTGGCTGCGGGCGTGGAGAGTGGGCGCCGCATCGTCGAAGCAGCCACGCGGAACCGCCGGATCGTGGAGGCCGGGTTCCAGCGCCGTTACGATCCGGCCTGGGAGGAGATCCGGCGCCTGGTGACGGGAGGGGAACTGGGCCCCCCGGTGATGGCCGTCACCATGGCCCTCTGGAACGCGGACCCGGGCGCCTGGTACTACGATCAGGAGGCGAGCGGCGGGATGCCCCTGACCCACATGAGCTACTGCTATCTCAATGCCGTCCGCTGGATCCTCGGCCGGCCCACCACCGTTTCCGCCCTGGCCAACCGGGTGCGGAACACCGCTCCCGGCCATGTCGAGGAGGAGACCTGCGGCGCCCTCATCGCCTTCGAGGGCGGGGCCTTCGCGTCCGCGACGGCAAGCTACATCGGCCCGCAGGGCATGCCCGATCCGCAGCCGCGGTTCATCTGCGCCGAGGGCGGCGTCCTGCCCAATGCAGATACCCCTCCCGGCCAGGACTCCATCACCGTTTTCCGCGGGGGCCGCTCCGAGGTCCGCTCCTTCGCGAGCGATCCGTCACCCTTTGTCCGGCAGGCAGCCGCGTTCCTGGATGCCCTGGAGAACCGCCGCGAGGGCTGCAATCCGCCGGAAGATGCCCTGCTCGATGTGGAGATCGCCGAAGCCGTCTCGGTCTCGGCCAGGGAGCACAGGACGGTCTCCCTGGCGGAAGCCACCGCCTAAGCGTCCGCCCAGTTCCGGTACTCCGCCCACGCGTCCTCGCCGCTCACAAAGGGCTTGAAGACCACGCGGGCACTGTAGCCATACTCGGTCAGCGGTTGACAATCCCTGATGAGGATGGACAAGTCCCACGCCGGATTGTACCGTCCGCCGCCTCCCGGCGCGACGGCGAAGCGAAGGGACTCGGTGCTCCTGAGCATCATCTGGAGCATCATGTTCCGCCAGCGCCCGTAGAAGAACGGATGGACGTACCGGGCGGGGCGGATGTTGTGGAACAACCGGCCCCGTGGATCGGGCTCGCCCTCGACCAGGGGATCCGCTTCACTCGCGAAGACCGGCCCGTGCGCCGGTTGCTCCGCCAACGACTCGACCCACTCTTCCGGGCCACTGCTGTCCCTGCGGCCGAGGAAACAGGTGTTCTTGTCCTCGGGCTCGTGGATGTAGCTCGCCCAGAACAGCCCAAGCCAATCCCCCTCGAAGGAGCCGGGATGAGCGACGCACGTGGTTTCCATATCGATGTAGTGAGGTGCAACGAGGGTGAAGATCGTGCTGACTTCGATGCGGCGCGGTTCGGGTATGGAGGTCGTCAGCTGCACCGAGTTGTCGTTGAGCCGGGTGAGCTGGTTCGGCGTCGGTGGGGTCCCGAGCTTGCCCCCGAGCCAACGGGGGATCATCGACCGGCCGGTCCGGTCGTAGACGAACTCGAAGTTGAGGCTGCTGGAATACGATGACCGGAAGATGTTCTCCCTTGGGCCGTGCCGGCTGTAGAGCTGACGCACACCGTTGTAGCCGTTCGCCCGTTCAAAGGGGAAAGCGACGTCGTCGAATCGCCCTTGCTTGTTCGCGCGGGAGAGCACTTCGACCCGCTTCTGCGGAATACCGCCGCCGTCGTCGTTGTCCACCACTTCGACGAAGAGGTCGCCGTCGATGAGAAACTGGCTTGCCATGTAGGAATCCTCCTCTCAGGCCACGTCGCTGCGCCAGGCCGGCTCCTCGTCCCGTTCCAGTCTCTCCATCACTCCTCCCTTGCGATGCGTCTCACCAGCGACTGCATGTCGAGGCGCCCGTCGCGGTTGGTCTGCACGGCGATCGTCACCCCCCGAGATGCGTAGTGGGTCACGTGGGTGCGGTAGCCGGGCCACAGGCCGCCGTGGCCGAAGCTCACCCCGCCGTCGTACACGAAGAGTCCGAAGCCGTAGTGCCAGTCGGGCGTGGCCGGGTTGCGCCAGCCGCCTTCCAGCATCCGGGCGAAGCTCTCCGGCTTCACGATGCGGCCCTCGGTCAGAGCGCCGTAGAACTCGACGAGCATCGTCGGATTCGTGGTGAGCCCGCCGCCGGTCCACTCGGAGGACGGATCGATCTTCATGGTGCCGTCCCTCCTCAGGTTGCGGGCCCCGTGCATGTAGCCGGGCGTGATGTCCGGCAGGACGGACCGGTCCTGAAGGCCGATCTGGTGCAGGCCCTGCGGCTCGAGGATGCGCTCCCGGAGCAGATCGTAGTACTCGCGGCCCGTGGCCGCCTCGATCAGGCGTCCGAGGACGAGGTATCCGGAGTCGGTGTACGAGAACCCCTCTCCCACCGGGAACAGGGGTTTCCGCCCGGCGAAGGCGATCAGCTCCTCCGGCTCGAAGCGGATCGTGCCGCGGCGGATCGCGCGATAGATCGATTTCAGCCGATAGCGGGTCGAGCGCGGGTAATCGCCGATACCGGCGGAATGCGACAACAAGTGATGGACGCGGATGTCCTGAGAGTTGGGCACCTTCTCGTACCAGGCCGCGTCGTCCAGCCACTTCGAGGCCGGGTCGTCGAGGGCGAGCACGCCGTCCTCCACCAGCAGCATCGTGAGCGCCGCGACGAAGGTCTTGCCGGTGCTGCCGCCGGGCATGCCCACCGTGTCGTCGAGTGCGATCTCCTCTTCCACGTCGGCGAGGCCCACGGAGGCGCGCACGATGCGGCCGTCGGCAAAGCGCACGGCGGCACGCAGCCCGGGCATCTTCATCTCCTCGCGGGCATCCTCGAGCAGTGCCGCGAGGGCAGACGGGTCCAGCGCGAGTGCGGGCGTACAGCAGGCGAGCAGGGCGATCGGCAGGTACTTCCCCATGGCCTTGGGCATCCCGTTGCTCAGTCCTCTGAGGATTCCACCGGGGGCCGCTATTGCTCCAGGAGTTCTCTGAACTCGGGTGCGTAGAGGACCTTGCCGCCGGTCTCATCCAACGCGCCTCGCCGCAGTTCGGCGGCCTGGAAGGCCGGGCCACCTCCAAACTCACTCGTCAGTCCATGGTCGCTCGCCTGAACGAACCCGAACCGCGAGTAGTACTGCGGCGACCCCAGGAGTACGACGCCGTCGCACCCCCTGGACCGGCATCGATCGAGCCCTCGTCGCACCAGCCGCGACCCGATGCCGCAGCCTTGGTGCTCAGGCAACACACCAAGCGGCCCGAGGGCTGCCCATCGAGCCTCCGCCAGAGGTGGATCGAAGGTCACCGGAGAGAAGAGGACGTGTCCCACGACCCGGTCTTCGAGGACCGCAACCAGGGACGAGGTGACTCGGTCCGCGTCACGGAGCACATCGACCAGCCTCTGCTCGTACCGTCCGTCGACTCCGTCGAATGCCCTCGCGTGAACATGCCGGATGGCGGGAGCGTCGCCCGGGTTCTCGTTGCGAATCCCAAAGCTGGCTTGTGCAGATGACATACCCATGCAAGAGAGCAAAGGGGGCATTGGGAATCCCTGTCAAGGCACCGAAGCCGCGCCCGCGCAGGGTTGCAGGAATATGGACAGCCCCGGGGGACCCGCCTAGGTTGCCGCGCGAGCGGAGGATGACATGACTGAACGCAGCCGGCCCGTTTCCCGGCCGGAATACGAGGTGAGACTGGACCGCCGGGTGCGCATGCCCATGGGCGACGGGGTCGAGCTGGCGGCCGTGGTCGCCCGCCCCGACGCGTCCGGGGAGTTTCCGGCGATCGTCGCGTACAACCCCTACCGCCGGCTGCCCGGGATCGAAGCCGGCGTCTCCGAGAGCGGCTACGACCACCGCCGGCACGGACCCGCCTGGTTCGCCCGCCGGGGCTACGCGGTCGTTTCCTTCGACGCCCGCGGCACCGGGAACTCGGGGGGCTCGACCACCGACATCTACTCGGAGCGGGAACGGCGGGACGGGTACGAGGCGGTGGAGTGGGCCGCCGCCCAGCCGTGGTGCAGCGGCGCCGTGGGCATGTGGGGCATGTCCTTCGGCGGCGTCGTGCAGTGGCAGGTGGCGGCCCAGAGGCCGCCCCATCTCAAGACCCTGGTGATGGGCTCATCGAACACCGACGTCTACCTCGACTGGACCCATCCCGGCGGCTCGATCCGCCCCTACATGTTCGACAGTTACTCGCCGTTGATGACGGCCTACAACTTCGCGCCCCCCGACGCGGAGATCGCCGGCCCCCTGTGGGAGGAGTTGTGGCAGGAGCGCCTGGAGAGCAACGTCCCCTGGGGCCTCGGTTACATCACCCATCCGCTGCAGGGACCGTACTGGCAGGAGCGTTCCCTGGAGCCGGACTACGGCCGCGTCGAGGTGCCGGTGCTGTTCTGGTGCGGCTGGGCCGATCCCTACCCCACCCCGATCCTGCGGGCCTTCTCCCGGCTCGACGTCCCGAAGAAGATCCTGCTGGGACCGTGGGGCCACTACTGGCCCGAAGAGGCCCTGCCCGGTCCCCGGATCGACTTCCGCCACGAGATGCTGAAGTGGTACGACCGCTGGCTGAAGGGGGAGGAGACCGGCGTGATGGATGAGCCCGCGGTCTCCCTCTTCGTTCGCAAGTACAAGGAGCCGGCCGCGCACATGTACCTCGAGGACGCCGGGTTCTGGAGATCGGAGGAGGAGTGGCCCCCGGCGCGAAACCGGGAGATCCCCTTCTACTTCCACCCCGGTGGAGAGCTCGGCCGCGAGGCTCCGGACTGCGAGAACTCCGTGAGGGAGTACACCTACAACCCGGCCGTCGGGATCACCGCCGGCATCTACTGGGGCGGCGGGATCATGCCGTGGGCCATGCCGGTCGACCAGCGCCTGGACGAGGCCCTGTCGCTGACCTGGACCACCCCGCCGCTGGAGGGGGACCTGGAGGTCACCGGCATTCCGGTGGCCGTGCTGCACGTCTCATCCAGCGCGGAGACCGCCTGTTTCCACGTGAAGCTCACCGACGTCGCCCCGGACGGCACCTCCAAGTGGCTGACCGACGGCGGCCTGCTCGGGTCCCACCGCGGCTCCCACTCGAGTCCCGAGCCGATGGAGCCGGGGAAGGTCTACGAGCTGCGCATCGAGATGAAGTACGTCTCCTACCTCTTCGAGAAGGGCCACCGCATCCGCCTGAGCGTGGCCGGCGCCGACTTCCAGAACGCCTGGCCCACCCCGCTGGCGGCGGTCAACA